>JASMLW010000172.1 GCA_030748485.1 Pirellulaceae bacterium
ACTTCGCGACACCAGCCCGCCGCGCCAGCAAGGGGCAGCAGCTGTATAGATCCATCAGCGCGAAGCCGCGCTGAGCACGAATCTCGCGATCGATTCTGGGTTAACCCGCATTCGACGGCCTCGGAAGGCCATCGTACATGGCCATCGTACATGGACTTCGCGACGAAGTCGCGACAATCGACGTTCCATTCGCCAGGTCTCGACGATTCGATTCGACGGATCAACCCATGACTTCTTTGACGACCGAGCCATGAACGTCGGTGATCCTGAATTGGCGCCCTTTGTGCTTGAACGTCAAACGCGTGTGGTCGACGCCCAGGCAGTGCAGGATCGTGGCGTTAAGATCGTGCACGTGCACGGGGTTCTCGACCACGTTGTATGAGAAGTCGTCGGTGGCTCCGAAGGTCGCGCCCGCTCGGACGCCGCCACCGGCGAGCCACGCGGAAAAGCATCGACCGTGGTGATCACGTCCGTAGTTGTCCTGCTCCAGTTTGCCTTGACTGTAGATCGTGCGGCCAAACTCGCCGCACCAGACAATCAACGTCTCGTCCAGCAGTCCGCGCTGTTCGAGGTCGCGGATGAAGGCGGCGCACGGTTGATCGACGTCACGGCACTGGAGTCGCAGATCGGTGGGCAGATTGTAGTGCTGGTCCCAGCCGCGATGGTAGAGCTGGACGAATCGCACGTCGCGCTCGATCATGCGTCGAGCCAGAATGCAGTTGGCGGCGAAGCTCCCGGGCGTCTTGGAATCGGGGCCGTAGGATGCGAAAGTTCGCTCCGGCTCGTCGCTCAGATCGGTTAGGTCGGGCACGGCCATCTGCATGCGGTGAGCCAATTCGAATTGTTCGATGCGCGTCGTGATTTCCGGGTCGCGCGTGGCGGCGAATCGGCGTTCATTCAGTTTCCTCAAGCCGTCGAGCATTCTGCGACGCGTCGTGGGAGTGACGCCTGGCGGATCGGAGAGAAACAAGACCGGGTCGCCGTCGGCCCGGAAACTGACGCCCTGGTGGCTCGACGGCAAGAAGGCCGAACCCCACAGCCGGGTGTGCAGAGGGTCGTCTGGACGCGCCGCGCTTCCTCTGGAAAGCAGCACGACGAATGTGGGCAGGTTGCGGTTGGCGGAGCCCAGTCCATAGCTGAGCCACGCGCCCATGCTCGGACGACCCGGCTGCTGGTGGCCGGTCTGCAAGTAGGTGACCGCCGGATCGTGATTGATTGCCTCGGTGTGCATTGATCGAATTACACACAGGCGGTCCGCCACACCACCAAGTTTCGGCAGCAATTCGCTCATCCACATCCCCGCCTGGCCGCGCTGGGTGAATCGAAAGGCGGAAGGCGTGACTGGGAATGAGGCTTGGTTGGCCGTCATGCCCGTCAGTCTCTGGTTCATGCGGACTGAATCGGGCAGCTCGGCCCCGCGACGCTTGTCGAGTTGCGGTTTGTAGTCGAACAAGTCCATCTGCGACGGGCCGCCGTGCATGAACATGTAGACGATGCGTTTCGCGCGAGCGGCGTGATGGAGCTGGCCGCCGCGGAGTTCGTCGTTCATCAACGCGCCCAACGCGGCCGAGCCGGCGGCGCTGGCCAGAAACAGGCGCCGACTGCCGACTGACGAGTTTGTCTGGACGAGTTGTTTCATCTCGTGTTCCTCAAACAGCTAGGGCGACGATATCGTCTCGTCGAGACTGAGGATCATGCTGGCGACAATTGTCCACGACGCCAAGTCAATCACATCGAGTGAGCTGTCGATCGGCGATTCTCCCACCTGTAGCAATCGTTTCGCGTCCGCCGAATCAGCAGCGAAGGCGCGCTGCTGTTCTTGGAACGCACTCAGCAAGATCGACAGTTCTTCCTCGTCCGGCCGGCGGGAAGTGGCGGCGCGGAACGCGAACGCAGCTCGTTGCTCAGCCTTGAGCCCACCCGTTCGCAAGGCGCGTGCGGCCAATTTGCGCGCCGCTTCGACAAAGGTCGGATCATTCATCAGCACGAGCGCTTGTAGCGGCGTGTTTGTTTGCGATCGCTCCACGGCGCACGTCTCCCGCGTCGGGGCGTCAAAGACGAGCATGTTGGGCGGCGGGGCCTGACGTTTCCAAAATGTGTAAAGGCTGCGGCGGTAGAGCGAAGCTCCGCCCTCGCGGTCGTAGCCCCGGTTGCTGTCGTAGGTCACATCTTTCCACAAACCGGCCGGTTGATACGGCATCACGCTGGGTCCACCGGTCCGTTCGACCAGCAAACCGCTGACGGCCAGCGCGTTGTCTCGCACGGCTTCAGCCGACAACCGGCGGCTGGGTCCGCGGCTCAATAGCCGGTTGTTGCGATCGGCGGTGCGGCGCTGATCAGTGCATTGAGCCGACTGCTGAAACGTCGCCGACGTCAGCATCAGGCGAAGCAGGTGCTTGATATCCCAATCGTGTTCAACCAGCTCGACCGCCAGCCAATCGAGCAATTCGGGGTGGCTGGGCATGGCTCCCTGGGTGCCCACGTCGTCCACCGTGGCGACAACGCCGTGGCCGAATACGTGCTGCCACAATCGGTTGGCGGCGACCCGCGCCGTCAACGGGTGGTCCGGCCGCAGAATCCAGTTGGCGAGATCGAGCCGATTCAGTGGCGCCTGCGTCGCGATGCTCGGTTTCCCGGGTGGCGGACTAAAGAACTGTGGGAAGCCGGCCACAACGGGCTCGCCCGGCTGATCGTATTGGCCTCGAGTCAACATGTGCGTCCGCCGCGGCTCGGCCTGCTCCCGCATCACCATACTGGTCGGAATGCGACTAAGTGCATCGCGTCGACGCTGCTCCAGTCGCTGCAGTTTGGCGATAGCCTCCCGCTGGACTCGGTTGGCGAGGTTGTCGACGAACCAATCTCGCAACATCTTCTTCTGCTGATCACTCCGTTGTTCGCGAGGCCGGGCGACAATGCCCTCCACTAACTGGCGCGACGCCAGCTGAGCGACTTCGTCCTCGTTCAGCACTCGGTTGTAGATTCGCACATCGTCGACCAGGCCGGTGTACGACGCGCTCGACTTTCGCCGTCCGATTCGCACGGGCTGTTCGTTTCGAATCGAGCCCGTCAGCCGGTCGAGGTCGGTGTCCACGGCCCGTCGCCGCCCATCGATGTAAATGCTGACGCCGTCCGCTCGGCTCGACCCGTCGTACGTCACCATGATGTGCTGCCATTTGCGCGCGACCGTCGAGACCGTCGCCACCCGCAACGCATCGCGATTCCATCTGTGGACGACGTTTACAATCGCCTTGTTCTTGCGGAGGATCAAGTCGAAGCCCCGCATGTCGTTGACGTCGTCCATCTTCGAAATGACGCAGCCGGATCCTTGCGGATTGATCCAAGCGCCGAATGAGAAGCTGTCGTCGCGTTCGAAGTTGACATCGGTCGAAACCTGAATTGCCGCGTCGCCGCCAAACTTCGCCGCGTTCTTCAGCAGGCCCGTCGTCGTCGTGACCTGACCGCCCCGGATCTCCAAACCGGACAGGGCGTCGAGATTTTGGTGCGCGACCAGACCGTTCGAGGGAGCCGCCGGCAATCCGTCAACGGCGTTCGCCTCCCAGGCCGTTTGTGCGATGTCGAGCTCCTTGTCGATTGTCGCGAAGTCGCGTTTCGCCGAGCTGATGTCCTGTGCGAGTTGTTTCAGCAGGGCTTGCTGTTCGGGCGCCGGCGTCTGCAGGAAGGGGGCGGCGTTTCCGCTGCTGCCGCTCAACCCGCGTTCTGGAACATTGTTGAAGAAGGCGAAGAACTGATAGAACTCGCGACGCGAGATCGGGTCGTACTTGTGATCGTGGCAACGCGCGCAACCCATCGTCAGTCCCAGCCAGACGGTCGCCGTCGTGTCGACTCGGTCGATCACGTATTCCACTCGAAACTCTTCTTCGATGATTCCCGTTTCGTTGTTGACCATGTGGTTGCGATTGAACCCGGTGGCAATCCGCTGTTGCAGCGTAGCTCCGGGCAGCAGGTCGCCAGCCAACTGCTCGACGGTGAATCGATCAAAAGGCATGTTCTGGTTGAGCGCGTCGATCACCCAATCTCGCCACGGCCACATCGTGCGATCGTTGTCGGTGAAGTATCCGTTCGTGTCGGCGTAGCGGGCCGCGTCTAACCAGCTGCGAGCAAGGTGCTCGCCGAATCGGGGCGAGGCGAGCAGCCGGTCGATAAGCCGAGCGTAGGCTTCGGTCCCGCGCACTTCGTCACTGTCGGCGCGCTGAAACGCGTCGACCTCACCAATCGTGGGCGGCAGGCCGTTGACGTGCAGTGAGGCTCGCCGGATCAGCGCCGCCGGATCGGCGCGGCCGTTCGGACGCAGTCCGGCGGCTTCAAGCCTCGCCAGTACGAACTGATCGATAGGGTTCTTCGGCCAGCGCCGATTCTTGACATGCGGCGGAGCAGGCCGTCGGGGCGGAACGAAGGCCCAGTGGACTTCGTACTTTGCACCCGCCGCAATCCACCGCCGCAACGTCTCGACTTCGGCCGGCTTCAGTCGCTCGCCGTCGTCGTGGGGAGGCATTCGTTCGTCATCGTCGCTCGACAAGACGCGACGCAACAACGAGCTGCGATCGGGTTGTCCGGGCGCGATCGCGCGGCTGCCGTCGCGTTCCATCACAGCGCTGTCGCGATCGTCGAGCCGCAGATCCGCCTCACGTGTCGCTTCGTCAACGCCGTGGCAACGGAAACAGTTGTCGGCCAGGATCGGCCGGACGTCGCGGTTGTACCCAATGGCGGATGGTTGGTCAGCGCGGACCGAGCCGGCGACGACGAACGCCATTGAGATTATCGCGGCTAGCGGGGAGTTGAATCGAGTCATCGACGACGTCCACGCGCAGAATGGCACCAAGTGATGTGATTGACATCGTACCATGTGGCGTTGCGGCGAGGCGAACCGGCTGTCTACTTCGCCAGTTCGGCTTCGATGAAGGGCCACATTAGTTTCGGGTAGAACTTGTGCCCTTCACTTCCCCAACGATGGCCAAAACGGTCGGCCGCCTTGGCGGCGCGATAGATGGTCGCCACCCGCGCCATCGCTCGCTCGACGTCGGCGAACGAATGGAGTCCGTCCTTTCGACCGTGGACGGCTAGTAGCGGACGGGGTGCGGCCAGCGCTCCGATATCGGCCATGTCACCGAGCAACGGCTGTGCGCCCGGCACCAGGCAACAGTCGCAATGAAAGACGAAACCGGTCCGGCTGGTGTACGACGTGAAAGAACAACTCGGTACGGCGACCGAAATCCGCTCGTCCAACGCCGCCATGTAAACAGTCAAGACGCCGCCTCCAGAGTTGCCGAGAAAGGCGATCCGTTGCGGATCGACGCCGTCCAAATCGGCGACCGCCCAGTCGAGGATTCTCTGCGAGTCCCACACGCGTTCTCCGACGGCCGTCCGCCCCGCCAACAAGCAGTGAATCAGCTGCGCTCGGCACGGTCGATTGCCGTGACGGTTCTTGAGGTCGGGAATCTGAGTCACCGCCGCCAGCCCCCGCGTCGCCGGCGCGATGGCGATGTAGCCCCGGCGGACGGCTTGCACGGCCGGGTCGCCGTCTTTGGCCAGCGTCTTGCTGCGATGCTGATCGTCGCGATAGACACCCGCGTACGTGTTCCAACCGTCCGCATCGTGACCGTGCGCGCAGATCACGAGCGGCGTCGGCGACGATGCTTTCCGCTGCGGACGCAGGAGCCAGAAAGGAATCTTCACTCCCGGTTCAGTTTCCATCCGGCCGAGTTGCCGAGTGTAGCCTGCTTCGACAATCGGTTCGCCCAGCGCGACTGTCGGCTGGTGTCCGCGCGCGGCGCGGCGGATTTGGTCGATACCGAGCAATGCGGTCAATTGCTTTCGAGCGGCGCGCTGCCAGGCGGCGAATCCGCCGGGGAAATCGTCGCGGAACGCAAGCTCGCCCGGCGCTGCCGCCGCTTGCTTGCCGTGTAATCGCTGCAAGTACTGCTGCGATCGCGGGGGAAATTCGGCGAACGCCTTCGGCTCAAGGGGTTGCTGACCAATGGCCCAGTTTGCGAGACAGAGCCAACACAGCGCGACGATGAAGTGGAATCTCATACGAAGTTCTCGGTAAGTCGTTTGACGGTGATCGGTCCCGCTTGGGCTGAGGTATGGAGGATTCACATGAAAGCCTCAGGTAAAGAGGTCGCGGAGGGGGCGGCCGTCTTCGACAAGCGGTGCAGGCTGGCCTTGGGAGTTGCGAATGCGGAGGTCCGGGGAAATCCCTAGCGATTCGTAGATGGTCGCGGCCAAGTCCGCCGGCGACACCGGGTCGCTGGTGGGATACGCCGCGTGCTTGTCGGATTCTCCGTAGAGCGCCCCGCCCCGCGCCCCCGCTCCAGCGAAGAGGCAGGGGAAACAATAACTCCAATGGTCGCGGCCGTCCGCCGATCCGCGATTCGCAAAACTCGGCGTCCGTCCCATCTCGCCGGCGACGAAGACGAGCGTTTCGTCAAGCAATCCGGTGCTCGACATATCTGCGAGCAGCGCCGGCAGGCCGCGATCCAATACGGGCAGCAAGTGATCCTTCATGACGCGCGTCAGCTCGCGGTGACTGTCCCAGCTGGTGCGGTCGTCGCCGCGGACGGTCATGTCCCAAGCGACCGTGACGAATCGCGTTCCCGCGTCGATCAACCGCCTCGCCATCAGCAGCGATTGTCCGAAGAGATTGCGACCGTATCGGTCACGCAACTTCGCCGGCTCACGGCGTAGATCGAACGCTTGGGCGACATCGGGCGAGTTGAGCAGACTGATCGCTCGTTGCCGCTGCGCATTCAGGTTGCGTACGCCTGGCGCCGCTTCGAGCAATTGCCGCTGCGCATCGAACTGCTTCAATAGCCGATGCCGCCTGTTAAGACGGTCCAAGGTCACAGTCGGCAATGCTTCCAGCCCATCGATGCGGAAGTCGAGTTCATCGTCGGTGCAGTCGCGGAAGAACGGGTTGTCCAGCGGGTTTCGTTTCTCGATACGTGTGGCGACGGGACTCCACGGCTTCCCGAGCCAGCCGCCGTATTGGCCGTTGATGTCGTAGCCGGCGAAGTGTCCGAGTCTCCGCGGCAAGTAGAAGAACGGCGGGAAGCGATCTTTTGAGGTGGGGCGGGTTTGGCTGTCGAGATACGAAACGACCGATCCAATCGCCGGCCAGTCTTTGTCCGTCGCCGCGACGTTCGCCGAACCGCGGTCTGCCGGTGGCAGCGGCCGGCCCGTTTGTATGAAGTGAGTGCCGTTGTGATCGTTCTGCGGATGGTTCACCGTGCGGACGACCGCGTACTTGTTCGAACAGTCGGCCAATCGAGGCAGGTGTTCGCAAATACGCAGCCCCGGCGTCCGCGCTGTGATGGGTTGGAAGGGCCCGCGGATGTGGCTCGGAGCGTCCGGCTTCATGTCGAACGTCTCGAGTTGGCTCGGACCGCCGTAGAGGAATACGAACAAGACGGACTTGGCCCGCGCCTCGCGCACGGGTGACAGCTCCTCGGCCGCCAGCACTCGAGGCAGACTCATGCCCAACATGCCGGCTCCGCACGCGCGGAGCATCTCCCGGCGGGCGACGCCTTGGTGTGTCTGACTCGAACTGCCAAGTACGCTGAGCATGGTTACTCCTGTCGACTGGCCAACCATTGTAGCGGGTGTCCGCGGTTCGCGCGAACTCAACCTCTATTCGTCACCTTGTGCGCGAGGCTGGCGGCGAGACGGCGGTCCAGCTCGCGGATCTCCGCCGGTGGGACGGGAGCGTCGTCAATTGCATTCTGCCAGGCGCTCATGTGGAAGACGCGTCGCGCCGTTTCCGCAACCACTCGATTTGAGCCGTGTGGTGTCGAGCGTGCCAGGGATAGTAGTTCAGCGCCGTCCACAACGTGACCCGTTCACCCGATTGCGGATGGTCGAAGGCCCGCCCGAATTGCTGCTCGCTCATCGATCGGAGAACCTGAGTCCACTTGCAGTGGAGGCCGTCGAGCAACGCGAGAGATGGCTCAATCGGGCCCGACTGGCAATCCTCCAACAGAACCCAATCGGCTTCGTCATAGGCCTTGATCAGCGGCGTTTCTTCAGTGAGCGTCCACTTGAAGCGGATGTATACGTGAACGTGGCTGTCGGCCAGGTGATGGACAATCTGTCGAGCCGTCCAGTTCTTGTATTGCGTATCCAACTCAGCCTCATCCAGACCCTCGAGAGTTCGGCGGAGGTGATTGGGGGCCGCGGCCACTTCTTCGATCAGGCGATCCTTCAATCCTGGTGAGTAATCGGCAACGTCCGCCAACGACCCAGCCGGAAAGGCGGGAGCAAGTTGGTTCATCATCATCCTTTCTCAACACAACAACCGTTCAGGCTACTCAATACTTCATCGCTTCATCAACGCAACTTTATCAACGCGACTTTATCAACGGGGAGCCTATTGGATTCTCATCATCTGATTGGCGCCTCGTTGGAATTCGTAGTCGACGACGACGTGTTCGACGGTCCGCCCCGCTTGCCGAAACGTCGCCGTGATCGGCTCAACGTACGGAGACTTTTGCGAGTCGAGCTGCAGCAGCGGAAAGATCCGCACTTCCTTGGCGACTCGCAGCAACTCCTCAATTGCAGCGACGTGAAATTGCAGGCTGAGTTGTTGACTGTAGAGGAACAGAAAGTGGGAGCAGACTGTGAGATCGAATTGGCGGTCGGCAAACGGGAGGTTCGGCACTTGTGGCGTAGGGGATTTGGACCTTGACTCGCTCGATTCCAGCGACCAACGGGAGCGGGCGAAGGAAGACCGAGCGGCAGCTCGCTCTGTGAGTGGCACTGCCACTTGTGGCGTTGGGGATCTGGGATTTCGCTCAATCGACTCCAGCGACCAACGGGAGCGGGCGAATGCCCACCGAGCGGCAGCTCGCTTTGTGAGTGGCACTGCCACTTCCGCGGCGACGTAGCGGCCCGCGTCAAGCCCGTCCGCAAAGTCATCCAGAAACCGGCTCATCGCCTGCCGCCTTTGTTTGGCGAGTGTTGTGACGTCGGGCAGGCGGCTCGTCCAGACGAACTCATCGGCGTGCTGGGCGGCGTAGTCGATCATCCGGGGGGCGACCGCTTCGATGCGCGAGCCGATTTCCGCCGCCGTGAATTGGTAGATCGGATCGAAGGAAACGACCGACTTCCCCATCTCGGTCAGCTCGGCGTTGAAACTAGCCGGCCCGTCAGCGAACCCGAGAATACTCCCCCGCAGGTCGTTGGAGTCGAGCGAGAACATGCGTTGATACTCGTCAAACGATCGGCCCCAAGGGACAATGTTCTCGAGCGTTGGCGGCATAGTCGACCTCGACGAATTCGATACCGACGAATTCGATACCTTAGCGGGAGCGGCGGACGAGAGTTCGCCTGCGATGCACCAGCAGACACAATGCTTGCTGAGGAAGTTCACCGTTGATAGAAGAAGCTCAGGGCATGTCGGACAACTCGCCACCGTTCTCCTTCCCGCTCGTCAGTCTCCCATGGGTTCAACTGGCGGCGGGCCTCCGCGAAAAATCATACTGTACCGCGGACCGAAAATTCCGCCTGTTGGAATTTGGCGTCGAATTCCAAGAGCCGGATTGGTGCACTCAAGGCCACCAAGGATATGTCTTGGACGGTGAGATTATCGTCGATGTCGCCGGGGAGAGAGTTACCTTTCGCAGCGGAGATGTCATCGATCTGCCGGCCGGTTCGCAGCACCGCCACCAA
>JASMLW010000173.1 GCA_030748485.1 Pirellulaceae bacterium
GCGAGCAAACCCATCCATGGCAACCTCCGTGCGTCCGTGCCTCGACGACGGACGATCCTTCGCCCGTCAATGAGCCGAAGTATCGCATGGATCGGGATTTAGGTGTATAGAACATGTTCACAGCAGCGGCCTTCCAAGGCCATCGTACAAGGTTTTGAAACCGCCTCTAGTCATTAGTCGTTCGTCATTAGTCATTCCAAAGCGTCGATACAAAGCTGCCGTCTACGGATCTTTCGAGCGCACGCGGGACAAATCACAGAAGCGCCGAACTGTCTCGACTGGATCGTTCGTCTCTTGCAGCGCACGAAGCTGACGAGCCGCCCAGCTCTTCCCGCTCGCCAGTTGGGCGACTCGGTCGAGATAGATAGAGCAATCCAGCTCTTGAGAAATCGGTCGGAGCTTGTCGACCAATTCAAAAACGGTGTCGCGGACGGGATGCGGCGCACAAGTGAATGGATCGACCAACTCGGCCTCGAGGCCAAAGCGGCTGGCGCGCCATTTGTTTTGGCGGACCATCATCGGGTGACAGTCGTGCTGATATGTTCCTTGATCGATCTCATCGGACAGAGCTTTCACGAGGCACTGGACCAGCGCTGCTATCGCCAAACTGTCGTCCAGATTGCCTGGCATGTCGCACATCCGAACTTCGACCGTTCCGAAATTGTGGTGCGGACGCACGTCCCACCAAATCTCGCGAATCGTGTTGATGAAGCCCGTCTCGACCAGATGCGTTACGAGCCACACGTATTCACTCCAGTTCCGCATCAATGGCGGCAAGCCGGCCGTCGAGAGTCCCTCCATGATCTTCGCTCGGTGAGAGTGCAAGCCGGAAACACGGCTCTCCCACCACGGACTATTGCAACTCAGCGCGAGAAGAACCGGCAAGTAACGCATGATCCGATCGCAGATCATCACCGCCTTGTCACCCGAATCGACGCCGACATGAACGTGCAGCCCGAAACAGACGAGTTGCCGGGCCATGTCCTGCAGTAGGTTGATCAGTTCAGCGTAACGCTCGTTCGGAGTTACTTTTTGATCTCGCCAAAGTGAAAAAGGATGCGTGCCGGTCCAGTACAACCGCAAGTCGAGCTGATCGGCGATCTCTTCGACGCATCGCAGTTTGGCGGTCAAGTCGCGATCCGCGTCGCCGACTGAAACACACACGTCCGTGTTGATTTCAATGTACGACTGCATCAGTTCCGGCTTGATGCTGCTCAGCAGTTCACTCGGAACGAGCGGCAACACGCGCTCAATCGAATTCGACAATGCGAAGGTCTTCGCATCGACCAAAGCGAGTTCCAGCTCGACTCCGATGGTCGGCGCGGTGTTGGAGCGAAAAGAAATCGTGCTCATGGCGTCATGGCTGCCCTTCGGGTCAGTGCGGTCGAGCGCGGTCGCGGATGCACGGTGGCGCACATTTTAGCCGCAGTCCCGCCGAAACCCTGAGTGCAATCTCTTAATTATCCGCGTCGCGGAAGCGAGCCACCGCTGAACGTCCGCCCTCCTTGGCGGCTCGAATCGACCAAGAGAATTCTCGAATCCTCAACGCAACTCTACCAAATGCAAAGAGCGTTGCGATCGATGTGACAGCCCAACTCATCACCTGCAGGGCGGATGATGTCATTGCTGGCGCTGCTGATCATCGCCGCCAAGAACGGGTCGTGGCATGTCCTTTGCAGCAGTCGTGGCAAGCACTGTGCATGGAAGAGTGGCAATGGAACTGCTAACAGATGAGGTGGATGATGTCTGAAGCATTCTGCATCCCGCCCGACACGCAAGCTCGCATCCGCATGCTGAGTGAACACCACGATTCGGGGACGGAATCCGAAAGAGTGGAAAGAAAGGCGATCTCGGCGCGACAACCTAGAGAGCGGACTGCCGACGATTCCGCCCAGGAGTAGCCGCCGGTTCGTAGCAGCAGGCCTAACAAGCCCACGCCAACAACCATCCTTCGTCAACTGCGCCTGGACAGAGCTCCAGGAGTACCGCGTTCCAGGAGTACGGCGCGAGCATTCATTGCGAGCGTGTCGTACCCGTCATCTCCGTTCTCGTTCTCACAGAGATTCAGTCCACGCGCTCACTCGCGGCGGCCGCCGGTGACGCGTTTGATGTAATCGACTTCCTTGGCGTCGTAAGGCGTTCCGTCACGGCGGAGAATCTCGTGGAACCAGACTTCGGGTTCGGCCGTGTATTTCCTGCGCCACGAATCCCAGGGGTAGTTGGTTTGCGTCTTGCCGGCGACAAAACCCCAGTTGTACGCGGCCACCTTCTGTTGCTTGAAGTAGCCGAGCAGCGGGTCGAAACGGCTGCCGTTGGGCCGAGCCATGTATTCGGTGCAGAGTATCGGGCGGCCGTAGCGACGGAGCTGCTCGACGCGCGGGCGCACGTGGGAAAGACCGCCGTAGTTGTGAAAGCTGATCACGTCCGACTCCTCCAGCATCACCTTTTCGATCGGGGCGAGCTTGTCGTGATCGGGCCAAGGTCCCAGCCAGACTGCGGCGGTGAGTGGTTGCGTTGGATCCGCCTCACGGGCCCAGACAAAAACTTTCTTTAGCAGCTGCGTAGCCATCCGGGCCTTGTTCGGCAGCTCGGTCTTCGCACCCCGCTCGCCGTACGAGTTGACGTTGGAATTGTCTGGTTCGTTGAACAGATCCCAAGAGTGGATGCGGGGGTCCTTGCGGAAGTGGCGGATCAAGCCAGTGATGTATGGCCGCAGTTCGTCGTGCCGTTTGGGATCGCCGAGAATCGCGGCTCCGGGAGCCTGCAACCAACCTGAATTGTGAACGTGGGGGCGCGGCTCGCGCTGCTTGCCCGACTTGGGTTGCGGGTCCCAAACGCCGTCGAGCGGCACCAGCATCACGCCGACACCATGCTTGTCGGCGATGGTGAGGAACCGCTCAATCCGCTTGACGAACCCGTCCCGGTCCTCCCGCCACGGCAGGTTGTGGAGGTAGACGCGCACGCTGTTGAAGCCGAGGTCGGCGGCCCACTTCAGCTCCCGATCGATCGTCTCCGGATCGAACGTGTCCGCCTGCCACATCTCGAGTTGATTGATTGCGGTGCTCGGATTGAAATTGCATCCCACCAACCACGGTTGCCGCGCATGCCACGCATTTGCCTGTTGGGGAGTCCACCGCTCCCGCGCCGAAGACTGGCCGGCCGCGATGAAAACAAAGGTCAGGAGAACAACGGGAGCGATTCGGCAGAGTTGAGCGTTCATGTTCGTCGTGGGTCCTGGTGGATGGTGAGCAGGCGTCGGCGAAGTTGACGACACATATATTGTCCGCAGGCCAAATCCATCGTAGCCTGGGGCAACGCCGGAACGCCCGAGAAACGCATGTCCCCCAATTCGGTCCGGGCGCAAATTCGTTCGTCGTCCATCAGTCAGAGGATGACAGGTCCGATCGCGGCTGTCGATGGGCGCGACAAGTCGACCGGGCGCGAGTCAGTGCGCTCATTCATCCTGCGCCGAGGCGTCGGATGCTCCCAACAGACTCTTCGTCAACTCGCCCCCCGTGACCAGAAGTTCCGTAAGCGCCTCTTCGACGTGCTCATCCCGCACGACAATCTCGTTTGACTGGTCAGTCACCGCCGCGAAGACGGCCGCTCTACGCAACAACTCTCGAATGAAGGCGGCGCTCGCTCCCGCCGTCTTCTCAACCAACGCCGTCGTCTCGCCGAGCTCGAGCTGCAAGCCTTGGCCATACAGATCGATCAGCCGTTGTCGGCATTCGTCGTCCGGCAAAGGGATCTCAATCGCCTGATCAATTCTGCCTGGTCGAGCCGCAAGAGCCGGCTCGAGAATATCCGGACGGTTGGTTGTCAGGACGAACAGCACATCCACGTCCTCGGCCAGTCCATCCATCTGGTTCAATAGCTCGAAGAGAAGAGCGTTGGCGTCGACAGTTTGAAAACTGCGCTGTGTGCCAATGAGATCAACGTCTTCCAGGATTACGGTGGCTGGCTGGAGCATGCGGGCGAGAGAGCACGCGGTTTCGATCGAGCCAATGGCTGCGCCCGTCATCAGCAGCACCGTTCGCTTGGGCATCTTCGACACGAGGTACATTGCCGACAGTGTCTTGCCGGTTCCCGGTTTGCCATGCAAGAGGATGCCTCGTTTTAGGTGCCGCCCGGCCGCCCGCAATCGCTTGACGTTCTGACTGAAGTCGATGGTGTGCCGTTCGACTGTCTGCAGAACTTTCTCTGGAAGGATGACTCTCTCTCGCTCGATCTTCGGCAACGAGTGAAAGTTAATGCTGACGCCGCCGTAGCAGTCGCGTTCGATGGATAGAACGTGCCCCCGGTACGCCTTACCCTGACGGGTCTTCGCAATCAACTTGCGTAGGAATCCTTCCGAGACTTCACGCTGGGACGCCATCACCTCCACTTTCAATTTCGGCGGATGGCCGTACCTTTCTTCGCCGACGAGCAGCGCGCACTTTGAGCCTTCGTCCGCAAACAAGTAGATCCCTTTTTTCACGCAAGCGAGCTTGCGCCCGCCAGCCACTGGGACATCAAAATACTCAACTGGGCCTTCATCAAATTCCTTCGCTGAGGACTGCCTCGAGATTCTTGCCAGCGTCACTTCGTAGTCGAGGTCAACGACGCCCACCAACTCCGCCCCGCCGTCACCCAGCAGTTCTTCGATCGCTAAATGCATGTTGGGGCGTTCGTAAATCGCGACGTCCTGACGAATGACTGGCAACGTGGCGGGATCGGATTCAAAGTGCTCTTTGAGTCGATTGAGCAATGCTGCTTTCTTATTTGCCATGCAAGCGAGTCCTATTACGTCTTTTTCCCTCTCCGCTGAATCATGTCCGTCTCGCCATCCATGGTGTATTTTTCTCGAAAGGCTTGGGAGTACGCCCATTCGAGTCGTCGACCCAGCCCGATTCGTTGCAAGATTTCTTCTAGCGAAAGCCCTTGATCGCGCCGGCTCAGGTTTCCAAGAACTCGATATACGATGGCGTCGCCGGACGAGATCAAGAAGTCGTCAGTTTGCTTCGTCAGATAGGCCAATGACTCCGCTTCGCCGTCGTCCAGGTCGCCCAGATAGAGCGAATCGAACTGGTCGCGGAACGCCTTCAACTCGGTTGCCGATACATCAAAAACGCGCACTTTGCCGCTGCTGATGTCGGAAGAGAGATCGATATCCTCGCCGTACTCTCCTTCGTCTCCTGGCTGAAAGAGAACTTCTTTTCCCGCGACGATTTGAGAAAGATGCACATCGCACTTGTCGCGAACTTGGTCCCATATTCCAAGCTCATGAAGACGAATCACAACACCCGCATCAAGAATAAGTAACTTCAACTTCGGCATCTTCGGGCGCTTCCTGCTCGACCTGGCGCATCGCTTGTCGCCGGGTGATGCCGAGGTACTCGGCATACCGTCCTGTCGAAATCATTCCTTTGCGGAGCGATTCGTTAGCTAGCGCTTCAAAGCGGAGAGGCCGGTGTGGCGGGGAGTCGTGCTGACGCTTATCCCAATACGACATCCGACCTCGTAGTTTTTCGATGCTCTCTTGGACGACTTCTTTCGAGAGGTTGTACACGAACGCCATTTGCCACAATAGAGCTTCGACCGACACGTCAAATTGACGTGCAACCTCGAACAAATCGTCAAACGACAGCCTCGTCCGTTCTTCAAGCTGTGCGTCGATGGCAATCCGCAAAGGCTCTTGAGGCATCAGCAGATTGCGTGCGAAGCATGTCGCCAGCTTCTCTTCTTTGCCAGATGCCTCCGCCGTGGTTGCCGTATCGACAAAACGAAAAACGTTCCACGTCAGTAGATGAAACAGCTCATGCCCGAGGTCGAAGTTCCGCCGCCATCGAACATTCTGGGAGTTTAGGAGAATCGCCGCACCATAACGTTCGCTGACAGTGCAGGCGGCGCTCCCCGTAGGTTCAAACGGCATGTGGAGAATCTTCACCTTGCAGACTTCCTCTAGCACACGAAGAAGAGATGGACCGGGACGCTCTCCGAGACCGTACTTCGTGCGAAAGTCGTGGGCTAGTCTATCCGCCTGTGCGTACCCAAACCGCTCGCGACCTCCTGAAGCAAATGGCAGGTCAAGCTCCTCGACTTCGTCACACCAACTTTCGAGATTGTGGTACTGCTCTGCAAATCTGAGCAATTCTGCTTGCACGGATTGCGCATCTGGTGAGGTTGGGCTCTGCCGCCAAAGGACGACTTCCTGGGGGGGCGGCCCATCCTCAAGGAAGAACGAGGTTGACCGGCGATAGACGTCGGCAAGCTCCTTCAACTGAGGCAATCTCGGCTCTCGCTTTCCGTTCTCGAACTCCGAGAGTGTAGACGTGCCAATCTCAGTGCGCCCCTCGACCTCGGCCAAGGTCAGGTTCATCGCTTGCCGCGCGTACTTGAGTCGGTCGTGAATTGCCACAGATTGTCCTCCACAGCGTATTCGTCACACCAGAAACTATATCGCACATTTCCCGAATAACGTCCTTTTATTTTCTGAATTCCAGAAATTCAGTGGCCGACTCGCGTCTCGAATCGTGGACGGAAATGACCGTAAGTCACTTTATTAGAATAGTTTAAGCGGCTCCCGTCAGCTGAACCTCTGAACTGCCAGCTGCGGAGAGGCTTGGGGCGCTGGAATCTCCAGGGGACGCATTCGCCCCTCGGCGATGTCGAAGGCCAGCTCGGAGTAATGCAGGCTGTCGGACAGATAGAGGAAGAGGGCGTTCAACAGTGAAGACGCCGCCGCCAGATTTGCGAAGAGGACTTGAGGCTGGGAGGCGATCAGCTCGGTGCAGTGGATTTCCGTGGGCAGTTTGTCAGTCGGGTTGGCGACTTCGGCGTGGTGTTGAGTCAGCGAGGGGCTGGTCAACCGGCCGCGCAAGAAGACTTGGCAATTGCCGTAGGTGCCGCGCACCAGGCGGCCCGACGAGCTCTCGCCGATCCCGTCGTTGCCCGCCGAAAACAGAGCGAACCGCCGCAGCTCAAGGTCGCAGTAGTCACTGACCAGTTTGCGAGTCGCATTGTTGTCGACGCAGACCAACACAATGTCGTCGTCTTGAATCAATGTGGGCAGGTTCTGCTCGTCGATGTATTTGGGAACGGCGGTCAACGTCACCCGCGAATCCTCCACCAGATTCCGCAGGTCGTCTCGCATCACTGTCGCCTTAAAGCCGTGCCGCGAGAAAAACATGCGGCTGCGATTGGCCTCTTCGAATTCGTCGCCGTCAATGATGACCCAGTCGACGTCCGTCCCTTGCTTCTGAGCCAGTGAGCAGGCGAACATCAAACCGAATCGGCAGACGATGCCGCCAACGCCCCCGGCTCCGATGAGTTTGATGCGCGCCTTGTCGGGCAACCGAGGTACGATTGGCATGTTGGGCGGCAATGGCGATCTAGACATGGTTCTCTCCGCGGTTTGGGATGTTTGGGGTTTTCGGCATTTGCAGAATCGACTTTCACCAGCGGGATCGAGCCACCGTCAAACGCGCCTCCACGAACTGTGTTCGAGATCATCCGCGTCGTCCTCCGAATCACCGCCCCAGCCGCCGCTGTAGGTGACAACGCTTTTTCCACCCTGCCATTGAAACGCCTTGACGCGTACCTGTTCGATCCACTCGTCCGGCGTGTTCTCGTCGCGTTGCCGGTAGTCGGCGATGACATCGTCGATCTCCATCTCAAAGCGAAACCCGTCCACGACGTACTCGACATGAAACTCGGGAGGCTCCTGATTCAGCCGGCCAACGACCAGGTGCAATCCGGGGCGGTGCTCTTCGTCGTCCTTATCTTGACCGCTGCTATAAGCCGACTCGAAGACGTGGCTGTGAATGTCGCCGACAATCCGCCAGTCGTCCGGCAGGTCCTCCGGTGTTTCGTAGTGCAGGCCGGTGGGGAACGCCGAGCCGTTGTAGCTGACGCTGACCGTCGCCAATTGACGTGGAGCCACCAGCTGCAGCTGCTCTTCGGTGCGGTCCCAAGCCAACAGCACACCGGCTTCACTTTGATACTTGTCCGCGATGGCGCTGAAGAAACCGACGACCTGTTCGATCATTTCGCGTGGAATTTTGGGCTGCCGCAGTTCGAGTGAGCTGTGGTGGTTGGCCAGCTCGCTCGGCCAGGTGCGAGCGCGCACGCAGCTGGAGAAGAACTCGTGATTGCGACACAGGTAAAGTCCGTTGCGAGCCAGCACGAAATACGCGGTTTCGTCGTCCGGCAACGGCGTCTGCTCATCCAGTTTCGCATAGATAGGCGTCAGCAACGATTGAGACAATTTGGCGTTCGGTTGGCTATCGGTCATCGCCGGGCTCCTCACTTGGGCCGAATGGACTTGCGGTACACGTTGGACGTTTGCACGTTGGACGTTGCACGAGGGATGTTGCACGAGGGAGCGGTGCGCAGGTCAGGCGCTGGCCGCGTTGAGTACGATGCGGGCGACATCGTCGGCGCTGCCCATCGTCTGCTCGTCGCCGACGCCGAGGTTTCGAAAGATGCGTTCGACAATCTCCGCCGCCGTGTGTTTCGTGGGCAGCCAAGGTAGGTCGAGCACGAAGAATTTGTCCTTCGCGGTAGCCCGCTGCCAAGCGTCGACATCGGCGATCCGTTTGTCGACGCGAGAGGACTCGGACCACCAGGAGTTTGTCTCGTGATGCTCAGAGCTGTAATTGAATCCCGTTTCCAGCAGCGTATGCAGCAGAGCCCGTAGACCGTCGCGGAATTGCTCGTTCGGCGATCGTTCAGCTGATCTCCGCGCCAGACTCGCCGACTGCTCGATGTTCATGGTGCAAATCCAACTCAACGGATGTCCGTCGGGCGGTTCAAACCTGGAGCAATTCAACAGCGCCGGAAAGGACAACGGCTGATCCATACTCACCAGAGGTTCGTTGCTGAAAAAACACTCGTTCGCATTTGTCAACTTGACGCCGCCGCTGGTGTCACATTCGAAAACGGCCATCACGACGACATAGGGCAACGCGATGGAAACGTCGGTGTAGTTGGCCTCGGGCCCGTACGGGACGTCGGACCCTCTGGCGATCCACTTGAATGTCCGCACCCGCGGGGGCGTCTCGTGAACCAGAATTGCATACCTCCCGCGAGCGATGATTTTGCGGCAGCCGTCGGGATTGACCAGTTGCTCGACAAGAGCCGCCGCCGGCGATGACCGGTTCAACAGGTCGGCGATCTTGATCTTGCCTTCGGCGCCTTCCGGCGAGACGGCGGTTACATACTTTCCTTGCAGCGACACGGAAGCGTTCATGGTCGGGCCTTTCAGGTAAAGGGGAATCTGTAGTTACCGGTTCGTCCGCGCAATCGTTGCGAACGAACGCCAAGCGTTTATGGCTGAGTCATGATCGCCGCGAGCGCCGCGTCGCTCACAGACTTGCCTACAACGCCAAGACTGGTTTCAGTCGACCCTTCTCGCCGATGCGGTGCGAGAAGATCAAGAGCTGGCCGCTCTGCACAACCGTGTCGTCGGACACTGCTTGACCGTCGACCTCGGCCGTACTCGCCGGGTCGATATCAAATCGGTCGGCGAACCGACGGCGAATCTCTCCGACCAGCATGCTGCCAACGGGCAGCGCTTCGGAATGGACGCCACTGGAGATCGTGACCATTCCGCCCTCATCGGCGGGAGACAAGTTGTCGGGACCGCCGCCGGGCGTCTCCCGTTGGCGTTGGGGTCGATTGCGTTCTAACATCGTCAGCTCCTCGTCTGTTGTGGCGACGTGGTCGCCGGGACAGGGTTTTCTAAAACGGTTTAGTCATCCACCTCGAAGTAGTCGTCGCGGCGACCGGCAAACACATCGTCGGGGCCAACGTGCGGCGCGCCGCGCCACTCGGCTTCCGCGATTGCGGCCGACAGCAAGCCCACCGCGGCCGCCGGATTGGCGATCGGCTCGTCCTGCGACAACGCGATCGCCGTTTGAATCGCCGCCGCGGCGACCGGCGTGGAACTGGTCGCCGCATATCGCTGCAAGACTTCTTCAAGTTGCTGAAAGCTAGGCAGATCGACGCGATGGGCGACCAGGTGTCGAGCCAGGGCGAGATCGCCGCCGATTCGCCCGGCGCCGTCCGACGAGTGCACCGTGGCGGCCAACCTCAATCCGTTGTCCAGCGCCGCGGCCAGCAACGCGTGCGACGTCGACGAATTTGTCAGACATACGTCCAGATCGCGACAAACCAGCAGCGTGTCCGACAGTTGACTGGCCTCGCGAAGCAGTTGGTCGAAGGCGCCATCGCGTTCCGGCGGAAAGACGCACCCGGCGCCAACTTGAGCGCCGTTGACCTGGACGACGGCGGCGATGCGATTGTGCTTTCGCAGCGCGCCGCCGATCGCCAGCGCCAACGAGTCGGCGCCGCAGCCCGCGTCGCCAAAAAGTAACACTCCTCGTGGCGACGCCGGGCGAGTCAATACGACCGCCAGCTGCTCCGCCAGCCGCCGCCGACCGCAATCGCTCAGCGCCTCGGCCAGCTGAGAGTCGTCCAGAGATTTCGCCGTGGCCGCCAGCAACGGTCCCCAACTCGGCTCAGGCGGCGCCGAGGAAATCTCCGCGAGCACTTCGGCGGCTGCGGCCGCGGCGGGCGAACCAAGTAGCTGGAGCGTGTCGACAAGCGCCTGATCAAATGACGGTGAGGCCGGCGGTCGTCGCAGCTTGCGCCAATTCTGGTGACAGGGACCTGCCAGCGCCGACTGTAGAGCCGGTTGGCTCCCGTTGTACTGCAAGTCGCTGTCGACCAGCACGTTGACGCCACGGACAAATCGCAGGCGGCGGAGCAACAAGTTCGTTCGCTCCTTGTTGAAATCGCTCGACACCGGAGCCGCCAAGCAGCGGGCGGTGAAGGGGTCGAGCATCGCGACTGTTGAGCCGCTGCGGCCCAGCAACGATACCAGCTCCGAATGCACTCCGTCGGGCGCAGCGTCGGTCGCAGCGTCGATCGCTCGGTCTTCCCGCTGGCGTGTTTCTCGCATCATCGTTAGGGATTCCTCATCAGTTGGGGGGGCAGCCGTTTGGGTTGCGAGATGCGACGGACACTGGCCACGCGCGCGCCTTCGGGAAGCGACACGTACTGGTTCACGTTGTGCTGGTGAAGCTGATCGACGATGGAACCAACCTGGCTGGCGATGGCCGACGTCAGGTACGACGTCGTGACACCGGGAGCCCGCCCACTCCATTCGGCGGCCCGTCCTTGTTCGGAAGCCTCCTGGATGGCTCGCGCAATGAGTGCCCCCGTCAGGAAGTCGCGGCGGTACTTCACCTCAGGCTCTGTCGCGCCGACGTAGGTGATCTCGACCAGCCCCCGATCCTCGCCGTTGGCACTGTAGAGCCAGGGAAGAATCGCGCCCTTCACGCGTCGCAGCGCGGCCCCGTTGAGCCGCGTGGCGTCGTCCTCTCGCAACGGCAAGTCGCGTAGATGTTTGTCCAAGACTTCACTGCAGGCTCGGCGATTGAGCCGATCAAACCGCTCGATCGTGCCGCCGGCGCGTCTTAGGAAAGCTGGGTCAATTAGCTCGGGTACGTTACTTGTGAACAAGTACAAAATTAGTTGATCACGCATCCGCTGGCTGGTCGCATCGAGTCGCTGCAAGAGCGTTGTCTGGACTCGATCGCTAACCGAATCGGAGCCGCGCGTGCGGGCGAGGCCATCGATTTCTTCGCAGATGACAATCACCGGCAAGAGCACCATCTGGCCGTTGGGTAACTCGAAGTACTCGTCGGCGAGTTGTTCGACCTCATCAAAGAACTTGTCGAGCTGCTTCTCGGATTCCGAGTACCACTTGCTGAGCACGCTACCGGCGCGCAATCGTAAAACGCGAAACGGCAGGTCCTCGATCGGCACGCCGGTGACGTCGCTCATCACGCCGTAAATACTGCGCCACAGACCCTGGATGGAGAGCGTCTTTCCCGACCCACTCACGCCCGTCAACAGTTTTGTTCGGCACCGCATGAGACGGTACTTGGCTCCGAGTTCTGGTTCGGTCATCTCCATCCGCACGTGATCCTCAAGTTCCTTGATGAACTTGGGCGGAGCGCCGATGTCGCGCTTGACATCGACCTTGGGCGCGGCCTGCTTGCAGAGGTACCGGTAGTGAGACAACTTGTCGTCTCGCGGGATGGCGTCGAACGCCATCGATCGGCGAGAACAGACGAGCAGCATGTCACCCGGCTTGGCCTCCTCGGACTCGAATTGCTCGACCAAGCGGTCCGCGGCGCGATAGATCATTTTCTCGAAGTCCCTCAACGAGACCTCCACGCGGTCGCGTCCAATGCGCCGCTCGAGACGAGCTTCTTCGCCGACTTCGGGGTAACCGCCGGTGGCGAACAAGATCATCTTGCCTTGTCCGTCGAGGAGCACTTCATCGCCGCAGCGCAGCTGCTGAGCAAGCTCCTGGTTGGGCGGCAGCGGGTAGAGCGCCGTGCCTTCTTCAGTCAGCACGTGGGCGCGTTGAAACAGGTGGGCGACGCCGTCCGCGTCTGCTTTCTCTTTGCTTTCTGCTTCCTCTTTGCCTTCTGCCTTCTCTTTCTTCTCCGTTGGCGGCTTGGCGCGGCCATTGGCTTTCTTCGCGCCGCGCCTGGTGCGCTCGCTTGGGTCCGGCGAGTTGCCGGATACGAGCCGCACGAAAGTCGCCGGCCGCAACGCGCCTTCGAGCATTTGCTGCTTCAGCGATTCAACCTCCTTGATCTTCTTGTCCCAGATCATTTCCCCATTGGACTGGGCGGCCGAATCGAGCAACGACACGAGCGCCGACTGGGCCGTTTTGCCTTCGTCAGCGCACAGGTGCTGGAGGATTTGACGCCGGTGCTCGAACGGCGTGTCGGGGTCCATCAGCATCGCTTCGACCGAGCTGGGTTTCGTTTTCTTGGCCATGGTTGCTCCTCCTCAAGAACGGGCTGCGGGGGTCGCCGCCTGGAGGTCGAACTCCGGCAGCAGACGGTAAGATCGCTCCAACAACTGACCATTGCGCTGGGCGAATAGCTTGTTGACATGTTCGTCGCGGGCATTGATGCCAAAGATGTGGCAGATCTGCCACGGCTGCCGCGGGAAAACGGCTCGCGTCCAATTGACGTCGTCGACCGAAACGAAACACGTGTGTCGGGTGCACTCCTGCTGCTGCGAACAGATCTCGCAGGGGGGCGCTCCGCCGAGTGGCGGGAAGGGGTGGCCGTGGGCTTGCCCGACAAAACGCAGCGCGGGAGTTCGTGCTTGTCGAGCGCGCAAGATGGTCTGCATCCGGGTCCATGTCTTTCCCGAGAACTCGAGCGAGAACTTGTTCGAATCGGCGTCTTGAGCTTCCAAGACATCCACCACGACGACAAAGAACTCTCCCGTGCGCGGGCAACTGACGAGGGCTCCGATGAGAATGCAACCGGTCTCGAGCGGCGGTTGTTCGTTGCCGCCTCGCCGCGCAAATTGCTTCGCCTTTTCAAAGGCCTCTTGGACGTAGAACAGGTGAGCCACGTCACCGTGATGACGGCCGATCACTTTCGATTGGCGGAGCAATGGCGCCAGATCGTGGACGAGGTAGCTCAGCGGCGCCGAGTGGGTTTTGATAGACACGCCCGTCTCTGGCGCGCCCGTCTCTGGCGACTCTTGCGACGTCGCCGTCTCGAGTTCACATTCGTCGGCCACGGTCAATTCGAAGTAGTATTCGTCGTCCAGCTCTAACGCGCCGCTGGCCGCCAACTGATGCACGACCTGGGTCACTTGGTGGCTCACCGCCTCACGCGTGAACTGACAGCGATGTTGCTTGCCGAGAGGATCGGTCACGCGAATCGAGAAGCCTTGCAGCGCTCCCTCCTGGCCCCGCTCGAAGTCCGCCTCCATCAGCGTGCCGACTTGCTCCAACAGCACACCCGGTTGTCCCTTGCGGAGCACGGTGACGTGCCACGCTTCGGCTTCGAACTCCATCAGTTCCGAATTGTCCAGCCGGCGGCTCTCCAGCGGCGGACCGCCCTTGGTCTTGGAAACCGTGATCGCCAACGGCAACCGCCGCTTGGTGGCTGGGACGTTCGCTGCAAGAAGAGCCGCGTGCGAGTCGCGTTGTGTTGTTTCTTGTTGCGTTGTTTTTTGTTGTGTGGTTGGAGCCATGTTTGGAGGTCCTTGTGGAGCGAAAAGGGCGGGCGAGAGCGACCCTGGCGAGCCAATCTCGCCCGCCGCTGTTAATTCGGCCACTGGCCGCGGCCGGCCCAACCCGGGGTCAACCGAGGTGGGTCTTGGGGGTCAGCGTCACATGACCGTCGGTCATCTGATCGCCAATCGCCTGCTGGTCGTCGAGAAACGCGCCCGTCGTGTCGTCGCGCAGCGCGTACGGCACGTTTTCTGGCAACGCCATCTGCTTGACCAGCGAATCGACAACTGCGGACGCCGGCAGCGAACGCTGCACGTCCGCCACCGCCGTATGCGTACCGGTGACATCAGCCGCCTCGAATTGGATCGTGGCTGATGGGGACGCCGCAGCGGTGCTGGGATCGCGAACCATGGTCTTCCTCCTTTCTGTCTCAGGGTTGTGGTTGACGGACTTCCCAGGCGTGACAAGTCACGCGCTGGTCGGCCAGCAAGTCCGCGGACTGGCACGACCATTGAACGGCGCAACGCAGCGACTCCAAGCCGGTGACGAACAGCGATTCCACCGCCGCCGCCGGCGCTCCGGTCAAATCGACCTCGGCCACAGCGGCCGGCGAACTGTCCGCCGAACCGTCGACCAATCCCACTCGAACCATCCGCCAGCGATCTTGTGTTTCCCGCATGACTTCGCGCAACCAACTCATCCGCTCGGCCGGCAGATCAACCGGAACGCTGGGCGCGATCGGCGCCGACAGCGCCAGCTTGTCCGCCGAACGCACAATGGAAATCTGCCGCACGCATTGCTCTTGTCTTACGATGAGCTGCTGCTTCTCGTACCACTGCTCAACTTCGTCGAGCGGCGGGGCGGTCCAGCCAGTCGGCTCCGCTCCATCCAGCGTCGCCAGCGCCCATCGCAGACAAGCCAACAGGGGCGGCGACTCGTCATCGCTCTCACCGGTGTGATCGTGGATCGGCGTCAGCACGTCGGGGGGGAGTTCCAGCACGCGCGTCGCCGCCTTGCCCTGTACGACTCGCTTCCACAGGCCGGGCCGCCCCAACTCGCCCTCCAACGCGTCGGCGGCCGGCAAGTTTCGGCGACGGTCCGCCAGGTTCGCCCAACCGTCCAACGACAGGGTGAGCTTGCCTCGGCGAAAGTCGCCGTTGCGGGCGCGGCGGAATCCCAAGTCCGCCAACGCGCCGCCGATGCCTTCGTCCGCCGCGCTGTTCCGTCTCGCCATCGCTTCGTCTCCTTCTTCATGCGTGAATAAATGGCTCGGCGCTCAACGGCGCCAGGTGCATGTTCTGCTGCCACCAACGAGCCGCCGGAACGGAGAGCACGCCGGCCCTGTCCAACTCGTCGTTCATGACGGTTTGCATGGTCAGCGCCCCGTACGCCATCAAGACCAAGTCCTTGACCCGCACGCCCGCGGGCAAACTGAGGCCCAAACACAAAGCTTGCACGCCATCGTTGGAGATGTTGGCGAGCCAACACGGCGCGGGAGCCAGCACTTGGATGAAGCCGTAGCCCGGTGTCGGCTGGCGAAATGACTCCAGACGGTACGTCAGTCCCAGCAACGCCTGTTGCTCAATTTGCAACGGGCCGTCGGGTTGAGGCATGGTGGGTACCGTCGTTTGCAGCCGGAACAGGCTGCGAAACACGGGCGCCATGTCCAATTCGATCACTTCCAATCGCGGTGCGATCTGACTGAGCGCCAACAGGTCGTGCCCCTCCGCTCGCATGCGAGCTCGCAACGCCGGCGACGCCTGGCAACGATCCACCGCCCGGTCCAGCATCAGTTGATGCCGGCTCGACAACTCAATCTGTGGCAATCTGGCAATCCCCATTTTCATCGCGACCTCGGACTTTCGAATTTCGGATTTCATGTCGCCGTCCCCTGCTGCGCTTCCGCCTCCTGCACCAGCAGCACCGTCTCACCCCTCCCCTGCACCACGACCGACCGCACCGGAAGGTCGCACGCTTCAACCAACGGTCGCTCAGCGCACTGGCCCAACGCCTCCAGCAAGACCGGGCGGTGAGCGAAGAACGGCTCCCGCGCCAGCGGTCGCCCGCAGTTGTCACAAGCGGGCGGGTCTTGTCGCCAATTGACGAACCGTCGAACCGGTCGCGGGCCACATGTTGAACACGCGGCTCGCTCGGTGAACCAATCGCCGCGAACGCGAATCGTCGCCAAGTCGTCGCTGAAGCCGAGCGCGGCCTCCACCAGTTCGCCCGGCGAGCGATGGCTCAACCGGCCGGCAACCGAACGACGACGCCAAGGTCGGTGGTCGACGCATACGCAGTCCTCGCGCCTCGGCAATGGTGAAACCACCGTCTTGTGCGTGAAGCCGCAATACTCCAAGACCGTGTCGTCCACGCTCTTGCCCAGACCTCCCGCTCGACGCAGCAACTGCATGTTGCTCAAGTCGGCGGCAATCGAGCACAAGGAGCTTGTGCTCCGTGTCACCATCGCCGTCGCCGCGTGCTGTTCGCCCTCGTAGTAGCCTTCGCAACTGAACTTGGCCCCGGAATTCAGGTAGTCCCACTCGGCGCGATTGAACCCGCAGCCCAAGCACGGTCCGCTCTCGACCGAGTTGGCGAGCGTCCGAATCTGCGCAACCAGTGTGGCGCCGTCGACGCTGGCCTGGATGAGTGGGATTCCCAGTTGCCGGCTGAGCTCGCTGGTCGTCAACTCGGCCTGCAGGTTGTCGGTGGCCAACAGCAGGTAGTCGAGATCCGTCAACTCTTCGGCCGCCAGTCGGTCGATGGGGCCGTCCAATGCGAACACTTCCGTCGTCGGAGAAATCCACTTGCAAAGGCGACCGGCGGCTGTCGCTTTCGGTTCGCCGACGCGGCCTGAGTAGATCGGGTGCGTGAGCACGCTCTCCGCTTTCCAACGTCCCGGATCGATGGTGTAGATTGCCCTGGGGCGCAATCTAGCGCCGTGCAGACAAGTGCTCAGGCCGACACTTCCCAGGCCGACGTAACCCAGACGAAGTTGACCGATCGCCGCGGAGACGGCGGCCGAATCGTCCTGGCCGACGAAGTACGGCAAGCGCGATTCTCCGCTCACGCGCGGCCAATCGGACTCGACGTCGATGGAAGTGAATTGGCTACCCACGGTACAACTCCGGCTCGTAACTGAATCCATCCGTCATCTCGATGCGCGTCTGGCAGGCGGGGCAATCGGTCACCGCCAGCGCGCACTCCAAACGGTCCTTCTCCGGGGTCTCCTCGCCCTGCAGATGCAGCGGTCCACTGCACGTCGGGCAAGAAAAAACTCGCGTGTTCGACTCGAAGTGAACGCGGCAAACGGGGCATTCCTTGCCGACGTGCCGTTCGTGAACCGGTCCGATCGATGTGCGGTTGAACAGCGTGACGTGCAGCACGTAGTCGCCGATCTGCAATTGGTCCTTCTCGTGGACCATGCCCCAGGACGGGATCCGCAGCCCGTTGACTCGCACGTCGGCCAGGTCTCCGGCAATCACCACCATGGCGGGGGGCCGCGCGTCCACGAGTGGCTCGAGCAACACGGCTCGGCGCTTGTTGCGCCCGGCGCTGTTCGCCACCCGGGGCCGTTCGCCGTTTGGCCCGATCAAGTACGACACGCCGGACGGTACGGACAGGTAGTCCGCCTCTTCACCGCACTCGCCAGATTCCTCGCCGGACTCGGTAGTCTCCGCAGACGACCGAGTCGCGTCTGCGTCGGGGGCGGAGAGCCAATCGACCGCCAGCCGGAACTGCCGAGACTGCCCCGCTAGTCCACTGTCGGACTGAGCGCCGCCGGACTGAGCGCCGCCGGACGAAGGGCTGTCGGATGAAGAACGAGTCTCGGCCAACGCGAGATCTTGCGCCTGCTCGTTTGCCGTCGCCATGCTTGCCTTCCTCTCTCAAGAATGTCAAAGCAGATGAATGCTGATGAATGCTGAAGTCACTTCAATGTCTAACCGCACTGTTTACAGTTGACGTGAAGAACTTTTTTCACTTCGCAGCTCGCCTCTCCTCTCCTTGTTCCGCCTCCTGCCTCTCCTCGCCTCGTTCCGACCCTTGCCTGTCTCAAATAAGAAAAGCGAGCCGGCGCGGGCCTGGAAGCCAACCAGTGAACTGGTCGCCTCAGGCCCCTGCCGATCTCGCTTTGCGGGCGCCGACCGAATTGGGGACTGTGTTTTTTTGTTTCCTGTTCTTGTTTCGTTGCCGTGTGTGTTGTGTCGACGCCGGCAGCGAGCCGCTGCCGGTCAGGGCCTCTAACTGTTCGTGGCGGAAGCCGAAACAGCCGCCTCTGGCTGCATGTACATTACCCACCCCAGGTTGAGAATCTCACCCGGAACGCGGAAGACCGGCGCGGGAGTAATGGTGGTCACCTTCCCTTCGACGACCTCAAACGTCAGCTCCCCAAAATTGAGAATCCCATCGCCCAAGTGCTCACTGATCGCCGCCTGCAACACATCGTGCATCCGCTGGTCTTCGTCGGCGTGACCGGTCGACTTGGCGGCGAGTCCCGACTTGGTTGGCTGCGGCTGGCCAGTCGATTCGCCCCTGACGGGATAGGTTGAGGTGATCTTGGTGATCACCTTGACGACGTCGCCGGAGCTGAGTACGGCGGTGATCGTCGCGTTCCAAATCCCCAGCTCCGCGAGCGTGGTTCGCATGGCTTCCACGAACGCTGCCGCCTGCTGGGTTGGCGAGTTATTGAATCCCAAACTTGATTTCGGTTTACTGGTCATTACTCCGCCTTGCTCATTTGTGAGTCAGGTAAGACCAATCGTAGTTCGCTCAAATCTACTGCACCGGACCTGACGACGTCAAACGTTTTGGTAGGAATTTCAACAATCGGTTTTTCAGCGCCTGAGCGTTTTGTCGCGGCCCTTTACGAAAGAGGGGTGGCCATCATCGCCGCAACATACATCAGGCGTGCGATTCCATCTCAA
Organism: Pirellulaceae bacterium; assembly: GCA_030748485.1. Taxonomy (GTDB): domain Bacteria; phylum Planctomycetota; class Planctomycetia; order Pirellulales; family Pirellulaceae; genus JASMLW01. The sequence goes on from JASMLW010000173.1 coordinate 18,967, forward strand.
GAAGTCGCTAGCAACCTGAAAATACAGGCGTTTTCTGCCGATTCCGTGACAGTCGCATACGGTCGACCGCAACGAAAACTCAAGAAAAACATCCGTAGTCGCCTTAAAGTCGATCCTCGACGAATCAGCGAAGCTCTATAATGGGAGTCGATACTTCCCATTTGCGACCTCTTATGGGAGCGGTGACTCCGACGTCGACCGGCCGACACCGGCGGTTGATTGCGCAGACCCGAATGCACCAGAGTAAAGAACCCGTTTGTTAGTGAGGCGCTCCATGACCGTTTCCTTTCGGCTCGCTCAGTTACTCCAGCCCGATCTCAAGAAGTGGGGAATGCTCAACGAGATCGCCAGCCGCTCGGGTGTGGAACGGCACACGATTCGCGCGTTGCTGGACAACACGGCCAAGTACGTTTCTTTCGATACGCTGACGCGATTGAGCGACTACTTGGTCGAGTATCGCGGCTTTGACGCCGAGAGTTTGCCGGCGGCGCTGTTCGGGCGCGATCCCAAACTCTTCTGGAACATGCTGGCCGGTTGCCAACAATTGGAATTCTGTCTTGGCACGCGAACTTCCGCGGAGTGGCCGGGCAGCCGGTACGTGATGGCGACCGACTCGCGTTTACAGGCGGTGATTCTCTCCAACCTGTCGCGGTTCTCCGCGCCTCGACACTCACCGTGGCCGATGGGCGAGCGGGCGGTGGCGGCTGATGAAGAACAATCCGTCGAGCCGCCGGCCCGGGTAGATCGAGCGGGCGTCGCGGCTGGACAGCCGCACCGCTTTCCCGACTTTCATCTGGTCCATGCGCCACCGCGCAACATCCGCCCCCACCAAACGAGCGCTGAATGGAAGACCGCCATCGAACGGGCGCAGGAGGTCTACGATTTGCCCGCAACACAAACGGCTTCGAGCGGGCTGGTGGCGCTCGGCAGCGTAAAGTCCAATCCGGTCGTCGAGATCATGCTGGCGGCCGCTTTCGACGCGGACCCATTCGTCAATCAAGATCAGGTGAGCCGCGCGAGCCAACGCAAATGCCCCGTGATGTTTCGCTATCGTCAATCCGATCCCCAACCACCGTCATTCATCGGCGGCACGGCGTTGGCGGCCAAACAGACCGCCAAACAGCCGGGCATCTACTACCGCACCAGTTCCGGGAAATGGCAGTGCTCCCCCAACAAGCCGGGCCACGACACGGCTTTCGTCTTCTACGCCTACCGCCCGCGGATCGGCCACGTCGACGTCGTGCTGGCCGGCTTCAGCTCGCTGGCCACCGGCATGCTCGCCGACAGGCTGGATTCAATCGCCTCGTCGTTTCGCGAGCCGCAGTTCGAATGCGCGGAACGCCAATTACAAATCGGTATGTACATCATCGGCTTCCAATTCGATGACCCGGATCAGCCGGTCGACTCGATGGACGACTCCAATATCAAGACAACGACTGTGACAGCCATCGAGCGCAAAGTGATCGAGCGATGTTTCAAATCGGCCAAATAGCCGCCAGCGCAGCCACGACAGTCTCGACTCATATCTTTCGATCGAAGGTGATTGCAGCCGCGGCGGCCGCGAGTGGACGGCTGGCCGGCAAGGCGTTAGTTTGGACTGCCGAGCCCGCTCAGGATCCCGGCCAATCGCCAGTCGCCACTTCAGAGGATTCACTCGATGCCCGTCGATTTCAAATGTCCGCACTGCGGTAAATCCACTCGAGTTGCCGATGAGTTCGCCGGGCAGTCAGGTCCGTGTCAGGCGTGTGGACAGCAGATCACGATTCCTCAGCGCGCATCGAGCGGCGCGACCACAAAGGCCAGCGGCGCGTCCATCGCCATCGTGATCATCGGAGTCGCTTGCGGCGGACTGCTCTTGCTGACGGGCGTACTTGTCGCGTTGCTGCTGCCGGCGATCCAAAGTTCGCGCGAAGCGGCGCGGCGGATGTCGTGCAGCAATAATCTCAAACAGATCGCGCTGGCGCTGCACAACTACGAGGCCGTGCACCGCACACTGCCGCCAGCCTACATTCCCGACGCGGACGGCAAACCGATGCACAGTTGGCGAGTGCTGATTCTGCCGTATATCGAACAGCAGCTTTTGTACGAGCAGTACGACTTCGACAAACCGTGGGACAGCCCGGAGAACCTGGCCGTCGCCCAATTGGACGTCCCCGCCTACCGGTGTCCTTCCGACCCGAACCAAGCGCCGTCCGCCAACCAACCGATGCAGACGAGCTACATGGTGGTTTCCGGCCAGGGCGCCATGTTTGACGGGCCCCAGGCGCACTCGCTCTCGCAAATCAAAGACGGCTTGTCCAACACGCTGGCGGTCGTCGAGGCAACGGGGCAAAACGTCGGCTGGACCCAGCCTCGGGACATCACTCCCCAGGAGCTGAAAGACCTGGTTGCGGGCAAGGGCGAACCGCAGGCCCGCTCCAGCTACCATCCGGGCGGTTTCAATGCGGCGCTCGGCGATGGATCGATTCGTTTCATCTCCAATTCCGTCGCGACCAGCGTGCTGGACGCCCTGCTGACGATCGCCGGAAACGACTAAGCGGACCGCCGAACTCGCAAACGAAGTGCGGGATGAATTTGAGCAAGCCGAGTGGTGGAGTATGTGCCAAAAGCCCGCCTGAAACGCGCCGCACTGACGCATCTCGTTGTATTCGCCCTGGAGGCTGATCACGTTGTTGCTCGCTGAGACGACGACCGAGTTACAGGTCGATGACATTCTGATGGGGCTGGTCGGAGGGCTGGCTCTGTTCCTGTTCGGACTCGACCAGATGTCCGACGCGTTGAAGCTCATCGCCGGCGATGGCATGAAGAAGGTCCTTGCCAAGCTGACGGCCAATCGTTTCACCGGCGCTTTGGCGGGGGCGTTTGTGACGGCGATCATTCAATCGTCTTCTGTCACAACCGTTCTCGTCGTCGGCTTCATATCCGCGGGGTTGATGTCGTTGTCTCAGTCCATCGGCGTCATCATGGGCGCGAACATCGGCACGACGGTCACGGCGCAGTTAGTCGCGTTCAAGATAACGCACTACGCCCTCGTGCTCGTGGCAGTCGGATTTTTCATGTTGTTCATTTCGAAGAATGGGAAAGTCCGTCATTACGGCCACATGATCATGGGGCTGGGGTTGATCTTCTTCGGGATGCACCTGATGAGCGACGGGACGAGACCGTTGCGCGCCTATCCGCCGTTCATGGAAATGATGCAGCAGATGGACGATCCGTTGACGGCGATCCTGCTGGCCGCCGCCTTCACGGCGCTGGTCCAAAGCTCATCGGCCACGACCGGCATCGTCATCACGCTCGCCAGTCAGGGCTTCATTTCACTTGAGGCGGGCATCGCGCTGATCTTCGGAGCCAACGTGGGCACTTGCATCACCGCGGGCTTGGCCTCGCTCGGCAAACCGCGGGAGGCGGTGCGCGCAGCGATCGTTCACGTCTTGTTCAACGTCGCCGGCGTGGCGATCTGGTTAGCCTTCATTCCGCAGCTCGGCGCCTTCGTTACTTGGCTCTCACCGTCCAACGCCGAGTTATCCGGTGCTGCGCGGCTCGCCGCTGAGACGCCACGGCAGATCGCCAACGCGCACACTGTCTTTAACATCGCCAACACCGTTCTTTTCATTTGGTTCACGACTCCTCTAGCGCGGCTTGTGCGGCGCATCGTGCCGGAGCGCGTCGAGGTTGCAGTCGACGTTGCTCAGCCGAAGTACCTCGATCCGATCTTGCTGCAGACACCGTCTTTGGCGATGGACATCGTCCGCATGGAACTCGGCCGGCTAGGAGCCGCCGCGTTACACATGATGCGAGGCGCTTTCGACACCGCGATCCATGGATCGAAGGAAGAGCTGGACGCTCTTGCGAAGCTGGACGACAACGTGGACGCGTTGCACGGGGCCGTTGTCACGTACCTCGGGCGGCTGTCGAAGGAGAATCTCTCCGACCGGCAGTCCGAGCAGTTGCACGACTACTTGGCCGCCGCCAACTACATCGAGAACATCGGCGATATGATCGAGACCAACCTCGTCGACGCCGGCTTCGAAAGACTGCGGGCGGGTCTACAGATTAGCCAGGCAACGAAAGATGTTTTGGGCGCCCTGAACAAGGAAGTTGCCTGGGCGACGGAGCGAGCGATTCGCGCGATCGTTTCCGAAGACATTGAAGCCGCTCGCGAGGTATCCTCGGCAAAAGGAGAACTCAATCGTCTGGCGGCCATAGCCGAAAACCATCTCTCGCGACGCTTGTCGGCTGATGAGCCAAACCGCCTGGCGACTTTTCGGCTGGAGTCGGAGATCATGGAGCACCTCAAACGGATGTACTACTTCGCCAAGCGGATCGCGAAGCTAGTTCGCGAGGATGAAATGGCTTACCTCGAAAAGAAACACAATGCTGGTTCAGACGACGAGGTGACGACGTAGTACTACAGGCTGGGTGATGTCTGTGAACACGTTCAGCACGGCAACAAGGAGATACGCGTGTCAAAAGCAGAACGAGACAAGGCTCTTGAGAAGAGTGAGTCCGAGACGCCGGCTACTGGTGCAACGGAGCCGGCCGACCCGGTCGCACAGAAGCCAAAGAAAATGAATAAGAAGTTCTACGAACGGGAACTAGAGAGGCTTCATGTCGAGTTGGTCAAGCTCCAGGAATGGATCAAACACAAAGGTCTCCGCGTGGTTGTTGTCTTCGAAGGCCGGGACGCCGCTGGGAAGGGAGGTGTGATCAAGCGGATCACGGAGTGTCTTAGCCCGCGTGTCTGCCGGGTCGTGGCTTTGGGGACTCCCACCGAACGCGAGAAAACGCAATGGTATTTCCAGCGTTATACGTCACACCTTCCGGCCGCCGGGGAAATGGTCCTCTTCGACCGCAGTTGGTACAACCGGGCCGGCGTCGAACGTGTGATGGGATTCTGCACCGAAGAAGAATACCGCGAGTTCTTGCGGTCGTGCCCGGAGTTCGAGCGGATGCTGATTCGCTCTGGCGTCATCCTCATCAAGTACTGGTTCTCGATCAGCGACGAGGAGCAGGAACGCCGCTTTCAAAGCCGCATCCACGATCCGACCAAGCAATGGAAGCTCAGCCCGATGGACGTTGAATCACGAGCCAGGTGGGTCGAGTATTCCAAGGCGAAGGACGACATGTTCGCCTATACGGACATCAAGCAAGCACCCTGGTACGTCGTCGAGGCGGACGTCAAGAGACGAGCTCGGCTCAACTGCATCAGCCACTTGCTCAGCATGATCCCCTACGGCGAAGTGCCGTCGGAACCGATTGAACTCCCAGACCGCCAGGACGACAAGGGCTATATCCGACCACCGATGATCGAGCAAACATTCGTGCCCGAGGTTTACTAGAGACCGCGTTGCTCGGGGGCGAGTGTTTCAACGCTAAGTCCAGTGTTTCAACGCTAAGTCCATCGCGACTGGGGAACGCAAGCGGGCGTAGGAACTAGGAATCTCGTCAATCGACGCTGAGGCTAGTTCACTCGCGTCTGATCAATCGTTACCCGAAGCTCTTCTGGCAACATCTGCATCACGATCTGTTCAACGTCATGAAGTCGATGCTGAACTAATTCCGCGACAACCTGCTCGTCCGGCATGTAGTCGACGAACGACGAATAGTCGGTGTCTGTGGTGTTGTCGTGGAGATACCTCGCAACCGTCGAAGCGGCCCACAGCGCACGGTAACTCCGATTGAGCGCTCTCGGAAAAGGCTGCTTTTTGACGACCCTATTTCGCGAGGCATGGTCGTGGTTGCTCCGTCCAGTGCGATTGCGATACGCGGCATCGACAAGCTGCAAAGCCTTGTAGAACGCTACCGTTGCAATCCACTCCGGATGGCTCGTTCCGTTAGAGGAAAGCAGGAATTGCAGGGCTGCTTCGTTACGGTTTGCCAGCTGTATGTGATCAGTCTCACGCGCCATAGAGGATGAACGCCACGTCTTCGTTGAGGAATGTGTTGAGCGATTCGTCGGAGACGGGCGGAAGGGCAATCGCCGTGAATTGAATCAGATCTAAGTCCGAGTCGTTTGCGATATCATAGTCGAGGTCCGACAACGAATCCTCAAACTCGGCGTCATAGGGGGCGTTCTCCCGTACTACCACGAGGCAGATCCCGCCGTCCCGAAGTGTCAGGAATGCTTGCTTTATCTCGCTGCTGTTCTCAAGCCACTCACCCAAGACCTTGAGAAGCAACTTGAACTGGCGTTCAAACTCCTCTCGTCGGCTGGATTGCTGAAGCAATTCAATCGCGCGCTCGACCTTGATCGTAAATCGATCTTCGTTTGAGGGTGTAACCGTCACATGCCCATCTGCATTTGTGAAATGGAGTTGGACCGCGCTGGTTTGACTTTGGGGCATTTGTGGGCTCTCCCCGTGCTTGTCATCCATGACCTAAAGCGTCCTTACGTCCATGTCCCCAAGTCACAAGAACCTGGAGATTCACGTCGACAATTGTAATTCCAGTACATACCGACGCGAAGGAAGAGATAGGTAAACCGACGAAGGATAGGGTTTTGTAGCAACCTGTGAGTTGTTGTCAATTAGGTGGAAAACCCTCGGTATTCTCTCGCGGGAACGAGCCTTGTGAGCGCACAATCGTTCGCACCGCCCCGAATCTTAGACGGGTCGCTCCGATCGCGTCAACCTCTAACTTCTTTAGGAGTATCGGCTTGCGGAGCCATGAATCTGGCGGGAATCGAGACAGCTAGCTGGTTCTAGTCGAGAATGGGTGCGAGAACCTGACTGCGCACAGCGACACGCACCATGTCACTCCGTTCAAGGAGATTGTGCTGCTGAGAATCTGCAGAAATACAGCCCATCTAAAGCAACCCAAATCGCGTCACTGTCGTCTTCGGGTCTCGAGTTCTGGCTTCATGCTTGGGTCTGGCCCTGATCTAGGCCGAGGAAGCTTGGCAGCATGAATGAGTTTGATGCCGGTATATCCGTGTCCAGACCGGTGGCCGAATCTTCGTTGAATGAATGGCGCAGGGTAATGTCCGTCAATCTTGATGGCGTGTTCCTGGGAACGAAACACGCCATCGACGCCATGGGGACCGGGGGCAGTATCGTCAATGTGGCGTCGGTGTCTGGGATCACGCCGAGCGCCGGGGCTGCTGCGTACTGCGCCAGCAAGGCGGCGGTGCGCATGTTCTCCAAAACGGCCGCCATCGAATGCGCCGACGCCAACAACGGCGTCCGAGTGAATGTCGTAACGCCGAGTGGGGTGAAGACGCCGATGTGGGAGAAGGAAGAGTTCTTCCGAGCGTTGATGGACGAACATGGCGGCATTGAAGGAGCATACGCGGCGATGGCGGGTGACACGCCGTCGCACCAGTTCTTCTCGCCCGAGGAAGTAGCCGAGACAATTCTCTATCTGGCGTCAGACGAGTCGTCCCACTTGACGGGGACCGAGATCGTGCTGGACCGCGGGCACACGGGCTAGGAGTCTAGGAGTGCGGGAGATCTGAGGAATCGATGACCGCCGGAATTGTACTGAGTAGTGAGTCTGGATGCTCAACGCATCACACACCTCAAGACTCGGCGAGATCTTCTCGAAATAGGTCGACCCCGACTATACTGTTGGCTTGTCGCCCCACGCGCGTTGACCGCCATGCTTGAATTACTCAACCAATACAGCCACGGATTTGTGGCCATTCCCACGATTTTGGCCTGCCGCCAAACCGGTCTATTCGGCGAGTTGAGTGCGGACCGCGGAATGGCCGAACCGGATCTGGCGGAAGCACTGGGCGCAAACACAGGCCACTTGCGCGTCGCCCTAAAGCTCTTGCAATCCATCGAGTGGATTTCGCGAGATCCAAACGGGCTGATCTCGCTGGAAATCGATCGCGACCGTATCGACGAGGTCCCCGACGACATCCTCAAGTGGTGGTCATTTCCACTGCAGTCCTACTTGAACGGCGAGAATCTAGACGCCTCGATTAGTTCATGGGTGCAAAAGTGCAAGAACTCTTGGGAGGTGTCCGACCCGCGAACGCGAGTCATGCTCGATGGCGTCTTGGTCGTTCCCATTTTGACTGAGTTGCATCAGGCGGGTCACTTGAAGTCAGTTCCCCGCGACGAACTGGAAAATTTCCTTCCCAGCCTTCCCCAGCAGGCGCGCAGCGAGTTGTCCGAGCTGTTTGCTCAGTTGGGTTGGCTTGAATCGCCCAGTGTCAAAAGCGGGATCACGGATGTCGGCCGTTTTATGATTGACCGGGCGCTGAATGTCGGAACGCTATGCGCTTACATTCCCATGCTTTCGCGTTTGCCGGATCTGCTTACGGGAGACGTCTCGACTGTGTTCGCCCGCGACCAGGCTGGGCATGAGCAGCATGTCGAACGCACGCTCAACGTGGTTGCCAGTGGCTTTCAACACGAAAAGTACTTTGCGGATGTCGACGAGATCCTGGTCTCGATTTTCGATACGCCAGACCCGTCATCGCAACCTCGGTACATCGCGGACATGGGGTGTGGCGATGGATCGTTCTTGAAACGAGTCTACGAGACGATCGCCTCCAAGACGGCAAGGGGAAAACAACTCGACGAGCATCCGCTTGTGCTAGTCGGAGTCGATTACAACGAAAAGGCGCTGCTGGCGACCGAGGAGATGCTTCAGGGCGTCCCGCATCTGGTTTCACAAGGCGACATTGGGGATCCCGATGCGCTGGTCATCGCATTACAGGCGGCCGGCGTCTCGGATCCGGCAAGCGTGCTTCACATCCGGTCATTTCTCGATCACGACCGCCCGCTGTTGGATCCACAGGACTTGGAACAGGTCGAGCACCGTAGACAACTCTCCTACCCGGGGGCCTATGTCGACAACCGGGGCGCGGCCGTCGAGCCGGCCATTGTCGTGCAGAGCCTGGTCGAACATCTTCGGCGATGGTCCTCGTTGGCGACGGGACATGGATTGATTGTCCTCGAGGTGCATAGTATGGCGCCGTCCGCAACGGCACAGTACTTCGATCAAAGCGAGAGCCTCCACTTCGACGCCTATCACGGATTCTCGATGCAGTATCTGGTTGACGCCGATCTCTTCCTGATGAGCGCCGCGGAGGCCGGACTGTTCGCGCAGCCTGAGCTCTTCCGCCGTTATCCAAAGACACTGCCCTATTGCCGGATTACTTTGAATCACTTCGAGCATCGAGGATACACTGCGCGCTGCATGCGCCCGACCGACTTGCCAGCAGTCGACCAGTTACGGGAGCGCGTCGGGCCGACCGGGCTGATGATTCCGACGGATGTCGCTAGTCGGATCCTGGCGGCGGATCCGTTCAGTAGTTTTGTTTTTGAGGCGGGCGGAGAGCTCGTTGCCGCGGCAGTCGGCGTGAGAATCGCCGGGCCTGCCGCTTTGGAGAATTGGACATCGTCGGGGACACCGCCGGACATCCATGTTCCGCATGACCCAACCGGAGCCACGATGGCCGTGTTGGATTTGGTTGTTTCACCGGACTTCGCCGAAAACGCGCCGGCCACCGTCAAGTTCTTCTTGCAGCAGGCTCGACTTAAAACAGATGTTACGTCGGCAGTCGCCGTGGTTACTGACTCGGAGGCGGCCCGGAGTTGGCACGCATCGTGTGGCGGCGTCTTGACGGAGTCGGGTGCGCCGCGTTCGGCGGGGCCAGGTGAATCGTTCGAATTGGCGCATTACGATTTTGACGCCCGCCCATCGACCGACGCGATGGCACATGCCGGCGCGAACGACGAAACATCTGACGTTGGCAATCTTGTCGAGCAGCTAGTTCAACGGCTGATGGAAAGCAATGGAGCCAGCTACTGCTCGACGAAGACGTTTTATGAACTGGGGCTTGATTCGCTGGACCACATGGAATTGGCCACAACGCTAAAGAAGAGCATGAACGTGGATCTCGAAGTTGACGTGTTGTACCAGCACGACACGCCGCATAAGTTGTCGGACTATCTGTTGCAGGTCACTTCAAGAGGATCACAACGGGGATCGCTCCTTTCCTTCCGGAAGCGACGCTCGCGTTGAGCCGGATTGGGCAATTGATCGGATGCTGGACAACGTCGCGCCTCGAGTCATAAACGAGCAATTGCAATCGATCGTTTTTGCGGAAGAGCGCGAACGAATCAACCAGGTTCAATCGCGACAAGACGAAATCGATCGCCTGGTTGTGTCCTATGTTGTGGCGGCTTTTAGGGCGCTCAGTCTACGGCCGGAAGAACTTGATCGACTCGCGGACACGGATTACTGCCGAGCCAGATTGCGCGAGTTGAATTTGCCACAAGCGAAAGTGTGGTGGGTGCAGCTGCTGGCGAAGATCGCCGCGAACGCCGAAAAAACGCCGGCGGACACAGGGCATGCGGACACAATGCCGGCGGACACAGAGCAACTGGCCGATCACCTGCGCCGCGAACTCCCTTTCTACGATATTGAATTGACGATCATCACGCGCGTGGGAGGCAACCTCGCTCGGCTCATACAGTGTGAGGGTACATCCGAGATCATTCGCACGCTGTTTGCTGATGATCTGATGACGCGCTGGTACACCGAGAGTGTAACTCACCGCATCTTCAACTCACTGGCGCGGGAAACCGTTCGGTTGCTCACCGAACAGACGCAATCCAAGCCGACGCAGTCCAAGCCGCTGAATGTGTTGGAAGTCGGAGCCGGAACGGGCGGTCTGACAAGTCACATTCTAGACATCTTCGATCCACATTCGACTTCGTATCAGTTCACGGACGTCGGTGCTTTCTTCCTGCGTAGCGGGCGACGGCGATTTGCGAACTATCCGTTTGTCGAATTTGCGACGCTCGATCTGGAACGAAGATGTGGGGAGCAGGGTTTTGCCGACGGGTCGTGTAATCTGGTGATCGCCAATAACGTCATTCACGACACTAAGAACTTGCGGTTTACGCTCAGGAATGTTGCCCAAGTTCTCGCACCTGGCGGGTATCTGCTGATGATCGAGTTGACCGATCCGCAGATTTGGTGGCACATGTGTTTCGGCTCGCTCGACGGATGGTGGCGATTCAAGTCCGACCCGGGCGATGACCGAGAAGATCTTATGCTGCTCAAGGTCGAGCAATGGTACGAAGTTCTGGCGGAGTCGGGCTTTCACCAAACGGCCGTGTTGTCGGATGCGTTGGACATTGACTTTGCCAATCGCGCGTTCCTTTCTCAAGTCGATGGGAGCTAGTCTTTGTCGGGCCCAGGCCTATTCCCGTTGCCGCTAGTTCCGTTCGAAGAGTACATGCTCGTCGACGACAGGCCCTCGCACCCGATGCAGTTCTTCTGTCGGTTGAGGTTGACGGGCGAGTTAGACCAGCAACGGCTGATGGACGCGGCGGCCAAGTCGCTTCGCCGGCATGTGCTGTTGAATGCCGTTGTCAAAAAGATCAAGCGACGCTGGTGTTGGGTTCCAGTCGACGAAGAGGAACCGTTGCTCAATTGGTTGAAGGTGGAGCCATCCGACGATCTACCTCCAGCCAGCTATCTTGATCTGAGGTCGGCGCCCGGCCTGCGAATCACGGTGCGGCAGGGCCGGACGCACGCCGATGTCGTGTTTCATTTTCATCACTCGTGTTGCGATGGCGCGGGTGCGATGCAGTACGTTCACGATTTGCTGTTGCTCTACTCGAACGCTAACGGCGACGCGCGCGCCGAGCTGCCTCTTGATGTTATCGACGAGAGGTTGCTTCTCGGGCGCGGGAGTTTTGGATTGTCGCGCTGGGAGCTGCTTAAACTGGCCAGAAAGCAAATGGTTGGGCTCGCCGGAATCCGGAAATTCTTTATGCGAACGCCGCAACCCGTTCTACCTCACGACGTTGAACTCGACGGCGAGTTACCGGCGGACTTTCCCAGCTTGTTGGTTCATCAATTCGACCAGCAGCAGACGGCATCGATAAAACGTGGCGCCATGCAACTCGGCGTATCCAT
>JASMLW010000174.1 GCA_030748485.1 Pirellulaceae bacterium
CTCGTCCTCATCCGTGATCTCGGTGATCGTCTCGACACTCTGCGCGGTGACGTTGAGTAAGACCAACTTGTTTCCGATTCGGATGAGCTGAACTTGCATGCGGTTGCCGAATGGGGATCGGCCGAGGATCTGAAAGGCCTCCTCGGGCAACGCCCGCGCCGTCCTGGGACCAGTCCGCTTGGCCAGATAGACGACCACGAAAAACAACCCCAGCACGACGGCGAGACTTCCCAGCACGGTGGTGACTGCTCCCAGCGGATCGTTCACCTCACCCCGAGCCCGCTTCTCGCGCCGCTGAGTGCTCGGCCCCGCGAGTGGCAGCCCGGCTTGCTGCGGTCCGTTTTCCACCCCCGGTGATGAACTGCCGGCCGCCACCAGTGGCGATGTGAATTCTCGCGTACGGGGCTGCTGTTCGCGGACGACTCGCGGGCCAGTGATTCCCGTCCGATCGTTGGCGGTCGAGGCTCCCTGATTGGCGGCGACCGGCCGCCGCTCAAACGTCCCATCATCCGCGGCGGCAATCGACCGGCAGACGACCAGCGCCGCGATGACGACCATGGCGCGGGCGAGGGTCGCTCTCGGTCTTTGCAAATCGCTTGTCACGCGGGCCTCCTTGCCACATCGTGCCACTAGCCGTAATTACTCGTCGACTCAAAAAGAGGCGCGCGGCGACTACTCCCGCTCGTCTCCGGACAGCAGCTCGGCCACACGGACACAGAAGTTGTCGTTGAGCACCAGGATTTCGCCGCGCGCCACGAGGCGACCGTTGACGAACACGTCGACCGGATCGCCCGCCAGCTTGTCCAAAGGAACGACCGAGCCCCGCTTGAGCTTCAAAACGTCTTCCAAATACATGTGCGTCCGACCCAACTCGATTCGCAAATTGAGTTCGACGTCGCGCAACAACTCAAGAGTCGCCTTGTCGGCGTTCGCCGGCGTCCCCGCGAAGTCGCTCAGCTCAAACGACCCGATCCCCTCAGGCAACGATTGGTTCGGTGAGTCAACCGAGGCCAACGCCGCCTCGGCTTGAGCCAGCAAGAAGTGAATGTCGTCACCCGGCTCAGCAGCAGCAGCCGTCGTCTCAGCTGGTGGGGCCGGTGGGGCTGCTGTGGTCGCTTGCGGAGCCGCCGCGCCGCCCGCCGCGCCGCCACCGTCGTCGCCCCCGCCGGCGCCGCTAATGAGAGCGTCGAGATCCGATTGGTCTAAACCCGCTCCACCGGCCGCGGGGGCTGCTGGAGGAGGTGCGGGCGCCGCGTCCGCCGCTCCCTGAGACTGCCGCAGCAGTTCCTCGATTTCGTCCTGGCCAATCTGCTGTTCGTCTGCCATCAGGATTCCATTCCTTGGCCGACCGTCGGTTACTGCTCAACCCACGAGTAGTTGCTCACGCCAACGGTCTCGATCAATGTCTCGCCAAAAAGGCGGTTAACTCTCTCCAAAATGCGGCGTTTGATCAACCCCAACCCGGGATCATCCAGGTCTGTTGCGTCCGAATTCCGGATTTCGAAAATCACCTGTTCCCGAAAACGTTGCTCGATCTGTTTGAACTGGGTTTCCAACTCTTCCTCGTTTTCCAAGTCGACCGTACCGAACAACTTGAAATCGACGCGGAACGCCGAGTTGGTCGCTGCCTGATGCGACGTAATGCTGAAGTCACCCAAGTCGAATTCGGCGAATTTTTTCTGGTCGATCAGCCCCGATTCGTCTTTCTCGATCTTCAACTTGTACATCGAATCGGTCATCTTTTTGTGGGCCAGGGCGGCGATGTCGTCGGCGCTGGGAATCCAGAAGTAGGCGATAAGACACTCGGTCAAGATCACGGCTCCCATGAACCCCGTCATGATCAGTTTGCCCATCAAGCCGCCACTGCTGCGCGGCGCCGCTTCTTGTTCTTGTTGGTTTTCGTCGGCCATAGCGCCAACCTCGGGTGTTGGGGGAGTCGTTCTGCTAGCTGCACGCAGCCGTCATGCGCGCGCTTTCAAAAGAGCGCGCAGCGGCCAGCATGAAAACTTAGGATGCAGCCGCCGTGCGGGCGCTGCGAACGGCCCACTGGGCGGGGAGTCATCGACCAGAAGAGACCACAGAGCGCGGTTGAGCCGGTTATTCCGGCCGCAGAAACCGACCTTGCTGGCTTTGCGGCGTACCCTGTCGGTCCTGGACCAGTTCATCGGTGACCCGGACTTCCACCCGCGGGTTTTGCGCGAGCAGTTTGGTGTCGGAGCCGACGTAGAGCGGCTCGTGGGGTCCGGCTGACAGAATGCGAACGCGTTTGGCGTCGATCTTGAGCTGGTGGACCATGAAGTCCTTGCAAACCTGAGCTCGATGGAAACCGAGCTCCCAATTGTCTTCGTAAGGCGTTCCCGCCGGCAACGGTCGGTAGGTGGTGTGCCCGGTGACGTTGAGGATTTGAGGTTTTCCGGCGATTGCCAACGTCAGTTTCTGCAATGCCGCCTTGCCCTCCTCGGTCAGTTTGTCGAAGGACCCGTCAAAGTAGACGACGGCGGCGATCGCGCGGGGAAACTGATCTCGCACATTGTTGACCAAGGTCTGTTCGCCCTGAGGCGCCTGCACTCGATTGCCGCCCTGCATGATATCCAACTTGCGGGCGCGTCCCATGGTCGCCGTTTTGGAGACGGCTGAGTTGCGGGGCTTCGCGGATCCCGGCACCATGCTGTCGTGCGAGCGGTCGTGTCCGAACTGTTTTAAAACGGACTCGACCATCGCCTGGTACTGTTCCTCTTGCTTAATCTCGCTGAGCGAGACGAGCATGATGAAGAACGTGAGCAGCAGCGACATCATATCGCCAAATGTCACGACCCATTCCGGGATGCCGCCACCACCATCATCATCTTCTTCGTCCATGGCCTAAGCAGCCTCTTCTCGAGCGGCCCTCACCTTGGGAGGCAGGAAGGTCGCCAGTTTCTGCTCAATCACTCGCGGGTTCTCGCCCGACTGAATCGCCATGACGCCGCGGAGGGTGATCTCCATGGCGGTCAACTCTTGCTTGTTGATGAAGCCGAGTTTTTCAGCGAAGGGGATGAAGATAACGTTGGCGACGATGGCGCCGTAGAGAGTCGTGATGAGGGCGACGGCCATACCGGCCCCGATTCCCGACGGATCGGACATGTCGCTGAGCATCATGATGAGGCCCATGAGCGTGCCGATCATCCCGTAGGCCGGTGCGAAACGGCCCATCTGATCCATCAGTCCTTTGCCGTTCTTGTGACGAGTGCCGGCTGACGCGATCTCGGTCCGCATAATGTCTTCGATCACTTCCGGGCGCGTTCCATCGACGGCCATCTGAATCCCCATCTTGATGAAGGGATCTTCGATGTCATCCATCCGCCCTTCGAGGGCGAGCAGTCCATCGCGGCGGGCCGTTTCGGCCAGTGAAACGATCTGCTCAATCAACGCGTTGCAGTCGGGCGCTTTGTTGAGCATGACTTTCTTGACGACCATCGGGACAGTCAGGAAGTCTTTGAGTGGGAACGCGATCAAGGCGGCCGCGATCGCGCCTCCAATGACCACCAGTCCCGAAGGCACATCGATGAAGGCGGAGAATGGAGCTTGGCCCATTGCGATCGAGCCGATGATCAACCCGAAAGCAAGCAGCAGACCGACGAGGCTGGCAATGTCCATCGTTGAAAACGCTCCAGTATTCCCACCCGTTGCACCAACGGACTAGTCGATTGATCACGTCGTCGCCGCGGCCCGCGGCATGAGGTTCTTTGTCTGTTGGTATTCGACAGCTCTTTGCAACACATCGTCCATCGACTCGCGGACCACCAACCGGTCTCCGCTGGTCAGCGTCACGAATGTGTCGGGACGGCACTCGACATACCGAATCAGGTCGGCGTTGAGCAGAAACGGCTCGCCGCAGAGTCGAGTCAATCGGATCATGTCGATCTCCGTTCGCGCATCGATAGCAAAACATAGGTTACGCCGACGGGGATTCCGCCGACGCAATCGTTATTACCGTCGCAAGTTGAGCAACTCGTCAATCAGCTGTTGTGAGGCCGTGATAACTCGCGTGTTCCCTCGATATTGAGTTGTCGCCAGGACGAGATCGATCAGGTTCTGACCGATGTCCGTGTTGGATAGTTCAACGGCTCCGGCGATCAACGAGCCGAGCCCGTTGATACCGGGGTCGGCCTCCACGGGCAGTCCCGAGTTGGCTCCGGCTCCGAACAGGTTTTCACCGCGTTGCTCCAGGCCGGACGGGTTGGTAAACCGAGCCATGCGAATCCGGCCCAGGTCCCGGGCGATGCCGTTGTCGAAGACGCCGCGGATGATGCCGTCCTCGCCAATCGTGAAACTGGTCAGCGTACCCGGCGAGGAGCCGTCTTGTCGCGACGCGGCCAGCGACGCCGAATCGACGGCCAAACCGGAGAGTTGCGTGAAGTCGAGATCGAATTCCAGCGGCGAGGCGGCCGGACTCAACCGCCGGTCGACCGAAATCGTATTGTTGGCCGCCGAGACAAAGTTGCCCTCCCCGTCGAAAATGATCAGCCCGGTGCCGACGCCGATTTCCGAACTGGTCAATGGTTCGTTGTCCGCCGAATCGGCGAACCAGCGATAGACCGTTTGGCTGCCCGTGCGTTCCTCCAGCACGGCCGTGACGCGGACATTGAGCGAACTTCCCAAGGTGTCGTACGCCAGGAAATCGGCGACCGCGCTTTGCCCCTTCGCCTCCTGCACCATTCCGAAACCGAGCGACGGGTTCGTGACGTCGCCCGTTGTCGAGACCAGTTGAAACGCGGATAGCCCGACGGTGACCGCGCTGTCCACGCCGTTGTTCGACACGACGCGGACTTTGCCCGACGCCTCGATCCGCGAACCGGCCGTCAATTCGCTCGGTTCGTTGGTCCCCAGTATGGTATTGACCGAGTTGGGGATGGGATTGGTCGGATCGTCGGCGGGCGCCTGAATGCCCGTGGCGTCGCCGATGAAGTCGACCAGTTCCTGAGTCGTCGTCGTGGCCGTGATCGCGAAATCCTTCGTGCCGAGACCGCGACCGCCCTTGCGAGCTGAAAACGACAGCACCCCTTCGACAAAGGGCGACTCGAAGTTCAATCCGTCGCGGACGAGCAAGTCGGTCAGCAGCGTGTTGGGACCGGCTTTGGGTCCATCTAAATCGGCCAGCTGATTGGCGACGATCGCAGAGTCGGGCGAGCTATCAATAAACGTGTCGCCCGGATCCAGCTCGGTGACCAAGTGGTAGGAACTGCTGTCCGCCACCGTGTTGCGATAGACGCGAATTCGGTTGTAGGGAGGAAAGCCGTCGCCCGGCCCGGGGACCGGCGGAGTCGGAAGATTGGCCAGCCGAATGCGTCCGTCGACGACGCTGATCGGACCGACTACCGGCGACGGCCGGCTCTCCGGCTGACCGTCAATGTGGAACGTAACGAGGTAGCTGTAGTTGCCCGTCAACGTGTTGTCCACCAAGTCGGCGCCGCCGGCGGCTCCCGTGTCGGTGAACGACGTCGGACCGCCCAAGTCGGATGTCGCCAACGTCGTCAACAGCTTCGCCGTTTGGCCGCCGGCGTCTGTTCGGTAAATGCTGATCTGCTCGTAGGGCGAGCCCGCGCTGGGAACCGGCAGATTGTTGATCACAATGCTGTTGTCGTCCAAGCCGTTGCCAACGGGGATCGTGCGAGTGAGTTCCTCGGTCGGCTTCGACTCGTTCCCATCGGCGTCGCGAAAGGTGAAGCGATAGATATAAGTTTCGCCTTCGATGAGTGTTCCGCCGGTGTCTTGATCGGTGAACGTGGTCGATGTCGTCTGCGGTGGAACGGCGACCGCGGTCTGCACCCCGGAAGTGTCCGGTCGAGGAATCGTCGCGTCACCGAGGACCGTGCTCTCCTCCACCTGAGCCTGATCGGCCACATCGCCAGTCGGCGTCAACGTCCCTTCGAAGAAGACGTTTTGAGTCGCCTGGGCGACCGACTTCTGCCCCAGCGGAATGGTCAACGGCACGAGTGCGGTCGCCTGAATCGTGAACAGGTCATCGACTCCGTGACCCAGTAGCCGGTTGCCGTTGACTGTCACCAACTGGTTCCCTGAGTTGGTCTTGAAGACGCCGTTGCGGCTGTAGAGCACTTCGCCCGCCGGACCCTCCACGATGAAAAAACCGTCTCCTTGAATCGCCAAGTCCGACGGATTGGAGCTGACTTCGATCGTCCCTTGCGTAAAGTCCGGTGTGATCTCCGCGACCTGCACGCCGAGCCCCGTCTGTCGTGGATTCGTGCCGCCGTTGTTCGACGTGGGAGCCGAGCCGAGACCCTGCGTCTGTAAGAACTGGGTGGAGAATACTGTCGACGACGCCTTGAAACCGATGGTCTGCGAGTTGGCCAGGTTGTTGCCAAGCACATCGATCTGAGTTTCGGCAGCCGTCAGTCCGGTTAACGCCGTCGTAAGAGCAGATGCAAGACCCATCGTATATCCCCCTTGAGGCTAACTGTGCGCTGTTATGTCGAGTCCCGTGGGCTGTGGACTCATTGCATGGTTGGTGGAATGGTTGGAAGAATGGTTGGTTGGATGGTTGGTTGGATTAATCGTCCTGGAACGAACCGATTTGGTTTCGCGCGACTACGTCGAACCGCTAACTCTCCGGCGCCTCGATGTCGCGAATGTTGGAAAGTCGAACCTCCGCTTCGCCGATGTGCACGCGAAGTGTCGACACGTCGTTTTGTGTAACGACGGACACGCGGTCGACGACTCCCGAGACCGTCTCGCCGTCGTCCGCCAAGGCGTTGATTTGCTTGCCAATCAGGCTGCTCGCCGTCGACAAGTTCTGCCCGTTGACGACCGCGCTCAACGTGTTCGTCAGACTCTCGGTGGCGCCGATCTCGCGGATTTGACTCAATTGCTCGAGCATCTGCGTGTTGTCCATCGGATTGAGCGGATCTTGGTTTTGCAATTCGGCGATCAACAGGTTGAGAAACTGGTCGACGTTGACAGCGTCAAAGCCGGTGTTCGTCGATCCCTCCGGGACCGGCGCGACGGCGGCTGTGTCGAGGTTGGATCCAATCCGTGCCATGCTTGTTCTTCCAGTCGGGGTTACACGACTACGTCGAGCCCGGAATCGAGCGGCTCGTCGCGTGTCGATCGTTGTTCAGTTGAACTTGACTCCTGCTCCCCCTGTTGTGTTTCCTGCTCCGCGTACCGCCGCTCCCCCGGCTCGCTCCCCTCCTCGTCCTGCGAACGATGCGAGGATTCCTCCGAGTGCCGATCGAGCAAATCGACGTCGAACTGGTCGATTCTCACACCCTGCTCCGCCAACCGTTCGCGGAGTGCGCCGAGGTTGTCGAGCAAAGCCGTTCGAGCCGCCGATGTTTCCGCTTCAATTCGAGCCGTTAGCGAGTTGCCCTCCATCTTCACCTCCAAACGCAACGCGCCCAGTTCGGGTGGGTGAAGCCGCAATCGCACTTCGCCGCCCCGCGCCTGCGCCGCCTGGAACGCCCGCGCTACTCGAGTCACAAAGCGAGCTGTATCAGGTGGCGTTGGCGCCGCCTCGCGCACCGCGCGGAGCCGGCCTACGACTTGCCGGAGATTAGCCGGCGTCGGCAGAGCGGCGACCTGGCCGGGCGAACTCGCTCCGCGCGACATCGGCGGAGCTGACTCGCCCTCCGCCGGAACGGCCTCCGAGTCGACGACCAACGTCGGCGCCGCTTCACCTTCTCTCCGCTCGCCCGGCAGAGCATGAGCCGCTGTTGGGCCTGTCGCCGCAACTCGCTCACTCCGCGCGTCCCGACGCGTCGTCCGCCGTCTCTGCGACCCCGCATCCTCCGTCTCGACCGATGGCTCCACTTGCGTGAGAAATGACCCGTCGCCACCGCGAGGGGAATGTCTGTTTGAGTCGCCAGGTGGTCCTGAAACGAGTTTAGTTGGGCGTGATATCCTGCAGTTGGCTGTTGGCAGTATCGAGCAGTTCATTTTCGGCGCGGCCGGCGCGAATCTCATTGAGGATCTTGTTGAGGGCGGCCTTGTCCTCTTCCGACTTGAATTCACCAATGATCTTCTTTTGTCGTTCGGGCGACATCGATCCGAGGATGGCGACGACGTCGGCCTTGTTGCCGCCATCGAACCATCGCAGCAATTGATCTTTGGCCAGCTTGGGCTGCATCGACTCGACGGCCTGCTGCACCTTTCTTAACCGCGCGTCGTTGGCGATGTTTTGCAGCTCATTGATCCGCGCTTCGAAGGCGGTCCGCAGGTCGTTGAATCGTTCCTTCTCCGTCACGACATTGTTTTGGAGATTGTTCAGTTCGCCGAGTGACCGATCGATAGCGGATTCGCGCAGGTCGATATCCAAGCTACTGCGAACTCGCTTGCGAACGACTTCTTCGTAGGCGGCGTGCACATCCGCCTCGTCGCGCGTCGCCTCTTCGATTTCCCGCCGCATGGCGGCGAGGTCGAGTCCATAGACAACGGCCATGATGTCGACGACTTTTCCTGAGTTGAGCGCCCCCTTGCCGAACAGCACGGCTGCGCCGACCGATTGCGCGATGACGGTGCCGATGCAGAAGTAGACAAAGCAGCTGGCCAGCAGGCGGACGATCTTCATACTCGGCTCGCTCCATTGACGGCGTGATTGATGACGGCGATTTCGTCAAGCATCTTTTGTTCGAGCGCGTTCTCCGCTCGCCGAAACTCGTCTCGTTGCCGCTCTCTCAGCTTTTCCAAGGTCTTCACTTCGCGATCGATTTCGAGCAGCGCGGCGCGGCGTCGCTCAACTTCCTCGTGAACTTGCCGCAGTTGTTCAACCGCATGAGATCGCTGCGACCGCAGGAGCAGCGCGTAGCGGCTGGTTTGCAGCACGCGATCGACGCTGATCTCTCCTCGCACACCGGCGCGAGCGGCCGCGAATGTCGCCTGTTGGGCGACCGCGATTTCGTTGATTTGCTCCTCCAACACTTGTTCGGCCTGCTGGGCGTCGCGGAGCCGCAGCCGCCGTTCGTCGCGTTCGGCGACCTTGATCTTGAGGAGTGTTCGCAGGCGGAATTGGAATCGCGGCATGGTCGTTTAGCGCGGTTGAGGGGCGGCGTTGGCGGGGGCCCGGGCGACCTGACGGAGGGCGCGGGATTTCTCAGCCAGTTGAGTCAACTGCTGTTGGGCGAGGGCGACGCTTCCCGGCTCGGTCATCGCTTGGCGGAAAAACGCGTCCAAGTCGCCTTGGAGGGCCAGCGCGGCGTCGACTGCCGAATTGCTCCCCGGCCGGTAGGCGCCAATCGATATCAGGTCTTCGTGTTCTTGATAGGCGGACAGCAGTTCGCGAACTTCGCCGGCCGCGTCGAGATGCGGCGGCGCGGCGACTTCGGTCATCAGACGGCTGATGCTGGGTAGCACATCGACGGCCGGGTAGTGGCCCTTGCTGGCCAACCGCCGACTCAACACCACGTGACCGTCGATCAGCCCGCGAACCGCGTCGCTGATCGGTTCATTCGGGTCATCCCCTTCGACCAGCACGGAGTAGATCGCCGTGATGCTGCCTCGGTCGCTCCGCCCGGTGCGCTCGACAAGCCGGGGCAGCAGAGTGAAGACGGAGGGGGGATATCCCTTAGTCGTGGGCGGTTCGCCGGCTGCGAGTCCAATCTCCCTTTGCGCCATCGCGAAACGGGTCAGCGAATCCATCATCAGCAGTACGCTGCGTCCCTGATCGCGAAAGTACTCCGCGATGGCGGTTGCGGTGAGCGCCGACTGAACGCGAGTCAGGGCTGGTTCGTCGCTGGTCGCCACCACCACGACGCTGCGGCGCAGTCCGTCGGGGCCGAGGTCGCGGGCGACGAACTCGTTCACCTCGCGGCCCCGTTCGCCAATCAGCCCAATGACATTGACGTCGGCCGACGTATATCGAGCCATCATCCCCAGCGTCACGCTCTTGCCGACGCCGGACCCGGAGAAGACGCCCAGTCGCTGGCCCACGCCGCAAGTGAGCATGCCGTCGATCGCGCGGACTCCGGTGGAGATGGGCGAGTCGATTCGGGGTCGGTCGACTGCGGCGGGAGGGCGTCGCCGCAGCTCCGCGCGGTGGCCGAGCGTGGGGCTCGGCAGACCGTCGATCGGATTTCCTTGAGCGTCGACGATGCGGCCCAAGAGGGCGTCGCCGACTGCCAGCGAGCGGGAAGTCCGCACCAAGCGAGCGCGGTTCCCGTGCCGCACGCCCGACATTTCGCCGAACGGGTAGAGCAACGTGAGTTGATCGCGAAAACCGATCACTTCCGTCAGCAATGGCTCGCCCGTCTGGCGTTCAATTTCCGCCAGCGCGCCCACGGGCGCCGGGAAACCGGCCACGGCGGCCGCCATCCCTTCAGTTCGCACCACGCTGCCCGTGATTCCCGTAGGCATCAGCGAGCCGAGTTGTTCGAGGAGAGTTTCCATGCGGCTGGCGGGTTAACCACCCAACTCCTCTTTGATGCGGGCGAGTTGGGTTTCGATGGTCTGATCTATCACGCCGAACTCAGTCCTGACTCGGCAACCGCCGCGTTCGATGCTGTCGTCCGGCGAGACCTCAGCGGAGCCGACCGACTCAAATCTCTTGATCAATTCGAACACGCGGTCTCCCAGTGCGGAGATGTCCGCCGGATGCATGTGGAGATGGACTACGTTTGCTCCTGACGCCAGTTCGAGCGCCTCGCGTACAAGCTCTAAGGGAATCTCCGGCTGCTGCAACAACTCGCGACGAATCACGCGTTGCGCGATGGCGGCGGCGAGGTCGATCGCCGTGTCGTTCCATTGTTTGATCCAGGCTTCGCGGGCGACCTCGATCGCCTGCACGGCTTGCTCCAGCGCGGGCAACGCGGTGGCGGTCTGCCGCTCCCAATCGGCTCGAACAATTCTCTCGGCTTCCCGCACCGCCTCCTGCTTGCCATCCTCGACGGCCTGCTGGCGGATCTGCTCCGCCTGTTGCTGCGCGTCCTGAACCAGCTTGGCGGCCTGCTGCTTGATTCGCTCCAACGCGGCCGACGCGCGTTCAGACATATCGTCGAGCACATACGACACGCTGTGCATCGTAGCGTCCTCGCTCGGAAGTTGACCGGCTTTGATGATTCCAGCCATACAGCAATGCTCTCGTTAGAAACGCTCTCGGTAATAATGAACTCGTTAGGCGGCGGCGTTAAATCGGTCGAACTGCGGCAGCGAGATCACTCCCCGTTGCGCAAGCTGGTTGGCGACATCGGCGAGGCGTTGCTGCGCGTAGGCGATGTCCTGCAGGCGGATCGGCCCCAAGGACTGCAGCTTCTTCTCAAACGCGCGGCGGTCCTTGGGTCGCAGGGGCTTCAACAGCCGATCGACCAAGTCGCGTTTGGCTCCGGCCAGCGCGACCAATCGGATTTGCGCGTCAGCTTCCCGCAGCACTCGCGCCAGCGCTTGATCCTCGAGCAAGTGGAGTTGTCCAAAGTCGATCAGTGGCGGCTGGCGATCTGTCGGCGGCGGTCCGTCCACCGAGAGCAACCCGTCGCGCCGCACCGCTGAACTGGCGGCTGGTTCGGCGACATCCGGCTCCTCGTCACCAGCCTCGAAGTCGTCGTCAGCGCGAGGCTGTCGCGACGCGAGGGACGGCTCGGGATCCGCGGAATTGGGCGTCGCTGGAGCCGCTGCCGGAGTTGTCGTTTCCCTTTCGGTTGCGAAGTGTGTGGCCGCGGGAGGCCAATCGACATCGCTGGCGAATTGCTCAGCCCGCACCAAATTGGCCACCTCGGGCGCCCGATCGGTGAGTCCCGCCAGCAACTGGCTGCGATCGTTGTCGCCGACCGCCTGGAGGATCGCGTTGACAGCGACAACGCCGGCGGAGCGGTCTCGATTGGAGATGCGACCCGACACGACGACGGCCAACTCGCATTCAATCTCATGCACCAGCTCGGGATTCGTCTCACCCATTTCGGCCATCCGCTGGATGACCTCGACGCGGAGTGATTGTCCAAACCGGGTGATCACATTGGCGGCGTGTGACGGCGGCATGTGTGCCAAGACGACTGCGATGATTTGCGGATGTTCTCTCTGCAAGTGCGCGGAGAGCGCGGGCAAGTTGGCGGTCTCAAGGAAGTCGAAATGCCGTCGTGGCGGGGCCGGCGAACCCGTGGGGGACTCTTGGATCGGCTCACGCAATCTGGTCGCGAGCGAATCTTCAATCTCCACCGCAACGTTGTCGTCGGCCGTTTCCACTTCAGCGGAACCGCCACGCTGACGGCGCACGAACTCGGCGATGACGTCCTGTTGCTCGTCCTCAGAGACATCATCCAAATTCATGACGGCGTTGCGAACTTGGGCCGCCACTTCGTCGCCCATCTGCTCGAGGAGCGCATCTGCGCCCGCCGTGTCGAGCGAGTTGACGAGTATGGCGGCTTTGCGCAAAGCTTGAGGATTCATAGGTGAAATGAACTCGTTCTATGTCAGGAAAGTCGAGCGCGCGGAGCGCCCGGTCAAGCGGCGTCTCCGATCCACGAGCTGAGCACGGTGGCGGCCGCGTCAGGATCTTCCCTCACCATGTCGGCGAGTTCGTCGCGCAGATTTGGGCCCGAGTTCTCGCGAAAGCGAGCTTTCAGCAAACTATCTTCCGTTTCGTCGTCGTTTTCCTCGTCGGCGGGCGAGACCTTCGCATCGCCGGGGGAGGACAATTCCATGCCCGCGGCGCCCGGCGCACTGGGCGTGTTGTCTTGAGCTGCTTTGACCATTCCCCGCATCATGATCAGGCCGACGAGACCGAAGACCGCCATCAACAGGGTCTGATAATTCTCGGCCAGCCAGGCGCCGGCGTTCTCCGCCATCGACGGCGGCAGGATCGGAGTGAACATGGCGCCTGGCGTGAATTTCACGGCGATACGAGGGAAGGGGTCAGCTCCCGCCGTAACCGGCGGCAGCAGCTTGGCCACCATCGCCTCAATCTCTGTCTCGGTCTGATCCTTGATCGCACTCATCTCCGTCGCGGTCGGAGCCTTCGCTTCCTCGCCCTCGGCAACCGGGTTTCTCGTCTTCCACAGGTCTTGGATGTATTTTTCCGGAATGCCGATCGCAACGGAGACGTATTGCGGTTCGTAGGGCGTCCCCGTTTTGATCGTCGTCTCGTGGCCGACGACGAATTCTTGGTTTTCACGGGTGACCGACTTGGTGTTCTGCGGTGTCGGGCTGACAGAGGCCGACGAGTTGGCGGACGAACCGCCGTTGGACGCCAACCCCGGCACTCCTTGCGCCCGCGAGCCGCCGCCTTGCGACTCTTCCGTAAAGCTCGACGTCTTGTACGCGACCGGGGGCGAGGTGCTGTGAGTGTACGTCTCCTCGCGGGCGATCGACTTGATGGCGACGTTGACATTGACGACGGCGCCCGGAATGTACGACAGCTGATCGGCGATCTTCAGCCGGTAGTGCTCCACGTACGACTCTTGGGCGGCGATGTAGCCGTTGACCCCGCCATCCTCCTGATCACTTCCCTTGTGTTCGCGGCCGACACCCAGGTCGACGATTGTGATATCCGCTCTCTCGACCGCCAGCGCGGAGGCCGCCATCCCGCGGACCGCGTTGACAATGTGGGGGGGAATCGCCCGATTGTTTTCCGCGGAAATGGAGACGCTGGCCGTGCGGAATTCACCCTGCGCCAAACCCCGCTGCTCGCGCGTGCCAATCGACACTCGAGCGTTTTTGATGCCGGTCATTTCGCTGATCGTCATCTCCAGCTCGCGCTTGCGGGTGAACGCCACGCGCATTCGCTTATCGATGCTCGACTCCCACATGTTGCCGCTAAAAGCGGTCTTCCAGAACGAATCGGGGTCGGTCGGCTCGGCGTTGGCGTCGGCGATCGCCGCCAGGTAGCGATGCCGCATTCCCCGCGGAACCTTGATCCGGTTACCGTCCTCCTCCCAGCCGTTCAAATCCTTGGCCGAAAAGGCGAGTTCGATTTTTGCGATTTCAGCGCTGCTAAAAGCGCGACCTCCCAGCAGATACTCATCCGCGGAGGACGAAGCGCCCCGAAACAGACATACCAGCCCCACGCCGATTGCGACGAGCAGCGCGACGGTCGTCACCTGGGCTCCTCGCGTCCTCGGCGTAATCGTATCGCTAAACCACTTGTTCGCGTCGTTGATGAAGTCCATCCGTGGTCCCTGTATGCGCTTGGGCGTGTCGGAG
>JASMLW010000175.1 GCA_030748485.1 Pirellulaceae bacterium
GATCGGAGACGGTTTCGGGACTTTCGGCGGGCGCGGAGCGTTTTTTCGAACCGCTCTTTTTTTCGGTTCGCTTGTCGCCGGCGCCACTCCCGCGAGACTTCTTCCGAGCGCCGCGCGACGGACTGTGTTCGACTGCCGTGGCGGCCACTTTGCGAACGGCCGGAAGTTCTAATTCAGCGGCCGCTTGTCCGGCGGCCACATCGGCATCGGCTTCCGCCGATTCTGTTTCCGCTTCACTTTCGGCCAACCAGGCTCGCAGCGCAGCGGCGACTTCCCCCATCGACTGATATCGTTCGTCCGCTTTCTTTTGCATCATCTTGACGCAGATCGCCTCGAGTCCGGGCGGGCAATCGTCTCGATCGGCGGCGATCGGCGCGGGCATCTGTGATTGGTGGAGTGCGATTCGCTGAGCCAACGTTCCTTCCGGGAACGGCGCGTGCCCGGTCAACAGGTAGTACATCGTGCAACCGAGCCCGTAGATGTCGGCGCGGTGGTCGACCTCGTGGCTATTGATTGCCTGTTCCGGCGCGAGGTAGTCGGCCGTTCCCAGCACGTTCTCATTGTGCGTGATCGTCAGAGACGCTCGATCGTCATCGGAGAAGAGCGCCAACCCGAGGTCGAGAATCTTCACGACGCCCGCGTCATCGATCAGCAGATTACCGGGCTTTACGTCGCGGTGAATGAGCGATTTCTCATGCGCGTGAGCCAACCCCTCAGCTCCCTGCGCGATGTATTCAGCAACGCGATCTGGTTCGACGGGATGATCGTCGGTGACGATCTCCTGAAAGTCTCGCCCGTCGACGTACTCCATCACGAGGTAATGCGTATTTCCTTCGTTGTCGACATCGTAAGCGCGGACCACATTGGGGTGATCCAGCGAGGCCATCGCCTCGGCTTCGCGACGGAATCGCGCCAAATACGATGTGTCGGCGACTTTCTTTCGCGGCAGCACCTTGATCGCGCTGAAACGATCCAACAGAGTGTGTTGAGCCAAATAGACGCTGCTCATTCCGCCCGTTCCGAGATGCCCTAACAGCTTGTACTTGCCGAGGAAGAAGCCTTTGTATTTTCCTCGCAGCAGGTTTTCGCTGTGCCACTTGGTGATCAATTCGTTGGCGACCAGGTGGTCTACGATTTCGTCAGGTTTGTTGGGAAGGTCGCCGTCGTGGGACGATCGCAACTCTTCAATCGCGCCGTCGAACTGATCGGGCTCGACCAGCTTGCTGCGCTTGATGAGGTCGACGAGTTGGGCGACGGTCAATGTCATCGAACCGGACGGACTGATTTGATGCGCGACAGAAAGGGGGATGTAGAGCGCAATGAAAGGGAAGGGGACCGTTTGACGGCGCCAGGCAGCCGCTTAAGATCCACTTGTACTCAAGACTTGAGAAGCTTACCACGGTCGCGATAGGGCCGTAAAGCGACCGGCCCGGGGGGCCGCCGCGCCGCCTCCAACAGGATTTGGCGACCCATGATCTGGAAACGACGCCGAGAAAACTCCGCCTCGGAGCACTCCGCGACCGTCTACACGCGGCCCGGCTGCCACCTGTGTGAGGAGGCTGCCGACATGTTGCGTCGGCACGGCGTGTTGGTGGAATTGGTCGATATCGATCAGGACGAGACGTTGCGAGCGAAGTACGACCTTTGCGTTCCCGTCGTTTTCATCGATGGGAAGGAGCGATTTCGCGGGCGCATCGAGCCCGTCCTGCTCCGGCGACTCATCCGCTGACGAAGGACGGTGCGGCCGATGCGATTTCTAGGAGTGTTCGCGAAATACTGGACGCCGGGCCGCGTGAAGACCCGGCTCGGCCGGACCGTCGGCGATGATGCGGCGGCCGAATTGCACAGGTCTTTTGTCCTCACCACTCTCCGCCGGCTCTCCACCTCCGCCGACCAGCGGCGATTGTTCTTTGCGCCGGCGGACTGCGAGCAGCAACTGCGCGCCGAAACACCGGACGCCTGGGCGCTCCGCGCCCAGTGCGACGGCGATTTGGGTCGCCGCATGGAGGCGTTCTTTACGGCATGTTTCGACGAGCGGGCTGAACGCGTCGTGCTGGTCGGGTCCGACAGTCCGAACTTGCCGACGGAGTACGTCGAACAATCGTTCGCCGCGTTGACAAATCACGACATCGTCATCGGACCGACCGAGGATGGCGGTTACTACCTCATCGGCGCTCGCATTCGCACACCGCCGATCTTCGCAGGCGTGCATTGGGGGACACCGACTGTTTGGTCGGACACGATGCAGCGCATCGCCGACAGTGGTCTCATTCACCATGAGCTGCCGATGTGGTACGACATTGACTTCTACGACGACATGCAACGGATGTGGGGTGACCATCAAAGCGACCTTTCGCCGCTGCCAGCCGATCTGGCTGACCTGATTCGGCGACACCTGGCTGGATGAACCATCCGTTCCATTTCCAAACCCGGCTTCCAAACACGGCAGTTTCACACACGGCAGTTTCACACACGGCAGCGCGGCGCTCGAGATCTCCACCATGGTCGATTGTCTTGTCATCGGAGGCGGGGTCGTCGGTCTCTCCATCGCTTACGAGATGGCGGCGCGCGGTAAGTCCGTGCGCGTTCTCGACAGGCGTGAGTTCGGGTCGGAGGCGTCGTGGGCGGGAGCCGGCATCTTGCCGCCCGGCGGATCGAAGAATCTCAACCACCCGCTCGATCAAATGCAAGCCGCCAGCAGCGACCTGCATCGCGAGTGGGCTGCGCGACTGAGTGCGGAAACGGGCGTCGACACGGGGTATCGGGAATGCGGCGGCGTTTATCTCGCCGGCAAACCGGGCGAAGTCGCGTCGTTGTTGGGTCTGCAAGGCTGGTTCGCCGAGCGCGGGGTCGAGATGCACCGCGTGACCCATTCGGAACTGCGGGAGTTCGAGCCGGCGCTGGTCGACGACCCGGATAGGATTCGCGCCGCCTTCCTATTGCCGGGCGAAGCGCAACTTCGCAACCCCCACCACCTGTCCGCGCTGCAGCAGGCTTGCCGTCGGCGAGGCGTCGATCTCGTTCCACATTGCGAAGTGACGGAGTTCGAAATCCTCGCCGAGCAGGTCGTGGGTGTCGCGTCGCGAGGCCAAACCTACCGGGCGGATCGATATTGCCTCACCAGCGGCGCATGGACTCACCAACTTCTCGAACAGTTGTCCATCTCGAACGGGATCCTGCCGGTGCGAGGTCAGATCGTGTTGTTCCGCGGCGACCGCCAGTTGTTTCGCCGAGTGATCAATGAAGGACCCCGTTACATTGTTCCGCGAGATGACGGTCGCGTTCTGGTGGGTTCAACGGAAGAGGAAGTCGGCTACCACAAAGGCACGACGGACGAGGCGATCGCCGAGTTGACCGACCTGGCCCATTCGCTCGTTCCGCAACTTCGCGACGCCCAGGTCGAACGCACTTGGTCCGGACTGCGGCCAGGCTCCTTCGACGGTTTTCCCTACATGGGTCGAGTCGTTCCGTGGAGCAACGTTTTTGTGGCGGCGGGGCACTTCCGCAGCGGACTGTTTCTATCTCCCGCGATCGCCGTCGCGATGAGTCAGTTGATGTGCGGCGAGACACCGACGATCGACTTGACTCCCTTCGCACCACACCGCGGTTGACTTGGAAGGGGGAGAGTTCCGGACTTCGCGGGCGACGTTCGCGGGCTATGGTCGAACGCCAGTCCCGCCTGTAAGCTCACTCACAGACTGAATCGATCTGGCGATCTTAAGTAGGTCCTGCCTAGTAGGTCCTGCCTGCCGGGCAGGACTTCGCGACGAAGTCGCGACAATGGACGTTCCAATGGAAACAGCGCGGCGATTACGTAGGTCCTGCCTGCCGGGCAGGACTTCGCGACGAAGTCGCGACAATGGACGTACCAATGGAAACAGCGCGGCGATTAAGTAGGTCCTGCCTGCCGGGCAGGACTTCGCGACGAAGTCGCGACAATGGACGTTCCAATGGAAACAGCGCGGCGATTAAGTAGGTCCTGCCTGCCGGGCAGGACTTCGCGACAATGAGCATTCCAATTGACTCTGTGCTCCAATTGACAATCCCCACAGCAACCGCGCAAAGAGCGAGACGACCAACACGATGGCCATGGACACGCCAGCTCGAATCGCCATCCTCGGCGCCGGCCCGATCGGCATCGAAGCGGCGTTGTATGCGAGGTTTCTCGGTTATCAAGTCGACGTGCTGGAGCGAGGCGACGTCGCGGCGCACGTGCGGCGTTGGGGGCACGTGCGGATGTTCAGCCCGTTTCAGCTCAACAGTTCGCCATTGGGTCTGAACGCCTTGAACGCGCAGCGTCCCGATTTCCAAGCACCCGCCGCCGACGCTTTGTTGACTGGCGGCGAGTGGGTGGATCAATACTTACAGCCGCTGACCGAGACCGACCTGCTGGCCGATTGCATTCACACCGGGCTGGAAGTTCGGGCGGTCGGTCGGCGCGAGTGGATCAAGACCGATTCGCCGGGAGCCGCCGAGCGCGGCGACGACCAGTTTCGCACCTTGACTCAACGATGCGGCGCAGGCGGCGAGCCGGTTTGTGGCGGCGAGCGGGAATGGACCAGCGACATCGTCATCGACACGACGGGCGTGTACGGGAACTCGACGTCGATTGGACGAGGCGGGGCGCCGGCGATCGGCGAAGCGGAAGCTGACATCCACTACCAGTTGCCGGACGTGCTGGGCTCCGATCGCAGCCAGTTCGCCGGCCAACACACGGTGGTGGTGGGCGGTGGCTATTCGGCGGCCACCACCGTCGTCGCACTCGCCGAGCTGGCTCGCCAGGAATCGAACACGACCGTCTCCTGGTTGACTCGACGCACCGCGGACGCCGCCGGGCCGCTGGCGGCGATCTCCCACGACGCGCTGATTGAGCGGGCGAATCTGATCGCGGCGGCCAATCGCCTCGCGCTCTCAACCAGCTCCGTCGTCGACCATCTCGCCGGCGTTTACGTCGATCGGATCGAACGGGCTGGGGAGAATCAAATAGTTCACATCTCGGGCGATGTCGGCGAGCCGCGTCAGCTGACGTGCGACAGAATCGTCTGCCACACGGGGTTCCGCGGCGACCACCGTTTGTTCGAGACGTTGCAGGTTCACCAATGCTACGCCACCGACGGACCGATCAAGTTGGCCGCCGCGCTGCTCGGAATGGAATCCGAGGACTGTCTGGCTCAACCGGACACTGCGGCCAACCTGCTGCTCAATCCCGAACCGAATTTCTACCTGCTCGGATCGAAAAGCTACGGGCGCAATTCGAAGTTCCTGTTCGCCAACGGACTCGAGCAGATCCGCCAATTGTTTTCCATCATCGGCGACCGTGAGTCGCTAGATCTGTACGCGGGCGCTACGCGCGTTCATTAGTTTGAGGCCAGGTCGTTCGTTCCATCTGTCCGTTCCATCTCGCGGCAATTCCCATGGCCAATCCGGATTCCACGACGGACTCAACGGCGCCGACGGTGGAGCTGGCTCACATGGACCAGCTGTGGTTTCAGGTCGCCGGCACGTTGTGCAACCTGACGTGCCACCATTGCTTCATCAGTTGCAGTCCTCAGAACGACTCGTTCGGCTTCCTGACGCTGGAACAGGTCCGCCGGCGTTTGCAGGAGTCGACCGCTCACGGCGTGAAGGAGTATTACTTTACTGGGGGTGAGCCGTTCATGAACCCGGCCATGACGGAGATACTGGTCGAGACACTGCAGTACGGACCGGCGACCGTACTGACCAACGGCACGATCTTTAAGGACGCCTGGTTGAGCCGGCTGCGCGAGGCGGCGGACACCAGCATCTACAGTCTTGAGTTCCGCGTTTCCATCGACGGGTTCTCCGCTGAAACCAACGATCCGATTCGCGGCGCCGGCGCGTTTGAGCGAGCGATGAGCGGAGTCCGCCGGCTGGTCGACTTTGGCTTCCTGCCGATCATCACCGCCGCGCGGACGTGGGAGGATCACGAGGAGCGACTCGTTGTCGAGCGCTTCGTGCAGGTGTTGCGCAGCGCCGGGTACTCGCGCCCGCGACTGAAGATCTTGCCGACGCTCAAGATGGGCGCGGAGGAGCGACGTACGAGCGGCTATCATCCCGCTGAACGGATCAGCCACGAGATGATGGACGGATTCGATCAGTCTCAGCTCGTGTGCCGCCAATGCCGAATCGTCACCGACCGCGGCGTGCACGTCTGCCCGATTCTGATCGAGTCGCCAGACTCACTGCTCGGAGAAACACTTAGCGACGCCGATCGGCCGTTCGAACTGTCTCACGGCGCTTGCTTCACTTGTTACCAGTACGGAGCCATTTGCTCGAACTTGGCGAGTTCTTTTTCCGAGACGCGGGGCGAGGACCGTTCATGACGGAGAGTTCACGAATCGCTTGCCTCGGCGGCGTCTACAACAACTACCTGGCGTTGGAGGCGGCGCTGTCGGACGCCCGACGGCGCGGCGTGGATGAAATCTATTGCCTGGGGGACATGGGCGCGTTTGGCCCGCACCCGGATCGCGTCTTTCCGCTGCTGCACGACGCCAACGTGCTCTGCGTCCAAGGCAACTACGACGATTCGATCGGCAATCAGCTCGACGACTGCCAGTGCGGTTACACCGATCCCCGCGACAACTACTTTGCGCAGATCAGTTACGACTACACGTTGCGGAACACATCGGACGACAATCGCCGTTTTCTGCGCAACCTTCCGCAGCAGAGGCGCCTGCGGCTCGGCGACCTCGACGCGCTGCTCTTTCATGGCAGTCCACGGAGGGTGAATGAGTTTCTGTGGTCATCGACCACGTCGACCGCGTTTCTGAATTCGCTCGCCGATACGTGCCAGGCGGACGTGCTGGTCGGCACACACACGGGAATCAAGTGGCGGCGAAAGTTGTCGCGAGACCGCCATTTCGTCAATGTCGGCTGTTTGGGGCGGCCCGAGAACGACGGTCGCACCAACGTTTGGTACGCGCTGATCGCAGCCAACGCGGTGGATGTGGAGGTCGAATTTGTTCCCGTTGAGTACGACCACCAGCGGCTCGCCAGAGAGATGAGCGAAGAGCAGTTGCCGGACGAGTTCATCGCCACTGTCTTGACAGGTTGGTGGACGACCTGCCTGGAGATTCTTCCAGCCAAAGAACGCCAAGCAGGCGTGCGTTGATGGTTAATGACTAAGGTCTAGTGACTAATGACTAAGGAATGACGAAGGACTAAGGAGGCAGGACGCCGGCGCGTTGGCGAGAGTCGACGAGTTAGAGGGGCGTTTACGCCCCGCTGACTCGCCCGCGTCCTGCCTCCTTAGAGCGCATTTCAAAACCGATGTCTTGCCGTACGATGGCCTTCCAAGGCGCCTTCCAAGGCCGTCGTTTCCCGAGGATTTCCAAAATCGACGGCCTTGGAAGGCCATCGTACAAGGTTTTGAAACCGCCTCTAGTCATTAGCGCTAGCTAGCTGGCTAACGCTTGTCGGGTAACTCGATCGCGTAGACGCCCAGCGATGGACCGAACGGTTTTCTCTTGGGACGCATGGCCGAGCCCAAGTCGTTCGCCAGGTGCGCCGCGATTGTATCGCCGCTGCGTTTGCCGCCGCGAACGATCAGGTAGGCTCCCGACGCTTCCGCGGCGCGGCGAGTGGCAGCTGCGGCGGAGGGCGAAGTCGACAAGCGTCCGTCGATCGCGGCCATTTGCGAATTCGTCAGCGGGTACGCCGCCGTGACCGGGAACAGGCAATAGATTTCGCCGCGCGCTCCTTCCGCCAGTTTCCGCCGCGCCTCCAGTAGTCCGCTGTGGACGATGACCGGCCGCGATCGGTCGCCTTCTTCTCGCAGCCAGGCAATGGCTCCGCGCCAATCTTCGCGGCGGTCGGTCAACAGACGACCCGTCCGCTGCCACGAGGTAGCGAGTGGATACGCCGACATCAGGATCAGCGCGCTGGCTAACGAAAGCCGCACGAATGGTTGACGGTAACGGGCGACCGTCAGGCCGGCGATGAGGATGGGTCCGGCGAAGGCGACCGTGTAATAGCGAGGAAAGTAGAGCGGAGCCAGTTCGGTCGCAGTCGCCAGCCAGGCTGCCGCCAGGGGAACCAGGGCCAACGCCCAGCAGCCAATCCAGATCTGTGGAGAACAACGTCGCTCGGCCAGTTGCATTCCCGGCGCGCGAAACCACTCCAGAGTGAAGGCGACCAGCGGCAACAGCAGATACTGCTTGCCACGCAACTCGAGCCAGAACACGGCTGGTTCGAGGCTGCGAGTCATTTCCGACCACATTTGACGCCGCTCGCCGATGTCCAGCACCTGCCACGCACTGGGTGCCAGCAGCAGGGCCAGGCAAGCGGCGTCGACAGCAATCCGCCACCACGAATAGTCCACCGGGAATCTGTCGCCAGCCGTCGGTGTTGCGGGATTGAGCTGCGCGCGGCCGCGGCCGAGCGACTTGGCGAACAGCAGGACGACGACTTCTGCGGCGAACAGCAGTGCGGCCGTGTAGTGCAGATGAAAGACCGCGGCTCCCAAAAGCACCAGGCCGACTCGCCTCACCCGAGTCGGCCGCCGAATGACTTCGAGCAGCAACATCATATGGACGAGGCCGAGCAGCTGAACGCAAGCGTACGGTCGCAACTCGGTGCTGTAGAACAGCAGCCGTTTGTCGATGGCGGCCAGAGCGAGGCAAGTGACGGCGGCGATCGAAGTGCTCGTCCACCGTCGCACGGCCACGAACATCGCGACCAGGAGCAGACCGCCGGCGACCAGCGAGGGAGCGCGCAGTGCGCGCGTTCCATCTCCGGCAAATTCAGTCCACAACTGCAGGACCCAGAAGAACAGAGGACCTTGGTTGCCCTCGGCGGCGCGCTCGGCTGTGTCGCCGAAGGGCCCCAGCGCGGCCCACGCGGAATGCAGCTCGTCCAGCCAGAGACTCTCGCCGGCGATTGTCCACCGCATCCAGATGCCGGCGGCCAAGACGAACAGCGGGAGCACAAGACGCGCGGTTCGACGCGGCGGCGCCCCGCTTTGCTCTTCGGTTGGCCGCTTCGCTTCATCCACGCGCGCACTCAGGTTCGCTTCGAGCCGTCAAGAGGTTGATCCAGCCCCCATCATAGCCTGCATCGCCCGCAACCGGGCGAATGCGCCGAGCCGCGGCGGGGGCGCTGTTTGGACGACGAGATTAGGCGGCGAACGATAGTTCGTTGACGACGGCGAGGATCTGATCGGCGTCGATCGCGGACAGCTCGTCGGCGTATCCGATCAGCATGGACAGATCGCAGAGCCGATTGATTCGCCGGGCGGCTCCGTCGGCGTGGCGGTGAATCAACTCCAGCGCGCGGTCCGTAAAGATGGGGCGATCGGAACCAGCCGCGGCCAGCCGATGTTGAACGTAACTGATCGTCTCGTCCAAACCGAACGGCTGCACAACGCACTTGGCCGTGAAGTGCGGCTCCAATTGCGGAGCCAACTGAAGGGAGCTGAGAAAACGCGGTTGAGCGACCAGTACGAGCCCCAGCAGGGGAGCCCCGCAGCGTTGAAAGCTGAATAGCATCCGCAGTCGGTCGAGGTCGGCGGGCCGCTCAATAACTTGAGCTTCATCGATCACGAGCAGCGGTCGCCGCTCTTCATCAGCCGCCTCGCGAAGCGCCGCTTCCAATCGGGCCGACGTCCGGTCGAGCGTCTCGTCGGCGTCGCCGCGCCCGGCGATCTGATCGGTGACACCCCGGATCAGGTCGCCGAAATCGGGAGGTGGGAAGGCGACGTGAGCGATTGGTTGGTGGTCGTCGCTGAGTTGATTCTGCAGCAGTCGCGCCAGCAGCGTCTTGCCGACGCCCGCTTCGCCGACGAGCAGTCCGGCGCCGGCCCGTTGTTCGATCGCGTAACGAAGTTTGAGCAGCGCGATCTGATGGGACTGGGCCGGGTAATAGAACTCCGACTCGTCGGTCGCGTCAAACGGTCGGCGGTTTAGGCCCCAGTAGGCGTCGTACATGTTCGCCGCTGCAATGCGAGATTAATAGCGCTGCGAAAAACGCCGTGTGGTCAGCGTCCCTGCTTCCCCACGGCGTTGCAAATCGCGTCGTCCTTGACGCGACCGTCGCTCATTGCGGCGCTTCCGCGCCGCGAAGTATTCCTCGATCAACCACTGAAATTCTCAGCCAATCCGACAGCGTGGACTCCGGCGTTGCGAAGTGTTTGGACAACCGCCGCCAGCTCAGGTTGCGACGTGGAGCGAACATCGCAGACGGCGATGGCCGCATCCAACGCCAGAGCGTCGCCGGAATCCAAGTGCGAGTCTCCGTCAAGCGCCGCGCCCGCGTCGATAATCACCAGATCGAAGTGTTCGCTGATCCGCCCGATCAATTCCTGCACGGAACGGTTTGCGAGCGAGACTTCGTCCGCTGACGCTCGTTCCGTCAAAGGGAATACACAGATCGAATCGTCAATCGATGTGATCGCCGCTTCGCTGATCGGCAGGCGTTCGCGGAGAATCTCGTCCCAACCGTGAGGCAGGTCGATCTGCAGCGCTGCGCCCAGCGCCGGATTGTTGATGTCGCAATCGATCAGCGCGACCCGAGCGCCGCCGGCCGCCGCTGCGCGAGCCAGGTTGATGCAGAAGGTCGTCCGCCCTTCGCCGGAGTGAGCGCTGAAGACGCCGAGCGTGGTCAGGCCTTCTTGAGACGCCGCCGTCAGTTCCTCGCCCGCCTGCCGGAACTGGTCTTCCTGAGTCAGGTAGAGCTCGTCAGCTAATTCCGGCCAGACGAGTTGGTCGACTTCCCAAGCGGCGATGAACTCCGCCGGCTCGGCCGGCTGATCGGGAGCTGGTTTTGTGGTTGGCGGCGCCGAACCCTCGTCGTCTTCCCGGTCGGCGACCATCGGCAACACGGAGCGTTCCTCGTGGCCCACGTCGCTTGTCGGCTGGATCGGGGCTGGCCGGTGGCTGGAGAAGTCGAACGTTTCGGCTTGCAGCGCGCTGGGCGAGATGTTCGCTGCCGATTGGTCGGGCATCACGATGTAATCGGCTCCCGCGTCGACTGCGGGACCGAGCACGATCACGCTCGCCGCGTCAGTGGGGAAGCCAACATGGGGAGCGGGAATCGCCGCCGCGCCGTCGTCGACTAGCGGCCGCTCCATCCGGTGAGCTTGTCCATCGTGGTCAACTTCTCGCACGACTAACGATTCCAAGACAGCCTTGGTCGATTTTCGCGGGGTCGCCGATTGCGTGGCCGAGCGATCCAGTTTGCCAAACGCCCGCAGGACAGCTTCGTCGATCGAGCTCATGTATGCACCGTCATCAATATCGTTGGAGGTGATTGGAATGGTCGCTAGTCCTGGTGGCCTGCCGCTGCGGAGCCTGCAGCAGTTGCGCCGAGGACATCCGCGCACGCGGCGCGGGGGCGGAGTACTGATCTGGACGGATTCGCCGGGCCGTTTCGCCGATCGCTTGCGGCGCGCCGAGCAGTGCCGGCTTTTGCTCTTCGAGATAGGTCGCCGGTTGCGTCGCCGAATCGCTGCTGGTGCTCCAAGTGACGCTTGACTGTTGGACGCCTGTGGCTTGCTTGGCCACGGCCGGAGCCGAAGTCTGGGGAATCGCGGACGACTCAAGTCCGCTCGTCTCGTTGAGTCCAGGTGGATTCGCCGCGTCGCCGCCGCGGTCTCTCAGCAGGGCGACCGCCGCCACCAGAACGACGATCGTCACGATCCCGCCCGTCAAGATCTTGGAGGCGAGACCGCCTTCTTCGGCGACCGGTTCGCGACGCGATTCGCGTTCCTGCCGCCGTTGGCTCGATTGACGGCGCCGCGAGCGCTCGGCGTCTCGCCGTATCTCGTCTCGGTCGTCGGGGCGATCGTCGTCGTCGTCATGCTCGACCACCGGCGCGGGCTCCGCCACTGGCTGAGCGGCCACCGGCTGGGCGACGACCTGGTTCAAAACGACTTGGTTCAAGGGGTCTTGAACTTCGGCGTATTGGTCTGGCTGAGCGCTGGCCGCTCGCCGGGGAGTGGACTCAGCCCGGTGCAGATTGGGCAACCGCATCAGCAATGGGGCGTCCGCCAGTATTTGCTCCGCTGTGGCGGCGGGCCGTCGTCGGCGAGGCGCAATTCGTTTCCGCGTCGAGCGTTCCGAACCGGTCATGGTCTTGAGCTCTCAATAAATGAACCGTTATCCCAGAAAACTACCCGGGTCAGGGCTGTTATCGGTTCCGGTTGTGGGGAACTTGAGCTCTAGAGGAACTTTGACGGTCAGGTGAACATTTCGCGATGCCATTCCGGGAAATACCTGGACTCCAGGAGATTGGGGCAATCTGTTATATCTAGCGGCTCCGCAAAGGGCGCCGGGCGCCGCCGCAACAACCTTGGATCGAGTCTATGTCCGTGGCCAATCTGACCAATTGCACTGATCAACTTCGCTCTCTGCTAGCAGAACGCATTCTGCTGCTGGACGGGGCGATGGGCACGATGGTGATGGACAAGGGGTTCGACGAGGCGGGGATGCGCGGTGAGCGGTTCGCCGACCACCACAAGGAGATCAAGAACTACGTCGATATCCTCGCGCTAACGGCTCCGGACGACCTGACGGACATCCACTGCAAGTATCTCGAGGCGGGGGCGGACATTGTCGAGACGAACACGTTTCAGTCCAGCCCGGTGGGCGCGATGGAATTCGAGCTGCCCGAGGGGGTGGTTCGCGAGGTCAATCTGGCGGCGGCCGCCTGCGCTCGCCGGGCGGTGGACGGGTACAACGACAAGACGCCGCACAAGCCCCGTTTCGTCGCCGGCTCGATCGGCCCCACCGCGAAGACGTCCTCGATGTCGACGAAGACCGACGACCCTGGATTGCGGGCCGTCACTTTTGACCAACTGTTGGAATCCTATTACGAACAGGTCGACGCGCTGCTGGACGGCGGCGTGGACATCTTGTTTCCCGAGACGACGTTCGACGTGTTGAATCTCAAGGCCTGTCTCTGCGCGATCGAGCGCAGTTTCGCCGAGCGCGGCGCATCGGTTCCGGTGATGGCGTCGGTCACGATCATCAAAGGCGCGGGCCGCACGTTGACAGGACAGACGGTCGAGGCGTTCTGGAATTCGATTTCCCACTTCGACCTGTTGAGCGTCGGGATCAATTGCGCAACGGGCGCCGAAGAAATGCGTCCCTACGTGGGCGAGTTGGCGAAGTTGGCCCCGACGTACGTCAGCTGCCATCCCAATGCGGGCACGCCGAACGACATGGGCGGATTCGATCACACGCCGCGGATGATGTCGGGAATGCTCCGCGAATTTGCTGAGAACGGCTGGGTGAACATTCTTGGAGGTTGTTGTGGCACGACGCCCGCGCACATTGCCGCGTTCGCCGAGATGATCAAGGACATCACCCCCCGCACTCGTCCGCGGATCGAGCCGCTCACTCGGCTCAGCGGTAACGAAGCGCTGACGATTCGCCCCGATTCGAACTTCGTGATGGTTGGCGAGCGGACCAATGTCACGGGGTCGCGCCGTTTCGCTCGTCTCATCCGCGAAGAGTTGTTTGAGGAAGCGCTCGACGTCGCCCGCCAGCAGGTTGAAGGCGGGGCCGGCGTGATCGATGTCAACATGGACGACGCGCTGCTCGACGGAGTCGACGCGATGACGCGTTTTCTCAACTTGATCACTGTCGATCCGGCCATCTACAAAGTGCCGGTCATGATCGACAGCTCAAAGTGGGAGGTGCTGGAGGCCGGCATCAAGTGTCTGCCAGGCAAGACCATCGTCAACTCCATCAGCCTCAAGGACGGCGAGGATGAATTCCTGCGGCGGGCTCGCATCGTCAGGAGTCTCGGCGGCGCGGTCGTCGTGATGGCCTTCGATGAGAACGGGCAAGCGACGGAGGCGGACGACAAGGTAGCCATCTGCCAACGGAGTTTTGATCTGCTCACCGAACAAGTTGGTTTCCCGGCCGAAGACATCATCTTTGATCCGAACATCTTGACGGTCGCCACGGGGATGTCGGAGCACGATCGTTATGCGCTGAACTTCATCGAAGCAACTCGCCGAATCAAGGCGTGCTGTCCGGGAGCCAAGGTCTCCGGCGGAGTCAGCAACATCTCGTTCTCGTTCCGCGGCAACGATGTTGTGCGGGAGGCGATGCACGCGGCGTTCCTGTACCACGCGATTGCGGCGGGGCTGGACATGGGCATCGTGAACGCGGGGCAGCTGGCGGTTTACGAGCAGGTTCCGGGCGACCTATTGGAACGCGTGGAGGACGTTCTGCTCTGCCGCCGCGAGGACGCCACGGAGCGGCTGATCGAATTCGCCGACCGGGTGAAGGGACAGGCGCGGGAAGGTCGGCGGGAGGATTTGGCGTGGCGCGAGCAAGAGGTGGCGGCTCGTTTGACCCATTCGCTGGTGCAGGGAATCGACCGCTTTATCGTCGAAGACGTCGAAGAGGTTCGTCAGCAGTTGGGCAGTTGCCTGGCCATTATCGAAGGGCCGTTGATGGACGGCATGAATGTTGTCGGCGACCTGTTCGGCGCGGGGAAGATGTTTCTTCCGCAGGTTGTCAAATCGGCGCGTGTCATGAAGAAAGCTGTCGCGTATCTCGAGCCGTTCATGGACGAGGAAAAAGCCGCCGCCGGGCTGGCGAAGAATTCATCTCGCGGAACGATCGTCATGGCGACCGTCAAGGGCGACGTTCACGACATCGGCAAGAACATCGTCGGTGTCGTATTGGCGTGCAACAACTACGAAGTCATCGACCTGGGCGTGATGACTCCGCCCGAGAAGATTCTGGCGACAGTCGTCGAGAAGGGAGCCGACGTGGTCGGCTTGTCGGGACTGATCACGCCGAGCTTGGAAGAGATGGTTCACGTCGCCAAGGAGATGGAGCGGCAAGGCGTCGATGTCCCGCTGTTGATCGGCGGCGCGACGACCAGCGACAAGCACACGGCCGTGAAGATCGCTCCTCAGTACAACCGGCCGACCGTACACGTGCTCGATGCGTCTCGCAGTGTGGGCGTGGTCGAGAAACTGCTGAACAAGAAGTCGCGAGACGAATTCGCCGCCGCCAACACCGAGCTTCAACAGCGCTTGGTCCAGTCCTACGAGCGACGCCAAGTTGAGCTCGTACCTTATAGTGAAGCGTTGGCCAACCGCTTTGCGACCGACTGGGAGCAAGTGGAGATCGCCGAGCCCGAGTTTACCGGCGGGCGAATCCTCTCTTCGTATCCGCTCGCCGAGATTCGCAACTACATCGACTGGTCGCCGTTCTTTTGGACTTGGGAGCTGAAGGGGAAGTACCCGGCGATCTTGGACGACGAGCGGCGGGGTGAAGCGGCCCGCGAGTTGTTTGACGGCGCTCAGCGGTTGCTCGACCGAATCGTCGACGAGTCGCGGTTGACGGCGAGCGCCGCCTACGGTTTCTGGCCGGCCAACTCGCTCGACGACGACGTCGTGCTTTACGCCGACGACGGCCGCGACGCGGAACTCGCCAGACTTCACATGCTCAGGCAGCAGTGGAGGCGGAAGGGCGCGACGCATTTTCGGTCGCTCGCCGACTACGTGGCTCCGCGGGACAGCGGCCGCCTCGACTACATCGGCGCCTTCGTCGTCACGACCGGCGCAGGCGTGGACGAGTTGGTGGCGGAATACGAGCGCGACCACGACGACTTGAACGCCATCATGGTCAAGGCGCTGGCCGATCGTCTGGCGGAGGCTTTCGCCGAGTTGCTGCACGAGCGGGTCCGCCGCGAGTGGGGTTACGGCGAGGCCGAGGTGTTGGCGAACGAAGACTTGATCGCGGAGCGTTATCGAGGGATACGGCCGGCCCCCGGCTACCCGGCTCAGCCCGACCACACCGAGAAGGCGACGATTTTCCGGCTGCTCGACGCCGAGGCGGCGACGGGCGTCAGCTTGACGGAGACGTTCGCGATGGCGCCGGCGGCCAGCGTCAGCGGACTCTATTTCTCCCATC
Source organism: Pirellulaceae bacterium (assembly GCA_030748485.1). GTDB lineage: Bacteria > Planctomycetota > Planctomycetia > Pirellulales > Pirellulaceae > JASMLW01. The sequence continues at coordinate 15,897 of JASMLW010000175.1, forward strand.
CCCAGTCGCGATACTTCGCGGTCGATCGAATTCGGCGCGATCAGGTTGTCGCCTACGCCAACCGAAAAGGCCGTCCTCTCAAGGAAATAGAACGTTGGCTCTCTCCAAATCTCGGCTATGAGCCCGACGGCGACGCCTAGAATTTCGTCCATTCATAGGCGAACCGGGACAAGAAGATTACATTGAACAATCTGTCCCGCCCAACATCCGCACCTCCCGCTGCGCCGTCTATGTCCTCATCTCTTAAGGAGTTTGTCCGCGATCTGCTGAAAAGTCGGTTGATGTCGGACGCGGAAATACAAGAGTTCCGCAACTCTCTACCAAAGACGGATCGACCCAAATCGGTCGAGGCGTTCGCCCGCGAATTGGTGAAACGGGAAGTGCTGACCAGCTACCAGGTCAGCCGCGTCTTGGATGGCGAAACGGCCGGATTGGTGCTGGGCAACAACGTCATTCTCGATCGGATCGGGGAAGGCGGCATGGGTGAGGTGTTTCGAGCCGAGCACCGCACGATGAAACGCCCCGTCTGCGTCAAGGTGTTGCCGGCGACTGCGACCAAGTCCGAACAACTCGTCCGCCGTTTTCAACGCGAAGTGCAAGCGGCCGCCAAGTTGGCGCACCCGAACATCGTGACCGCCTTCGATGCGGGCGAATCGGACGGCGTCCATTTCCTCGTGATGGAGTTCGCGGACGGCGTCGACCTGGGAACGAAAGTCTCCCAGAAGGGTCCGCTGCCGGTGTACGAAGCTGTCGATTGCATCATTCAAGCGGCGCGGGGCCTGGCCTACGCTCATGAGCAGGGAGTTGTTCACCGCGACATCAAGCCGAGCAACCTGCTCCGCGATGTGAACGGCGTATTGAAGATTCTCGACATGGGGCTGGCGCGGATCGACGAGCAGGTGGAGCGCGACGAGGTTTCCGGCGACGCGATCACGTCTGAGCACCAGATCGTCGGCACGGTGGACTACATGTCGCCCGAGCAAGCCGACGCCTCGTCCGAGGTCGACGGGCGTTCGGATATCTATAGTCTCGGCTGCACGTTTCACCGTTTGGTCACCGGGTCGCCCCCGTATCGCGGATCGACGGCGATCGAGATTCTGATGGCTCATCGGATGCACCCAATTCCGTCACTGACCGATCAGCTGGACGGGATCCCCAAATCCGTCGACGACGTCTATCACAAGATGGTCGCCAAGCATCCGGACGATCGCTTTGCTTCGATGTCTGAGGTGATCGACGCGTTGAGTGTGGCGATTGAGGATATCTCTGATCGCGAGTTGGTGGCCCGGCCGCTGCCGCCGGGGCTGACCGGTGGTTCCAGCGATGAACTGACAGCCGAGTTGGACGATTCCGAGCTGGACGCGGACAGGCAGACCAATACGAGCGTCGCCCACCACACTCGCGCTGAGACGTTCGACCTGGGGCCGATTCCGCGCTCCCGCGACTCCAAGCCGCCCGCTGGTCGACGCGCGGAAGAACGGGCGGCCGGCGCGCCGAACCTCACTTCTCAACACGGCCAGGCGGCGGACGCGGACGAGTCCGAGGCGGACAAACCGATCAAGACCGTTGGGGCGAAGCCGATTCCCCCCAAGCCAAAAAAGTACGAGCGTCCGCGCGCTGTCGGCATCGACCTGGGAACGACCTTCAGCGCGATCGCCTTTCTCGACGATCTGGATCGACCTGAGACATTGTTGAACGCGGAAGGCGACAAGATCACGCCCAGCGTGTTGCTGTTTGAGGACGGCGACGTCATCGCCGGCAAAGAAGCTGTGAAGGCGATGGCCACCGAAATGGTCAACATCGCCGACTGCGCGAAACGCGACCTGGGCAATTCCTTCTATCGGCGGCCGCTGGGCGATCGCCACTATCCGCCCGAGGCTCTGCAGGCGTGGTTGCTTCACAAAATCGTCAGCGACGCCGAACGGAAATTGGGTGAGATCCAAAAGGTCGTGATCACCGTGCCCGCTTATTTTGACGAGACGCGACGGAAGGCGACCCAGGACGCCGGGTATGTCGCCGGGCTGGACGTCATCGACATCATCAACGAGCCGACGGCCGCCGCGATCGCCTTCGCTTACCAGCGGGGACTCCTCGAGCAGACGTTGCAGCGACCGGAACGAATCCTGATTTACGATCTCGGTGGCGGCACGTTCGATGTGACGATCACCGAAGTGAAAGACGGCGAGTGCCGAACGGTGGCGACCGACGGCGACGTCCAATTGGGTGGCCGCGATTGGGACCAGCGGCTGATCGATCATGTCGCGCAGAAGTTCATTCACGATTTCGGGCGAGACCCTCGACAAGACGCCAACACGGCCGGGCGGCTGTGGCGCGAATGCGAGGACGCCAAGCACACGCTCTCCGCGCGCAGCAAGGCGAGTATCGCGTGCGACTTCGGTGGCCAGGCGATGCGCGTCGAAGTGGCTCGTGCTGAGTTTGAACAGATGACGGGTGATCTGCTCGACCGCACTAACTTTACGACTCGTCAAACGCTGCTGGCGGCCGGGTTGAGTTGGGACGACATCGACCGCGTCTTGCTCGTCGGCGGCTCGACGAGAATGCCGGCTGTCGTCGAGATGCTGCGACGGTTGTCGGGAAAGGAGCCGGACCGTTCGGTCTCGCCCGACGAGGCGGTCGCTCATGGGGCCGCTATTCACGCCGGCATGCTGTTGGATCGTTACGAGGGCCGGCCGCCGCGACTCAAAGTGCGCAACGTCAACTCGCACAGCCTGGGCGTCGTCGCGACGGACACGGCGACAGGCCGCAAGCAAAACGCGATACTGATCCCTCGCAACACGGCGCTGCCCGCGTCGGCGAAGCGAGTTTTTCAGACGCACCACGCAAATCAAGGGTCGATTCGCGTGGAGGTGGTCGAAGGGGAGAGTCTCCGCCCCGAATCGTGCTCGGCCGTCGGGAAGTGCGGCGTGCGAGATCTTCCCGAAAACCTCCCGGCCCACACGCCGATCGAGGTCCGGTTCCGCTATGAAGAGAACGGGCGGCTGGCTGTGCAGGTCAAGGTCGCCGGCGAAGAACGCGCGCACGAATTCGCCCGCGCGAACAGTCTGTCCAGCGAGCAATTGGATCAGTGGCGGCTGCACGTGTCGGGGAAGCAAGCGGATCGTCAGCCGAGCGAGGTTTGACCGTCTCGCCTTGCGCTCGTCCCTTGTGCTCGCCCCTTGCGTTCGTCATGAGTTGCTTGCCGGCGCAGCGCCGCGCTGGGTGAATTGACAAACAATCACCCGTCGTTAGGATGACACGACATCGGTCTTCCATTCTCTTCTTTCACTTGCTGTAGCACGGAGGTTGCGGTCGATGACTCAATTGCTCGCCGCGCGGTCTGGAAACATCACTTCAGAAATGGAGTTCGTCGCTGAGCGCGAGAGCCTGTCCGCGGAAACCGTTCGCCAGGAAGTCGCCGCGGGCCGGATGGTCATTCCCGCCAATACGGTTCATCTCGCCCAGCGGTTGGAGCCGTTGGGTATCGGCGTCGCCGCCACCTGCAAGATCAACGCCAACATCGGCAACTCGGCCGTCACGAGCAGCATCGAGGGCGAGCTGGAGAAACTGCACACGTCGGTGCATCATGGCGCCGACACGGTGATGGACTTGTCGACAGGCAAGGACATCGACGCGATTCGCAAGGCGATCGTGGAAGTCTCGCCCGTGCCGATTGGAACGGTCCCCATCTATCAGATGTTGGAGGAGTTGGGAGGTGAGATCGAGGAGATGCGGGCGCAGCATTTTCTCGACATGGTCGAGCACCAGGCGAAGCAGGGCGTCGACTACATGACGATTCATTGCGGCGTGTTGCTCGAGCACCTGCACCTTACGACGGAGCGGGTCACGGGAATCGTCAGCCGCGGCGGGTCGCTCGTCGCCAAATGGATGATGGCTCACCGCAAACAGAATCCGTTCTACGAACACTTCGACGACTTGTGCCAGATCATGCGGGAGTACGACGTCACGTGGAGTCTGGGCGACGGGATGCGGCCGGGTTCGATCGCCGACGCCAGCGACAAAGCGCAATTCGCCGAACTCGATACGCTCGGCGAACTCGTGCAACGCAGCTGGTTCAACGGCACCCAGGTGATGGTCGAGGGCCCGGGCCATATTCCGATGCACGAGATCGACATGAACGTGAAACGGCAGATCGAGGTTTGCCAGGGCGCGCCGTTCTACGTGTTGGGTCCGCTGGTCACCGACATCGCACCCGGTTACGACCACATTACCAGCGCCATCGGCGCCGCGATGGCCGGTTGGTCCGGAGCCGCCATGCTCTGTTACGTCACTCCGAAAGAACATCTCGGGTTGCCGAACAACGACGATGTGAGGCAGGGCGTGATCGCTTACAAGATCGCCGCGCACGCGGCCGACGTCGCTCGGCAACGTCCGGGAGCTCGATCCCGCGACGACGCGCTCAGCAAAGCTCGATTTGAATTCGACTGGAACGAGCAGTTTCGGCTGTCCCTCGATCCGGAAACGGCGCGGGCGTACCACGACGAAACGTTGCCTCAAGACTCGTTTAAGAGCGCTCATTTCTGCAGTATGTGCGGACCAAAATACTGCTCGATGAAGATCACCGAGGACATTCGCTCCATGGCGGAAGCGGACCAACTCGTCCAAATCAACGTCAGCGACGACGACTAGCGGTTCGAGCTGAGTTTGTGCGGTAGAGCCGGGCGACGGATCGACTCCGGTAGGCCGCGAACGGTAATCGGCCCCCACGGCGAACGGTGCATGGAAGAGCCCACTAGCGACAATGTCGACCCGGCCGTCGCCGCCGGCCAACCGGTTGGCGAAAAGCAAGCGGCAAGCGCCGAGTTGCATCTCGCGTCGCCACCGCTGGCCAACGACCGCGCGTTCTGGGGGATGACGGCGACTCAGTTCTTCGGTGCGTTCAACGACAACGTCTTCAAGCAAATCCTGTTGCTGATCTTCGCCACGATTCCCGCCGGCAACGGCAAGACGGTCGACTACCAGTGGCTGGCCACGCTGATGTTCGCTCTGCCGTTCATTCTGTTCTCGGGGTTCGCCGGTTTTCTTTCCGATCGCTTCAACAAGCGATTGATGATCGTGCTCTGCAAGGTCGGCGAGATCGTCATCATGTCGCTGGGTGTGGTTGCGTTTTACATCTACGCGCGAACGGGGATGACGGCGGCGTTGATGGGCGCGCTGTGCGCCATTTTGTTTTGCATGGGCGGGCAAAGCGCGTTCTTCGGGCCGGGCAAGTACGGCATCCTTCCCGAGATGCTGCGGCGTCGCGATCTTCCCTCGGCCAATGGCGTCATCTTGATGACGACGTTCTTGGCGATCATTTTGGGAAGCGCGTTGGCGGGCGAATTGAAGCAGACATTTCAGAGCCGGTTGTGGGTGGCCGGCGGGATCTGCGTCGGGATTGCGATTGTCGGCACGATGACGTCGTTGCTGCTCCGCAATCCACCGGCGGCGCGCCCGGGACTCCGTTTCACCGCCGGGGCGCTGGGCGTTCCCGGTGATCTGCTGCAATTGCTGTGGAAGGATCGTGCGTTGCGGGCGGCCGTCGTCGTCTCGACCATCTTTTGGATGACAGCCGCGCTGGTGCAGATGGCTGTCAACTCGCTCGGGTTGAGACAGCTTGGCTTAGGCGATCGCCGCACGAGCATTCTGGTGAGCCTGATCAGCTTGGGAATCGCGATCGGCTGCGCAATCGCGGGAGTGGCTTCGAAGAACCGCTTCAATACGAAACTGATGCGGATCGGGATCTGGGGTATGGTGGTTTGCCTGGTTGGACTCGCCATCCCCGCTCCCGCTCCGCGAAACCATCTGCTCGGATTCGCCGGCAGCATCGTCGCGCTCATCGCGCTCGGCTCATTCACGGGAATGTTCGCCGTACCTCTGCAGGTGTTCATGCAGAGTCGCCCGCCGGAGGGATTCAAGGGCCGCATGATCGCCACCCAGAGT
>JASMLW010000176.1 GCA_030748485.1 Pirellulaceae bacterium
CTCAAGCCGGTGCGGGCTCGTTCGTGGGAATCTGGGCAAACTGGAGGACGACCGGTGAAAAACGGGCGAATTTCAGTTGATCTCTGGCCAAGACAGCGTCCGAATCTGTATAAACAGGAAGGCAAAGCAGACGGGCCAGCACCGGTTTTCGATTTTTTTGTAGCAGATCACGACCACCGCAAATAGAATGAGCGGTAACAAGTGCATCTGCTGCGCTGTGTAATCTGGGCAAGGTTGGGCTTCTTCTAATCCGGAACGGGAAGTGCCCTTCGCTTAATCACATCGGTGTTGGAGTTCGTTATGTCCAAACGCAGTCTATCTGTGTTCGCCCTGTTTCCCTTGCTGGGCATCTGTGTATCTCTTCTGGCCCAAGACCCGGCTCTCAAGCTGGTCCATTTCCAGGACGATGGGTCTCTTCTCAAGTCCTTTGCGAATGAAGAAAGGGCTTTTCTTAACAAGATCGAGACGCAGAAGAAGATTCAGCAATCGATCATTGAGGCGGAAGTCGAAGAGGGGCTCAACCAGGCTCGTCAGCAGATGAGCACCAATGCGGAAGGCGCCGCACGCGAGTTGAAGTTGTTGCTGGAAGGTGTCGAACGGACTCCCGAGTTGGACCCCGAGGTCCGCAGTCAGCTGCGAGATCGGATTGAAACAGCCGTCCAGCAGGCTCAGCGGCGCGAAGTGACCGAAGCGGATCGACGAGCATTCCAAGAGGAAGCAGCCGCGGCCGCCGAAGAAGCTCGACGACTTGTCGCTCAACTGGCTCGCAACCGACTCAAGGTGCAGCAGTTGATGGCGAGGTTCAATTCCTTGATGGACGAAGAGCGCTACATCCAAGCGCAAACGGACGTCGCCGAGCAGGTGGATCAGTTGGAGCCGGATTCGGTCATCGGCCGGTCAGCGGCTTGGGCGTCGAAATTCACACGGCACATCAAGGGCATGAAACGCGTGCAGGAATTGCGACACCGCAATTTCGCCGACTCGCTGTTCCAGAACGAAGTCGGCTTGGTTCCGTTTGTGGACGAGCCGCCGATCCTTTACCCGACCGCCGAGGTCTGGGAGGACTTATCGAGAAAACGCGCCAAGTACAAGTCGATGGACTTGACTGGCGACAACGAGCGTGAACGACGTATCTTCACCGCGTTGGATGAAGACACGACGTTGGAGTTCATCGAGCAACCGTTGAACGAAGTCATCGACTATTTGGCCGATCTGCATCGAATCCCGATCGTGATCGACACCAAGGCGTTGGACGATGTCGGCATCGGCACGGATACGCCCGTCACCCGCAACCTGCGGGGAATCTCCTTGCGTTCCGCTTTGCGGCTGATGCTCAAGGAACTCGAGTTGACGTACATCATTCGCGACGAAGTGCTGCAGATTACGACGCCTGAAGAGGCCGAGCTGCAATTGGTCACCAAGGTTTACCCGGTCGGCGACTTGGTCCTTCCGATCCAAACCGGCGGCAGTCCCTTGGGATTTGGCGGCGGCATGATGGGCGGCATGGGTGGCGGCATGGGTGGCGGCATGGGCGGCGGCATGGGCGGCGGCATGATGGGCGGCGGCATGGGTGGCGGCATGGGCGGCGGCATGGGTGGCGGCATGATGGGCGGCGGTATGGGCGGCGGCATGTTCAACGTCACCGACGACATCAAGCTCGACGAAAAGCCCGAGTCCGATTCGCTCAAACTGGCTCCGGCAAAACCGCAAGTCCGGTTTCCTCAAAAGCAAGCTCAACGAGCAACCGTCATTCGCGCTGAGGGCGAAGACCGCGTACAAGCGTGGGACAAGGTTTTCGCCGACGGCAAATCCGACCAGGCGTCGGTTCGCCAGACCGTTCGCAAGCTGATGCGAGATCAGAAGTTTGCGGAGGTTGAGGCGTTGATCGGCGCTGCTCTCCGCAGCGGTCAAGTGCAACCCTGGATGTACGAGGCCCTCAGCCTGGCTCTGGTCGCCAGAGAGGCTCCCGCCGACGAAATCGAGCGAGCGTTGCTGTCCGCAGTCGACTTTGGCGAGAGCGCCGAGACGCTGCTTTACGTGGCCAACTACTTCACGAAGTTGGGCCACGACGATCCCGCTTTGCATCTCTACCGCGAGACGGCCAGCATGTTGCCGATGCGGCCCGAGCCGTACATCAAAGGCCTCAGCATCGCCGTTCGCAAGGACGACATCGAAGCCATCCGCTGGGCCACCGTCGGCATCCTCCGGCACGCGTGGCCAAAAGAGCAGCGGCGAATTGAGGAGCGAGCCGTTCACGTCGCCAAAGCGACCTTGGAGAAACTCAAGGAAGCGGGCCGCGCCAAAGAGGCGAAGGCCTACTACGACGAGTTGGTCAGCGCGAGCCGGCGCGATTGCCTGGTGAAAGTCACGTGGACGGGCGACGCGGATCTCGACCTGATGGTCGAAGAACCGTCCGGCAGTGTTTGCTCGCTGCGAACGCCGTTTTCGACGAGCGGCGGAGTGTTGCTCGGCGACACTTTTTCGCGAGCCAACGGCGCCAAGATCGAAGGGTACTCGGAAGGTTACGTCTGCCCCGAAGGATTCAGCGGCGAGTACCGCGTGCTGATCCGCAAGATTTGGGGCGAGGTGACGGCCGGTAAAGTGACGGTCGATATCGTGACCAACTACGGCGAAAAGAAGCAACATCACATCCATCGCCAAATCGAGATCGGCGACAAGGATGCTCTCGTGATTTTTGAATTGCCCAAGGGACGCCGTGAGCAGTTTGTCGAGCAGGCGCATTTGGCCAACTTGGTCCAAGATCACGTCCAACTGGGACGCGCCGTGTTGGCTCAACAACTTTCGACTTCCGAGTCGAGCAGTGCTGCTCGCGACTTCGCCATGGCTCGCCGAGCTGGTTTCCCGTTTGGCCCGGCCGGTTTCCGTGGTCGCGGCGGCGTCGGTTTCCGACCGCAGATCACCGTCTTGCCGGAAGGCACGAACTTGTCGCTGACATCGGTGATTGTTTCGCCCGATCGCAAGTACGTTCGCATCGGCATCCCCTCGATCCCGGTCTTCACCGGTATCGGCGAAGTGACCACCTTTAACTTTGTCACCGGTCAGGGTGGTCAGGGCCAAGGCGGTCAGGGTGGTCAGGGTGGTCAGGGCGGCGGCGGCGGCTTCGGCGGCGGCGGCGGCGGCGGCGGCTTCGGCGGCGGCTTCTAACCAAACTGAGAAGAACTTGTTCAGCCCGCTTCGGCGGGCTTTTTTTGTGCGCTGGCAACCGCCGCGTTTGTCGGCGTTTTGGGCCGTCTCTATAATCGCACAGTCGTTGCTGGCGACTGCTTCGCGACCAACCCATCGATGGAATTCGGCAATGCGTCACTACAACTATCTGTCGTTTCGCCGTTTTCTAACCGGCTCAGCCATCGTGGGCTGCACCTTCCTTGCGGCTCCGGTCCAAGCGCAGGTCCCATCTCCCCGCCCACCGGACAACGCCAGCGATCGTCCCGCCGAGAAGCGAGCTGACAAACCTCCGACCGCCTCCCGCGCCGACGACGAGGAGTTCTATAAATTGCTCGAGCTGTTCGTCGACACGCTCGATCAAGTCGATCGCAACTACGTCAAAGAGATCGGGCGCCGCGAGTTGCTCGAGGCGGCGATCGAAGGCATGTTGTCGAAACTGGATCAGCACTCTTCCTACATCGCTCCCAGCGAGTTGGAGGAGTTCCGCCGAGAGCTGGACGGCGAGTTCGGCGGGTTGGGTGTCCGCGTGTCCGTCGTCGACGGCAACGCGATCATCGCGGCCCCGCTGTTCGGCGGCCCCGCCTATCGCGGCGGACTCGTGGCCGGCGATCGAATCGAAAAGATCGACGGCCAGCTGGCGGAGGGATTCTCGAACGTCGATCAAGTCGCCGAACGACTGCGCGGCAAGCTCGGCGAAACCGTCAAACTGGATATCGTGAAGGCGTCGGGCGAACGCAAGTCGGTGGAGCTCAAACGCGAAGTCGTCAAGCTTCCCTCGGTGCTGGGCGACCGCCGCAAGGACGATGATACGTGGGACTTCATGTTCGATCACGACGCCAAGATCGGCTACGTGCGAATCGATCATTTCGGCCGCCGGACGGCCAAAGAAATGCAGGACGCGCTGGAGGAGTTGTCGAAGCAGGAGGCCCGCGGGCTGATTGTCGACTTGCGGTTCAATCCCGGCGGACTGTTGTCGGCCGCGGTTCAAGTCTCCGACATGTTCATCGCTGAAGGCGAGATCGTCAGCGTCCGCGGGCGCAACTATCCGAATCGGACATGGCGGGCTCACAAGCACAACACGATCGCCAAAATGCCCACGGCTGTACTCGTCAATCACTACTCGGCCAGCGCCAGCGAAGTGGTTGCCGCCTGTCTGCAAGACCACGACCGCGCGACGGTCGTCGGCGAGCGCACCTGGGGAAAGGGCAGCGTGCAGAATGTGATCGAGTTCGAATCCGGTAAGAGCGCCGTGAAACTGACCACCGCCGGATATCACCGCCCCAGTGGAGCCAACATCCATCGCGGCAAGGAGACGCCCGACAGTGCCGTTTGGGGAGTGACGCCCGACGAGGGTCTCGCCGTCGGACTCAACGCGGCTCAGTTTGGAAGAATGGTGACGATGCGCCGCGCAAACGATCTGTTGCGTCGCGATGAAGACGGCAAGTTGATCCACACCCGCCACGTTGACCCGCAGTTGGCCCGAGCACTCGAAGACGTCCGGCGGCAGATGCAAAAAGCGGCGGCGACGCCGGCGGACAACCCATCGAACAAAGAATGAACTGATGCAGTTGTTGGCGATTGAATCGACTTGTGACGAATCGGCCGCGGCGGTCATCACGGACCAGCTGGAAGTCCTCAGTTCGGTCGTCGCGTCGCAGGATGAACTCCATCAGCAGTTCCAGGGAGTCGTGCCCGAGATCGCCGCGCGAGCTCACCTCGAGCGAATCCTGCCGGTCGTCGACGAAGCCCTGCGGCGGGCGCGTGTCAAACCCCGGCAGCTCGACGCCATCGCCGTCGCCAACACGCCGGGGCTGGCCGGCTCGTTGCTCGTCGGGCTGATGGCCGCCAAGACGTTGGCCATGTGCCTGGGAAAGCCGTTGTTAGCGGTCAACCATCTGCACGCTCACATTTACGCTTGCCGGATGTCCGCTGGCGAGGACGTGTTTCCCACTGTCGGCATGATCGTCAGCGGTGGGCATTCGAGCCTCTACCGCTGTTCCTCCGCTGCGGAGTTTGAGTACTTGGGCGGCACGATCGACGACGCTGCCGGCGAAGCGTTCGACAAAGTGGCCGCCATGTTGGGGCTCCCTTATCCAGGCGGTCCGGCCATCTCGCGAGCCGCTGCCGCCGGCGATCCACGCGCCCACGCATTCCCTCGCCCATTCCTCAAAGACGATCGACTCGATTTCAGTTTCAGCGGGTTGAAAACGGCTGTCAGGTACCGGATCGCCGGACCGGGACGTCCCGACCTGAGTTCGATCGATCTCTCCGAAAAAGAAGTCGCCGACCTCGCCGCCAGTTTTCAAGAGGCGGTCGTCGACTGCCTGGTCGGCAAGGCGATCGCTGCATTGCAAAGAACTCAACTGCGCCGGCTTTGTGTCGGCGGCGGTGTCGCCGCCAACGGACGGCTACGCGAGCGGCTCAGCGAGGCGACAGCGGAAGTGGACGCCCAGCTGATTGTCGCACCTATCGCGCTGTGCACCGACAACGCGGTGATGGGGGGTATCGCTTGGGAACGGTTTCGCGCAGGCCAGTTCGAGTCACTCGACCTCGACGCCCACCCAGGTCTCGTCCGCCACTAGCGACGCTCTTGCGCTCACTTCTCGTCTGCCACAGCGAGAGGGCGCCACAGGAGAGGGCCGCCGGCCGCATTGCCAAGATCGGTTTAGAAATCGTACCAGACGCCGAAACCGATTTGGTGTTCGAACGTGTTGAAGAACGAGAATTGGGGGCTCTTGCCGTTCAAGTAGTGGACGCCCATGCGCAGCAGTCGACCGCTGCGGTCTCCGCGCCACGCCCAACCGGCTTGGGCCGTGAACGTGCCCCCGAAATCGACCTCCTCGCGGAGATGAACGTTGACTGCGTAAAACGGGGCGCCCCGAATTCCGGTCGGCCGCACTGGGGCCCGCTCAAGTCCAAGAATGAACTCCCACTCCTTGCTCACGTCGCTCTTGAAAGCCCAACCGGCCTCCCCATAGATTCGGGAATCCTCTCGGAAGTAGAACGAGTGTCCCAGCAAGAGAACGTCGCGGGAGTAATTGAGTCGAGGAAATCCGGGGTTCTTCAGGAGAAACTCGTCGGCCAAGTGCGAGCTGAGATGGTAGTACCCGAACCGGGTGCGGTGCCGTCCGCACGCGTAGCTGACCGGCACCCCCGCGCGAAAGTCGGCCGAGCGAACGTCCAAGTTCTCGGGAATGTCGAGCCGCAGGAAAGCGACCCCCTCGGCGTCAATCTGCCAACCTTCGGGCATGTTGTTGTCAAGCGTACCCCAACGCCACAGGCCAACCTGCGAACCGAGCGCCGCGTCGAACAACCAACCGTCGTCCTTCTCGCCAACGATGTGGGCCGAAAAGCGCGGCTGGTTCACAGCCGCGAGATAGGGGCGGTAGACAAGACCCTCCGGCAGAATCTGAACGTGCCATTCGTCTTCGTATACGAGCCCCTCGTCCCCACGCTGGTGGCGGTCCCAGTCGAACGCCACCGGCTCGCCCACGACGTTGCGCTCTTCCCACGATATCGGCTCAATGCGGCTGGGCGCCATCACGCGCTCATTCGCGCCCGAAGCTGAACGGGCGGACCGCAATGCGGGCCCCTCTCTCAGCCGCCCATTCCAAAAGAACTGCGCGGAGGCCGGCGCCGCGCTGAGTATCAGCGATGCGAGACCGGCGGCGATGATGATCAACAAGCGGTACATGGGCGCGCAGGAGTGCACGTTTGAAAAACAGGGGGAGTGTAACGCCGCACTTCCCCTGGCGACATAGGATTTGCCGCTGGAAATGCGAAGACGTGATGGTGGTCGCGAAGGTGGGTTGAGGTGAGCCGTTCCGCGCTGGCGGCGAGTCACCGCCGCCAGGTTAGGATCGTTAGAAGTGTTATCGGCGGCGCCAGGCTTGCAATTGCTATCAAACGCAGAACGACTCCCAAACGCTACAAATTACCCAGATTCACCTTGGCCGCGGCGTGGCGTTCCCGATCTGAGATGACCACGCTGGGAGCGAGTCCCCGATTCAACAAGAAACGCGTCATCCGCAAGAAAAGTGACAACGAGTCGGCGCCTTGGCTACTGTCGCCAGGCAACGCCCAGTTCGGCCGACAGGTTGGCAAGTTGTTCGGCGACCTGGGGAGCGAGGGGGATTCCGTTTCGTCGCCGATCGACTTCGGCCAGTCGTTCGGGGTCGCCGGGGATGAGCGGGCCCTCCGTGCCGGCGGCGGGAGTCGCCTGCCGAAAGACATTGATCCAGTGATCCAGGCGCCGTTTAAACTCGTCGGCGTCCATAAACCCATCCAAGCTCCAAGCGCCGAAGAAGTGGCCCAGGCCCTTACCGACTTCACTCTCAGCTGAGCTTTGCAAGTCAAAGAACATCGGCGCGAACGGGCCCCAGCAAGCCCCGCTCAACACGCCGCAGAGGATGTCGACCATCGAAGCGAGGCAATACCCCTTATGTCCGCCCGTCTCGCGACTGCCGCCAAGCGGAGCGAGCGCGCAGCGATTGTCGAAGGATTGGGGATCGGTGAGCGGAGCTCCGCCCGCGTCGACAGCCCAGCCGGCGGGAATTGACTCACCCGCGTATCGAGCCAACACGATCTTGCCGAAGGCGACCGCGCTGGTGGCCATGTCGATGACCACGGGCGGCTCTGTGGCGGCGGGAAATGCGATGGCAAGCGGATTCGTTCCCATCATCCGGTCGGCGCTCCACAGCGGCGCGACCAGGCTGCTGGCGTTCGTCATCGCCAAGCCGATCAAGTCGTTCTCAGCGCACCGCATTGGATAGTACCCGGCGATCCCAAAGTGGTTCGTGTTGCGAACGGCGACCCAACCACTGCCGCAGCGGCGAGCCTTCCGCATCGCCAGCTCGTTGGCGAAGGGCCCCACGACCAGGCCCATGCCGTTGTCGCCATCGATCGTCGCGGTGGACGCGGTCTCCCGGACAATGCGAATCTCGGGCGCGGCGTTGAGCCGTCCAATGCGCAACTGCTCGACGTAGTGCGGCAAGCGAGCCATCCCATGCGAGTCGATCCCCCGCAGATCGCTCGCCAGGAGAATCTCCGCCGCTCGCTCCGCGTCGTCCGCGGGCAACCCCAAGTGGATCAGAACGTCCGCGGTGAACGCTTGCAGGCCATCCGCGGCAAAACGGGGAACGTCAGCATGATCTTGATCAGTCGTCATAGCTCGTCGCAAGTCGGAGTTTGGCGCCGTTCAGTTGATTCCCGGCAGTTTCTCAACAATGGTTTTGCCGATGTTGAGAGACGAGGTGGCTCCGGGAGAAGGAGCATTGTTGACATGGACGATCGGCCCGGCCTGTTGAATCAGGAAGTCGTCGACCAGGCGGCCGTCGGGCGCAATCGCCTGTGCGCGGACGCCGGCGCGAGCCGGTGTGAGATGTTCACGGCGGATTTCAGGCATCAGCCGTTGCAGCGCCTTGACGAAGGCTCCCTTGCTGAACGAGCGCCACATCTCGCCGGCCCCCATCCGCCAATATTTGCCGGCCACTTTCTGGAATCCCGAATAACCGAGCGACTCACCAAAGTCACCCGGGTTGATGTCTCGCTTCCGGTATCCCTCTCGCGCAAAGGCGAGGACCGCGTTGGGACCGCACTCGATCGATCCGTCAATCATGCGAGTGAAGTGAACGCCCAAAAACGGAAACGCCGGATCGGGAACCGGGTAGATCAGGTTGCGGCACAGATGGTGAGATGCGGGCTTGAGTTCGTAGTACTCACCGCGAAACGGCACAATTTTGGCCGCCGGCTGTACACCCGTCATCGCTGTGATCCGGTCGCAATGCAGTCCCGCGCAGTTAACCAGGCAACGTGTTTCAACGTCGCCCACCGTGGACTCAACTGTGAGTCTCCCTTGCCGGTAGTCGATTCCGATGACGCGAGCTCCGGTCAGCACTTGTCCGTCTTGTCGCCGCACGATGTCGGCCAGCCGCTGGCACACCTGGCCAAAGCTGACGATGCCGGCGTCGGGAACGTGGATGGCCTTGACGCCGGCCGCGTACGGCTCGAGTTCCAACAACCGTGCGCGATCGATCACCTCGCAACGAACGCCGTTCTCCTGGCCGCGATCGTAGATCGCCTGGAGCCTGGCAACCTCATCGCGGCTGACGGCGACAATGACCTTGCCGCAAATCTCGTGATCGATCTCGTGATCGCGGCAGAACTGCACCATCGCCTTCCTGCCGTCGCGGCAGTTTTGTGCTTTCAGCGATCCGGGTTTGTAATAGATCCCCGTATGCAGGACGCCCGAGTTGTGTCCCGTTTGATGCAGACCAAGTTGCCGCTCTTTCTCGAGCACGATGACGCGACTGCCGGGATGCCGCTGGACAACCGCGTAGGCGGTCGCCAGTCCGACAATTCCGCCGCCGACAATCGTCACATCCGCTTGCATCATGTCATCGCACTCAAACGAAAACCGTCGATTATAGCAGACGGCCCGATCGGCGAGCGCGAAGGGCGGGCGGCAAGTCGAGGCGCGACTCCAACGTTATGGTTGAGCTGCGAACGAGCCCTCGACTGGGCGGCCGAATTGCTACAATCACCGCCAGTGGGACGAGATTCTCTGCGGCTGGGGGCCGTAGCTCACTTGTCAGCTCACTTGTCAGCTCACTTGTCCTGGCCGTCGCCGAAAACGACGTACGCCGTAACGCCCGTTCCCACGAACAGGACGGCGGTCAAGACGCAGATACCGATAACTGCTTCGGCCATTTCACTACCTCGAAATCACTACCTCGAAATCATCGCCCAGTGATGGCAGCCGCAAGTGGAGGTTGTCCGAAGAGACTCGAGCGGCGACGCCCAAGTCAGACAGATTAGAAACTTTCGCTCCCGACGACAACCCGTAAGCTGAAGACCCGAGCCAGCCGCGAGACGCCAATATGCTCTTCGATACGCACACCAACCTGATGTGGCACCCAGATCACTTGTCCGACGAATTCGTCGAGTTCGCGTGGGAGGCCAAGAAGGCCAAGATGAAGCTGTCGGCGGATGTCTATTTCGCCGGCAGCGACATCGCCGAACAGAATGCGTTTGACTCGCGACCGGACCAGTTGCTGGCCGCCTCGGCCGGTGTGGATCGGGCGATCGTTTTCGGCATCAAGGCTCCGTTCTGCGGAATCAACGCCGACCAGGAGTTGATCGCCAACTTCGTGCGCGAACACGACGACAAGTTCATCGGCTGGTGCTCCGTCGACCCCAACGATGACGACTGCGTTGAGCAGCTGGAACATTACGTCGACGACTTGGGACTGCGCGGACTCAAGTGCTCGCCGATCTACCAGAACTGGGATCCCCAAGATCCGCGGCATTTGCCTTTGTTCCGCAAAGCGGAGCACCTGGGAATCCCGGTCAACATCCATCAGGGCACTTCATTCGTCCGGCCGGGGCCGCTCAAGTACGCCAACCCAATCCAGCTCGAAGACATCGCGATCGCTTGCCCCGACCTGCGAATTGTGATCGCCCACATGGGGCATCCCTGGGAGGACGAGTGCGTCGTCCTGATTCGCAAGCATCCAAACCTGTACAGCAATATCTCGGCGCTGCACTACCGGCCCTTGCGGCATTACCAAGCGTTCATGTCGGCGATTGAGTACGGCGTGGAACACAAGCTGATCTTTGGATCGGATTTCCCCTCGGCGACCGCCGAACAGGTGATTGCCGGTCAACAGAAAGTCAACGACATCATTTCCGGCACGCACCTGCCGCCAGTGCCCACCGAGATGATTCACAATATCATCTACGAAAACTGGAAACAGTTTCTGCCTGAATACGTTTAGCAAGAGGTGTGAGACGTTTTTGAAGAAGTCGCACACCAGGACACAACGACACCAGGACACAAAGGAAAGAGATCGCCTGGAGCGGAGATTTGAAAGACGAAGTTCAAAGCGCCGCGTCGCCCTTGAATCCGCTCTCTTCGCGCCCTTGTGTGAGATATTTTTAGCTTCACTCCAGACGGCGGTCCCATTCATGATGCGAGTCGTTCAGATCAGCAGTCCCCAACACGGCCGCCGGGTTGGCGTCGTTCGCCATGACGAAGCGATCGACGTGACGACCGTGCGCAGCGATTGGCGGCGAGTCATCGATGTGGTCGAGTCGGTTGACGGCGGCGGCGGCGCGTGGCGCGACGCGTTGCAAGAAGCGGCCGACTCGCCAGCCGCCGCCCACTTGGATTACCCGCCCTTGTTGGCGGCGACGCCCGGGGGAGCAGAGCCGCACTTGCTCGCCCCGTTGGATCACGAATCGCCCCATCGATTGCTCATCACCGGCACCGGTCTGACTCACTTGGGTAGCATGCAGTCGCGCAACGACATGCACGCCGAAGACGGCGCCAAGTCGAGTGACGAACCGATCACCGATTCTCGTCGGATGTTCGAGATGGGATTGGCGGGAGGCAAACCGCCGCAAGGAGAACGCGGGGCGATGCCCGAGTGGTTCTACAAAGGTAACGGCTGTAATCTTCGCGGCCCCAACGACTATCTCGACGTCCCCGCCTTGGCCCCGGACGGTGGAGAGGAAGCGGAGTTAGTGGGGTGCTATACGATCAACTCGCGCGGCGAACCAGTGCGGCTCGGTTTCGCGCTCGGCAACGAATGGTCCGACCACCAGACGGAACGCGTCAACTACCTTTACCTGGCGCCGTCAAAGCTGCGAACGTGCGCGGTGGGGCCCGAGCTTGTCGTGGGATGCGATTTTCAAGAGATCGGAGTGCGCTGCCGGGTGGCGCGCGGCGGCGAGACACTTTACGACAGCGGTCCGCTCTTCACGGGCGAGCAGCACATGTGCCACTCGCTGGCGAACTGCGAAGACCACCACTTCAAGTATCCCCAACATCGCCAGCCAGGAGATGCACATGTGCACTTTTTTGGCACGAGCAAATTGAGCTTCGGCGAGCGCGATTGGCGCTACGAAGATGGCGATGAAATCCGAATCGATGCTCCCGGTTTCTCCTCACCGCTCGTGAATTGGGTGCGCCGCGAGTCGCCCGACGCAACGCCTGTTCGCGTCATCGAATAGAATGGATCACCTGAGGAGCGGTTGTGTCGCTGGTGGCGCACCCTCCTCGGACAACTTCATTCCATTGAGCGACGACGCGGATCGGGTTTATCATGGATGACTCGATTCCCGCCTGTGATCAACAAAGTCCTCCCATGAAAACGCCCGCCTCTTGTCGGATCGTCGCCGCGACGGTCTGTTGCCTTCTGATGTTGTCGGCGAGCGTCGACGCCGACGAATTCAGCGCCGTCTCGAAGATCTTCGCGGAGCGATGCCTGCGCTGCCATAACGATGTGGACCACAAGGGCGACTTCTCGTTGCAGACAAAGAAAGCGCTCTTCGACAGCGGATACGTTGAACGCGGAGATCCGGCTGCGAGTGGGCTGCTGGACGCGTTGCTGCCGCAGGACGGGCAGCCGCCGACGATGCCGAAGAAGGCCAAGCCGCTGACGGCGGCCGAAGTCGCAACCGTTCGTCGCTGGATCGCCGCAGGTGCGAGCTGGCCGGCGTCTCGAGTCATCGTTGCGCCCGAGATCCGCGATTTCGACTGGTGGTCGCTCAAACCGATCCAACGAACAGATACTCCCGAACTGTCAGCTGAGGAGGCGGCGTGGTCGGCGAATGAGATCGATCGATTCTTGATCGCCAAGCTTCGCGACAAGGGCCTGCGACCTTCTCCACCGGCGGATCGCCGCACGCTCATCCGTCGCGTCTACTACGACCTGATCGGATTGCCGCCTGATCCGGAGGAGGTCGAGCGGTTCCTGGCCGACGACGATCCGCTCGCGTACGAGAAGCTGGTCGATCGACTGTTGGCCTCACCGCGGTACGGAGAGAGGTGGGCCAGGCATTGGCTGGACGTCGTTCACTACGGCGACACGCACGGATACGACAAGGACAAGTTACGGCTCAACGCGTGGCCCTACCGCGACTACGTGATTCGCTGTTTCAACGACGACAAATCGTATGCGCGGTTTGTCCGAGAGCAGTTGGCTGGCGACAAGCTCTATCCTCACACGGTGGATGGCGTTGTGGCCACCGGATTCATTGCGGCCGGCCCTTGGGATTTCATCGGTCACGCCGAAGTTCCCGAGACCAAAATCGATGGCCAGGTCGCGCGCAATCTCGACCGCGACAACATGGTCACGAGTACGATGAACACGTTTTGCAGCGTGACCGTCCAGTGCGCCCGCTGCCACAACCACAAGATCGACCCGCTGACCATGCTGGACTATTACCGCCTGCAGGCGGTGTTCGCCGCGGTCGATCGAGCCGACCGCCCGTACGACGAGTCACCGGAATCGGCCGCGCGGCGGCGGGAAATCACCCAGCGTCAGGAGCTGCTCGCGCGACAACTAAAGGAAGTCGAAGAACGGATCGAATCGCGCAAGACGCCGGCTGTTCGAAAGCTCGAAAATCAACTGGCGGCGATGCGAAAAGCGGCCGATCGCAAATCCAAGGCGACCACGCCTCGATCTTTCGCGTACGGCTATCACAGTCAAGTCGCCGCGAAGCAGAACACGACGAAATGGGTTCAGCTCGACTTGGGGCGAGTCGTGGCGCTGGACGAACTGCTGCTGTTCGGCGCCGACGAGTACGGCTGGGCCGATTTCGGGTTCCCACATCGTTTCCGCGTCGAAGGAGCGACCGACGCGAACCTCGAAGACTCCGTCTTGCTCGCCGACTACAGCGATGCGGATTTCCCGCGGCCCGGACGCTCGCCGGTTCGCATCGCCGGGCAAGGAAAGCGCGTTCGTTACCTGCGCGTGACGGCGCTCAGCTTGTGGAACCGCCGTCAACGTGACAAGCCGTTGTCGAAAGATTGGATCTTCGCGATCGGCGAAGCGGCGGCCGTCGCCAACGGCGTCGAACTTCCCGTTAAGCGCGTGACGTCGCTCGATTCGATTGAGGCGATGCCGCGCTGGGGCAGGGCCAATATCGCCGACGGCGTGCTGGGCTCCCACTCACTCGACGACGTTGCGGGCGGGGCGCAGGCGAGTAAGACGAACGGGTATCACAGCCAGTTCTCGCCGCGGAGCGAAACGACAAAGTGGATCGAACTCAATCTCGCCTCCGTCCGCAAAGTCGATCAACTGGTGGTGGTCCCGGCGTTCCCCACCGACTGGAAAGACACACCCGGGTTCGGATTCCCCTTGCGATTTCAGATTGAAGTCGCCAGCAAGGCGGATCGGTCTGATGCGCGAGTCGTCTTCGATCGGAGCAAAGCCGATTTCCCACCACCCTTAAATCGTCGACTGGTGGTCGACATGGGTGGCTCCGAAGCTCGCTATGTCCGTCTGACGGCTTCGAAACTGTGGAAACGCGACGCGACCGGCCACGCCCTCGCGGTGGCCGAGATGCAAGTCTGGAGCGATGGCGAAAACCTGGCTCGACAATCGCAGGTTGCGGCCAGCGATTCGATCGAAAGCGGTCGCTGGTCGAAGAAGTTTGCGGTGGATGGATTCAGCAGCCGCAACGCCAGTCCAGCCCACGGCTCCGCACTGGCCGAGCTGTTTTCGGAGGGGGACGCCCGCGCCAAGATTGCCAGTTTGCAGCGGGAGCTCTCACGACAGTTGTCAGACGCCGCCGGCAAGCGCCTCGTGGAAGAACGGGCGGCGATCAAGAAGGACCAAGCGAAAGCGACTGCCGAATTGTCGGCGTTACCGAAGCCGGGAATGGTCTACGCGGGAACGGTGCACAACGGAACGGGAGCCTTCCGCGGCCGCCACGGCCTCGGACCGCGACCGATTTTCATCTTGCATCGGGGAGAAGTCACCAAGCCAGGCGCTCCGGTCCAACCGGGCGTCGCGCCGCTGATCGAGGGAGCTGCGCCGGTGTTCGACTTGCCGGCGGATCACGATGAAGGATCCCGTCGGGCCGCATTGGCCGACTGGATCACTCGAGCTGACAACCCGCTGACGTGGCGCTCGATTGTGAACCGAGTCTGGCAGTACCACTTTGGTCGAGGCCTTGTCGAGTCGCCGAATGATTTTGGCCGCGGCGGTGAACTGCCCACACATCCCGAGCTGCTCGACTGGCTGGCGACCTACTTCCACGACAGCGGCGGCTCGTTCAAACAGCTGCACCGCCTGATCGTCACGACCTCCGCCTATCGCCAATCGTCCCGCAGCGACAACGCCCGCGCGGCGATTGACGCCGGCAATCAGTTTCTTTGGAGGATGAATCGTCGACGATTGACGGCGGAGGAGATCCGGGACGCCAGCCTGCTGGCCGCCGGACGGCTCAACTATTCGATGGGCGGGCCCGGATATCAAGATTTTGTCATCGAGCACCCGCAGCATTCGCCGCACTTCGAATACACCAAGCACGACGCCAACGACCCGCGCACGCATCGGCGGGCCGTTTATCGATTCATCGTCCGCTCCCAGCCCCAACCGTTCATGAACACGCTCGACTGCGCCGATCCGTCGATGTCCGTACCGCGACGGGATGAAACGTTGACGTCGCTGCAGGCGCTGGCGCTGCTCAACAACCGTTTTATGGTCGCCATGTCGCAACACTTCGCCACGCGGTTGGGGTCCGAGGCGTCGGACGCGGAGGCGCGGTTGGAGCGAGCATTCCAACTCGGCCTGTCGCGTTCGCCGACAAAAGGCGAGCGCGCCGCCTTACTCGCTTACGCCGACCGACACGGTTGGGAGAATGTCTGCCGACTGATACTCAATCTGAACGAATTCGTTTTTGTGGACTGAACCAATGCAACGTCGACAGTTCCTCTCCGAGGTAGGTGGCGGATTTGGCGCCCTGGCGCTTTCGCAACTGTTGCTTGACGATGGCCTGCTGGCGGCGGACGACGCCCGGGGAACGGGAGCCGACGCGGCGCTGGGAGTGCTTCACCATCCGCCGAAGGCGAAGCGAGTGGTGCAGATGTTTATGGGCGGAGCCGCCAGCCACCTCGACTTGTGGGACTACAAGCCCGCCTTGATCAAGCATCACGGCAAGCCGTCAGACTTTGGCGAGCACGTCGAAGCGTTTCAGAACGGGCTCGGCCCCTGGATGAAGTCGCCGTTCGCGTTTCGGCAATACGGCGATTGCGGAAAACACTTGAGCGACGTCGTGGCTCCGCTTGGCGAATGCGTCGACAAGATGGCGTTCATTCACAACATGATCGGCAAGACCGGCGTACACAGCCAGGCCACGTACTTGCAAGCGACCGGCTTTCAGCGGCCCGGATACCCGGGCATGGGAGCCTGGGTGAGTTATGCGTTGGGAAGCGAGAACCAGGACTTGCCGACGTTCGTCGTGCTGCCGGACCACCGCGGCTTCGCTTCTAATGGACCCAAGAATTGGCATTCCGCCTTCTTGCCGGCTCACTCTCAAGGCACGGTGATTTTCCCGGGAACGAAGTCACCGATCGCGGACTTGTTTCCGCAAAACGCGGGTTTCGTCAACCGCCAGTCGGAACAAGACACGCTCAACCTGCTCCGTCAATTGAATGAACAGCATCGCCAGCGGCGCGACGCCGACTCGCGGCTCGAAGCGCGGATCCGCTCTTATGAGCTCGCCGGAGCCATGCAATTGGCGGCCCCCGAGGCGCTGGACATCTCGAAGGAGTCGCCGCACATCCTGAAACTGTACGGCCTCGACCACGGTCGCTCGACATTCGACAAAGAGATCAATCCCGTGGAGGAGGCTGACTACTTTGGTCGGAAGTGCCTGGCCGCGCGGCGGTTGCTGGAGCGGGGCGTGCGTTTTGTGCAGATCTGGTCGGGGAACGACAACGGGTTTCCGCGGCGCAACTGGGACTCGCACGAGAACATCCAGCGCGACCATGGACCGCTGGCGCTCGGCATGGCGCGCGGCGCCTCAGCCCTCATCAAGGATCTCGAACAACGCGGAATGCTCGACGACACGATCGTTCTCTGGACTACTGAGTTCGGACGGATGCCGTCGACGCAAGGATCGACGGGCCGCGATCACAATCCCTACGTTTTCACGAACTGGTTGAGTGGCGGCGGCGTCCGCGGCGGAATCAGCTACGGCCCGTCCGATGTCTGG
Organism: Pirellulaceae bacterium; assembly: GCA_030748485.1. GTDB lineage: Bacteria > Planctomycetota > Planctomycetia > Pirellulales > Pirellulaceae > JASMLW01. The sequence goes on from JASMLW010000176.1 coordinate 17,194, forward strand.
GGCTACAAGCCCGCGGACCGCGACAACCCAACGCAGGTGTACGATGTGCACGCGACAATCCTACACCTGTTGGGCATCGACCATACGCGGCTGACTTTCAGGCACGACGGGCTCGACCGGCGCCTGACCGATGTCCACGGCTACGTGATAGACGACCTGCTGGCGTAGGGCCGCGCGGGCCGCCGCGAGTCCCGCAAAAAAAGCCGCGCGAGCCGATTGACTCGCGCGGCCATGTTGAGCCGAAACTGGTTGCGATCGCGGTTACGATCCGAGCAGTTCCTCGATCTTGGCTTCCAGCGCCTGGGCGTTGGCTTCACCCGATCCAACCTTGATCATCTGAATCTTGCCCTGTTTGTCGATGACGACGACGTGCGGGATTCCCGTCACGCCGTAGTATTTCGCCATTTGGGAGTCAGTTGATTGGATGGCCAAACGGTGGCCGAGTTTATGATGCTCGGCGAACTTCTCGAGCATCTTGAGTTCGTCTTCTTTGCCGAGTTGGGGATTCGCCTGCGTCAGTTTACCTCCCGCGAAATCGTAGCGTTTGTAGAGACGTGTCAGCCCGATCATGGCGAATTCTTTGTCGCCGTACTTCTCTTGCCACTCGATCAAGTGGGGAAACGTGCGAATGCACGGCCCGCACCAGACGGCCCAGAAATCGAGCACGACGACTTTGCCCTTCAAGTCGGCGTCGGTGAGAGGCGATCCGTTCACCCACCCGTCGACTTCCAACTCCATCATGTCCTTGCCGATCAAAGCGACGTGCTTCAGCGAGGCGGCGACACGGCGTTCCGTGCTGGCGAAGGAACGAGTGATACCTGCGTCGATGGCGTTTTTGACAGCTTCCGATTCAGTTTCTGAAGCCACGCCTTTCAGATACTTCTTCGCCTCTTTCAACAAGGCGGCCGCCTCGGCAGGTTTGCTCCGCGCCAATGAACTCGCCTGTGAACTGATCTTTGTCACATAGAGTCGCACACTGGCGACATCGTTGTTGTCCGCGGCAATTCTCTTCTTGATTTCTTCCAGCGGAACGAGCCGTTCGCGATAGCGCGGGATGGTCGCGTTCGCCCGACCCAAAAGGTCCTTGACTTTTTGGTCATCGGACTTCACATCCTTTAACAGTCCCTCCAACTCATCCAGCAAAGCCTCCGCCACTTTGGGTTCGCTGTTGATCGTTTGGGCGACTCGAGAAAACACGCCGCCGAAGAACTTGTTCAGCTCGTTGGCGTCCGCCAGCGACGCCTTAAATTTCGCGGCGTCGAGCTGTGGTTTGTTGGCTTTCGCGTCGGTCTTGTCGTCCGCTAAGGCGGGGAAAGCGAGCAGCAGGCCGACTACCAAAGCGGCGCCGGCGGCAATCATCGATCTCATGGGAAACTCCCGGAAGGATTATAGAGGGACGCCATTGTTGGGCGTCGGGAACTCCCCATTAGAACAAAGCCCGTCCACGCCCACAAACGGTTTCTGGGGTGGTTGATGGCGATTCGCCGGGCGGCCGTCAAGAAGGGCGAACCGCTAAACTCAACGCAGACAGCGCGATCGCCGCTCGATCCAGCATCTGCGGTCCAACCGCGACACACGCCGGCCGATCGAGCTACTTGGCCGCTTTGTTGAGGACTCGGTAACAGCTCAGAAACATGGCGGCCAACTGGTCGACCCGGCCGCGAACTTTCTGATCGACATCACCCTTGCTGACAAGGGAAAGCCCGAGGGTCGGCTCCGGCGCATTGGAAGAACTCCATCCGTCGGCCCCAAACTTCAGACTCAGACGAACTTCCTCGTCGCCCACCCGGACGCCCTTCAACTGCGCTCCGGGTACTCGCACGGACTGTTGAAACAGTTGGCTGACCTCGTTAAACGTCGGGAACCGCTTCGACTTGAAACGCATCCGCAAGGTGGCTCCACCGGCTCGTTTGACTTTCGATTTGTGTTTGATCTTGCCGGATGCGCTGCGCTTGGTGCGCGAACGATCCTGCTGTTTCTCGAAGGTCGTCAACGAAAACTTCACGCCGTCCACGAACCGGCCGTGAACCTCGAGCCACTGGTGAGTGTAGTACTTCACCTTCCAATAGCCGGCTTTGCCGTTGCGTTCGAAACTGTCTTTCCCATTGTGTGGATTGAAGTCAATCTTGACGGCGAATGTTTCGTCCTTGCCGACATCGGCTTGCAACAGCATCAACAGTTGCTGGACGAGCAGATATCGTTCGTCGGGAAGATCCAAGCGCCCGTGCTTGGACATGAGCGCGTATCCCTTGAACCAGAGCACCAATCCGACGATCGCAATCACGGCTCCGACGGGAATCAAGAACACCGTTGCCGAACCGACGAGCACGGGCTGATCGACAAGCGCTGCGCTTACGAAGACGCCGATTGCCGCCCCGGCAATGGTCAGCAGCCCGCCGAGACAGCCATTGCGGCCGCCTTTCGCCGCGAGCGCTTCGTTTTCAGCGTCGAACGACTGGAGACTCGCCAGGTCGTCCATCAGCACCTCCGCGCTGGCGTCGGCCCGATAGATGAGCGTTGAACGCAACTGATCGTAATCAATCGCCATGACATCCTCGAATAGGTGCGGTTGTTTTCACGGCGACGGAAGCGAAGATGGCTCGAGCCGCAACGTGAGCTCCATTTTCAAACGACTTGTCCGCCGGCGCGGCGGAGTAGTTGTCCGCCCACTCATCCACTCGACGCATTAGTTCAAAGTCGTCGGCGACTGTTTCGGAAGGGTGCAGTCGATGTTCTTGGCGGTCGTACAATCTGGTCTGGACGGCGGCGAGCAAATCGACGCCGGCGGCGCGCGATTCGTACACCGTGTTGTACCCACCGGCCCCGACGATCAGATCCGCGCCGCGGATGTATTGAAAGAACGGCCACAAGGACAGCTGTGGCTCGCCTGAGTTGTGCGGAGAGGAGGCGATCCAGCGGACCGCCGCGCGGCCAGCCAACCGGGATCGCAGACGGCGATACAATCCCTCCCGCTCGCGAATCTCCGGCTCCTTCCCGGCTCCCAACACAACGACGAGGGGACCGTCGGACTCGGTGATCCCGAACGCCGCGCGGGCCTCGTCTCGAGACAGCAGCTCATCCTCGTCGCGGATCAACCAGGGGTTGGTCAACAACCACCGCTCGCGGATGGCGGTCCGCCTCGGGAACAACGGCCCCAACTCGCCCGGGGCGAGCAGCAAATCGAAATGTTGCACAAGTTGATCCAGGTCGCAGGCCTTGACGTAGCGGGGCGACACATCGCGATGGATCAGGGTCTGCTGAGCCTTGTGACTGGTGATGACATCGAGCAATTCGCCTGCCAGACCCCGAGGAAACGTGTCGACGACCAAGGCGTCATAGGGAGCCGTCAGATGCTCCCGCACCCGCGCTGCGGTCGCCGACTTGGGCTCGCCGGCCGCGAGCGAAATAAGTTCATCGTCGGCGAATTCGTCGCGCGCCCAGCGAGCCGCAGCCGCTCGGCTATTGGAGAGAATAGTCAAATCGGGAGGCGCGGCGAGTCGGCGAGTTGCTCGAGCCAACGCCGCGGCTCGCACCAAGTGACCGTGTCCGCCGCCCAGCGCGTAGATGATCCACCGCTGACGACGGAAAGTCGCCGCCCTGACCGAGGCGTCTCGAATTGCGGCTGGCTCAACGATCAACGCTCATCCATCCTTTCAACAGCAGCTGCAAGGAACCAACGTCGCGACAGCGGGGACGATGGCGATCGTTGCCGATCAGCTCTCGTCCATATCGTTCTCGAAGTCCTCATCGCCTTCCTCCATGAGCGGGGCCCCATCGGCGTCGGTGAAATCGTTGGGGTCGTCGGCGGCGATCTCGGCGTAGGGAGCGTCGTCCCAATCGTCGTAATAGCCGTCGTAGTGGTATCCCCCGTAGAAATACGGATCGTGATACCAGAGGTGGTCGTCATGGTATCTGCCGCCGCTACGGCGAAACCGGGTGGACGAGGACGAGCCGCGGACGGCCCCGCCGGCGCATTTGATACACAGCACTCGTCCATCGACTTCGCGTTGGTGGAGATCGCAAACCGGCTTGCCGCATTCATGGCAATCAGTCAGCGGCGGTCGGTCGCAGTCGTGCTTAAACAAGAAGCCGGCCGTCTCGTTGCAGACACCGGGCATCCAGCCGTGGGACATGAGATCTCTCCGAGCGGAGTTACTTTTTAGTGCAGCCATTCAAGTCGATCGCCAGCGCGACGGCAATACCCGCCTTCACTGCGCGACTGCGAATGACATCAAAGCCAAACGGAGCCACAGCCAGCGTCGAAACTTTCTCGTTGGTGTAGATCGTTGTCTCGTCGCGGGCGTTGCGCAACGAAGTGCGTCCGCCCTTCAACTTGATCTTGTAGAGGCTGGTGTCCTTTACCGTTTCAATTTCAAACCCGTAGCTGCGTGGTTTGATGCGATAGATCATCTTCTCGCTGGCTGACTCCAGCCGCCAGTCGCCGCTCGAGGTGCGTTCGAGCTCCAAGAGCACACGGTCCGAATCATCCTCGATCTTCAGTTTTCCCGGTCGGCAGACGACGTAGCCGATCACATCGTCGTCGGCGCTCTTGATTTTGAGCTTGGCTCCCGAAACGGTGTAGCGGGCCAACTCTTTCTCGCTGGCGTCGACCAGCTTCGCGCCGTTGTCTTGCGGTTTCACCGAGAACGCGGTCGCGCCGCCAGTTCGCTTGAACTTGATCTTTTTCGCGAGCGGGCTCCACTTCGCTTTGGCGGCGTTCTGCGCGAATGCCGCGGGGGAGTGGATGAAGGTAAACAAAAACGCGCCCAATAGTGCGGCCACCGCCGCCCGTTTTCTAGCACTCACCGGCTTTCTCCAAAGAGATGAGAATTGGTGATATGGCGAGGATGTCTGAAGTGTTGGGCGCGAATTATAGAGAAAACAAACCGGAAATACGAGAAGAGAACCAAAAACGCCGCTTTGCATCCGCGCGGCGGAATCCGCTGAGAAACTGGTTGCCCGCCGATGGGCGCAACTGCCATGCCGCCGGGTCTTACACGGCGGCGCCGTATAGTGTTTCTTGTTCTCGCTGGATCCGATACTCAACGAACTCGTCCCATTCGTCGTTTAGGTGGAGGGCTCGCGTTTTCAACATTGCGCGGGCGCCC
>JASMLW010000177.1 GCA_030748485.1 Pirellulaceae bacterium
CTGCCTGGTTTGAAGAGAAGCTGATCGACGTGGCGGCGGTGGGCGGCGGTTACATCACCTACGACGCGCCGGTGAAGGCGATGATCGACCTGTGCCGAAGCCACGACATTCCCGCCTACCCGTGCATCAGCCAATCGGGCCTGATGTATCGTCCGCCTCGCGGAAAGTCGGAGCGGCAGCCGGCCGAAGCCTGGTTTGGCGTCGCCAACCGCTTTTGGCGGGAGGGGGCCGCTGGGATCTATACGTTCAACCTGTTCCCGGGCCCGGGCGCGCCGGCGGATCTGAAACACGCTCGCCAGGTGCTCAGCGCGATCGGCTCGCCGGACGTTTTGGCCAAGCGGACGAAGGTCCATGCGATATCCGACGCCGGCTGGTGGATGCCGGCTCACTATTGGGCGAAGGACGCGGCCGAGTATTCGCAGAGCTTGCCGCTGGCACTCAAGGCGAACGAGTTTGTGCGGACGTCGATGCATGTTTCGGAGGACGTCAGGCAAGCCGGGTTCGACGTCACTGCCGAGTTGCGGCTGGACTTCACCGGCCTGGATGCGGACAGTCAGCCGCAAATGCTGTTCGGCTCGGCCAATTTTGGTCGCGTCAAGAGCGGCGAGGCCGTCGGGGAAGTCCGCCGATTCACTCGCCCCGTCCCCTTGCAGGCGATCGCCCAAGGCGCCAATCGCGTGATGGTGAAGGTCGCTGAAGAAGGGGCCAAGTTAGCGGGCGCCGAGTTGTGGATTCGCCGCTGAGGTTCGCCGCCCCGACGTTGCGCGCGACCTACCGCTTGCCGAGGTCGAAGCAGAGCAAGTTGCCATCGCGGTCTTGGCAATAGAGTCTTCCATCCGCGGCGGCCAGATGGGGCCAGACGTCATTCTCCATCCGAGTTCGCTTGCGGGAGAGTTCTCGATACGCTTTCGGCGATCGGTCCGCCGATTCGATCAGCACCAGATCGCCGCGACCGGCCCAGAGCAGCAACCGCTTGTCGGCGGCGCCGATCAGAGACGCCGTGTCGCCAAAGGAGCCGCCCCGCCACACAGGCCGGCCGGTCGCCAAGTCGAAACAGTAGACGCCCCGCCAACACCAATAGACGTATTTGCCCATGACCACGGGAGTGCAAACTCCCGACGCGTACGGTTGACGCCACATCTCTTTGGCTCCGTCAACGCTGATCCGTACTCGGCAAATCGAATACTGGTTGTACTCGGACGTCAAAAGCACGGTGTCGCCGTGGACGACGGGCGACGCGATCGAGTTGGCGAAATCGGTCTCCCACGGAAACTTGGCCAACGTCTCGCCCTCATGACCTTTGTCGAGCCGCGACACAACCAGGTTGTGAATCGTCAAGACAGCGATACAGGGGACGCCGTCGACCTTGATCAAAGACATCCCGCCCGTGTGCCCGGCCGGGTCCCTGGATTCGCTCGCCCAAATCCGTTCGCCCGATCGTTTGGCGAACGCCATCAGATTGCCTTCGTCGTCGCCCACTTCGACGATCACCCAATCTCCGTAGAGAAAGGGTGCGGTTGTGTAGCCGTAGTCGCGCAGTCTGCGCGTACCGACGAGCGGGCGCTGCCCAACGTCGTAGGTCTCGTAGAGGTTTTTTCTCCAGACGAGTTCTCCGCCGCGACGCGCATTCCAGCAGCGAAGATCGCCATCGGTGCTCAACGTGAACAGCAGTCCGCTGTCCGTATCGAGCGTGGGACACGAAGACGGTCCCGAGTAGAGCCCCTTGTCGCCCGTGCTGTGGCGGCCGTATGGCGGGCAGGCGTAACTTTGACGCCAGATCGTCTTGCCGGTCACGGCGTCGAGGCAAGTGACATGGTCCTGTTCGTCGGCCCAGCCGAGCGAGTAGAGGCGTCCATTGGCGATGATCGGAGCGCTGCCGCCCGCGTGAAGTCGTCTCTTCCACTGCGGCTCGCCCAGCGGCCAAGCACCCGACTCCCAGCCGGATTTGTCAGACGAATGCCCGTTGCCGGCCGGTCCTCGCCACCGCGGCCAGTCTTCGGCGGAGACCGTGGCGGCAGCGACGAGGCACGCCATCAACGCGAGAGAATTCAGCTCAATCCGCATCGCATCCCCAATCGAGTTGAGTTTCCGGTGACGAGCATTCTAGCCGTTGCGTTGATCGCCCGCGTTGGCCGAGTCGGTGGCGAACCGCTTGTACGGCGTCTGCGAGGGATACCGATTGAGCCGATTCGCCGGGCCGGGCGGCCTGGGTCCATCGGCTAGTAGGCCGAGGTATACTGGAGCTGGCCGTTGCAATAATTTCACACCATGACTCCCCACTTTGGATTCCACCATGCCACAGTTTCGTAGAAATGTCATTCTCGCTCTTTGCGGATGCCTGATCTCAACTGCTTCGTTTGCTCAAGAAGCGGATCTCAAAGAGACGCCCAAGCTCAAGCCCGCCGGTGACGGCCGCGTGGCCGTTCCACTGGCCGCGATCGGCAAAGAGTACTTGATGTCGATCTCCATCATCCCGCAGTACGAAGCGGCGACGAGCAGTGGTCTGTCCGGTCACATCGTCATCTTCGAGTTGTTCGACGATGCGCTGGACATGTACGAGTCGAGCACGGGGCTGGTCGTCACGGACGACTTGCCGACACGCCGGCTGGTCGCTTCCTTCCCTGTTGTCAAGAAACAGAAGAACCAGGTCATTATCGATTTCAACGCGGGAATGCGCCGCGTCTTCACCGCCGGGTGGATCGGCAGGAACCGGTTCAGCGCCGACGCCATGGCCGATGTACTGGAAGTGCCTCAGTCGCGAGTATTTTCGGTCAAAGACGAAAAAGGGCAACTCTCGATTCGGCAGGCCGTGCAAGCTCGCAGCCGCCAATTCCGACAGGACGTCGAGCAGCGGATGGAAGTCCGCTACTTCATCGGACCCTACACACCGGGCGATTTCAAATCCAAGTCGAACACGCCGGTCACTTCGCGGTACGTCCGGTACTTCGAGACGACGGCCACCTTGGAGCTGACGTCGGGGCGACCCGAGTCCCACACGGCTCGATTCGATATCACCAAGCCGGTGACTTTCTACTACAGCGGCAACACGCCGGAGGCTTACGTCGATTCGATTCGCGGAGGAATTCTGTATTGGAACCGCGCCTTCGGCAAAGAAGTCGTGCGATGTGAGAAGGCTCCCGAGGGAGTGACCGCTCCCGACGCGCAGCACAATGTCGTGCAATGGGTGCCTTGGGATTCAGCCGGCTTCGCCTACGCCGACATCCTGGTCGATCCCCGCACGGGAAAATCGATGCACGGGCAGGCGTACATGACGAGCGTCTTTGCGATCAGCGGCGTTCAACGAGCGCGGCTGGTGCTGCGGAGGATGCGTGCGTTGGAGACGAAGGAGCCCGAGAAGAAGGACGACAAGAAGGACGACGAGAAAAAGGATGGCGACAAGGATGACGAAAAGAAGCGTCTGCTGACGTCGCGGATGCTGGGCTTGCCCCTGTTCCGCTCGACCGCGTCCTGCGAGTGCGACATCGAAGAGTACGCGGCTCAGTTCGCCTCCGGCCTGGAGTCATTGTTAGCCGCCGCCGATGAAGGCGAAGCGGGGAACGCCGCGATGCTGCGAGCGTCGCAGGATTACGTAAGGAACGTCGCCGCCCACGAAGTCGGCCACGTGCTTGGACTTCGCCACAACTTCGCCGGCAGCCTCGCGGGCACTGTCAGTCCGAAGGCGCTGGACGAATGGTTCGCCAAGTATCTTAAAGAGGAAAAACCGCCGGAAATGAAGGGCAAGTTGACGTCCGCCAGTGTGATGGAATACACCCACTTCCAGTCGGCCGTCTTCAACGGGTGCAAAATGCGGACGACGGACGAAGTACTGCCCCACGATAAGGCGGCGATCCAGTGGGGGTACTTCGCCGACAACACGGCGATCGACAAGAAACTGCTGTTCGGGACCGACGATGACGTCGGAACTTATGGCGACGTCAACCGTTTCGACTACGGCGCCGAGCCGATTGTCGAGTCGATTTCGGATGTCGGGAAGCGGATCAACGGACTGCCCGTTCGACTGATTGAACAATTCATCTCAGCCAAGGCTCCCCGCGATCCTCGAGACGCCACGCCGTTGGATCAACTCAACCTGAGCGCCTCGTCCGATGTCGCCAGTTTGATCTCCGACTATCGAAGCGGTCTGAAGTGGTTCAGCAGCAGCACGCGTTCGCTGCGAATCGAACGGGACTTCCCGTACATCGGAGTGCTGAACGAAGAGGCTCGCGCCGCGGCGCATTGGAAGTCGCTTAACGAGCAGATCACGAAAGCCGGCGGCATCGACCGGTTCGCTTTCGGATTCGCGCCGCTCCCGCTGACGCTGGATTTGAAACCCCCGGTCGCCGACGCCGTGCCGCCGACCAAGTTCGACGCGGCCAAGATGACCGCCAAATTCGCCGAACTGTTGGAGAAGGACGCCTACAAGAAGTTTGTCGGAGCCGACGGGAAGGAGCACGAGTTCACCGACAAGGAGCGCGAGCTGATCAAGAAGCGATCAGAAGCCTACTTCAAGGATTTTGAGAAACAGTTGGTCCGCCGGTTGCTGCAGACTTGGGCGACGACGCGCCGCGATCTAGGCGCGAAAGTCCAGGGACACGTCGTCGATGACGACATTATCGCCAAATTCGAGAAGCAGATTCTCGCCGCGGCGAAGTACGTCATCGTCACGAGGGACATCAAGAACAAGGATGCGAGAATCTCCGGCAAGGTCGACAAGGCCTACGTTGAAGTCGTCGACTTCAAGTACGACCTGGAAACTCGCGTCGACGCGGCTCGCGCGATCGCCGATTCGGCCGGCTCCTATTCGGCGTGGGCCAAGGACGTTCGCGTCGCGATGGGCAAAGAGCTCAAGACGCTTGTCGACTCGTCGCTGAACATCAACAACTTCAAGACGTTCACGGACTCAAAACTGTCGCGGCCGCTCCGCGATTGGTATCTGGATCAGCAGGTCTTGCTGCGGTCGCTCCGCTAGCGACGAAGCTGTCACAGCGAAACTAACTCGAGTGTAAGTCGAGCGGCAGGTGCCCCACCTGGTTGTATTCAACCAGCCGGCATCCGCCGCTGCTGACTTGCAGACTTGTGACAGACGTGTTGCGCGGAACGATGAACTGAGGTGCGACGAGTTCCAGGCAAAGCAGTTTGATATCGGCGTGCATCACGTAGGCAATTCGCTCGTCGCTATCCGCGAACTCGGCAACTGCTCGCTGCAATAGCAGATCGGCTCGACGCCGGGCCTGGCCCACTGTTTCGTATGGCTTGCCGGCCCACCACCCGGCCCCGTTGATGGGCTCATCCAACTCAAACTGCGGGAAGAGTTCTCTGATCTGGTCGCCAGACATTCCCGAGGCGCCTTGCTTTCCCACACCGTCATACCCTGAGTAGCAGCCGCCCTTCTCATGCAGTTCGACGCGCACGCGGGGCGCCAGCCCGGTCGCTTCAGCAAGCGGAGCCGCCGTCTGCAAGGTCCGCAAAAACGGGCTGACGAAGATCTGCGAGAGATGCAGCTTGTGGATCCACTTCGCCAGATGGGCCACCTGTTGAGTTCCCAGTTCGGTGATCGGCGGGTCTTCGCAGCGTTGCTCTTCCGGCAATGAGTTGTTGCGCGACTGAGCGTGCCGAATCAGGTAGAGCAGCATAACGATGTCGTCCTTGGCTTCGCGCCGTTGTCGGCGCCTTCTCTGGTTTCGCCGCTCGACAACAGTCGTCCCGGCGAGGCGCGGCTACTTGGCCACTTTGCTGTCCGGCGTCAGCATCCGGTTTCCGTCTTGCCCGTCGTAGACCGCGTAGTCGAATCCGGGCTGGATGCAGTATCCGCCGAACCGCCCTTGCTTGTCGATCGCAATGAATCCGACCTGCAATTCGCGCCAGTTGCGATTCTTTTCAATCACGCGTTCGGTAGCCAGGCGGCAAGCGTCATCCGGCGAGTTGCCTTGCCTCATCAACTCGACGACCAGGAAACTGCCGACCGCTCGAATCACAGCCTCGCCCATGCCGGTCGCGGCGGCGGCCCCGACGGCGTTGTCTACGTACAGTCCGGCTCCGATGATCGGTGAGTCGCCGACGCGACCGTGCCGCTTCCAGGCGAGGCCGCTGGTCGTGCAAGCGCCGGACAGGTTGCCTTTCTTGTCGACCGCGACGAGTCCGATGGTGTCGTGATTCTCGATATTGATCTCGGGCTTAAGCTGCTTCTCATTTTTCTCTCGCCACTTTTTCCACGCCGCCTTCGCTTTGTCCGTTAGCAAATCCTCTTTAGTGAAGCCCTGCTCAATAGCGAACTCGTAAGCGCCTTCGCCAACCAGCATCACGTGGGGCGTCTTTTCCATCACGCGTCGCGCGACAGAGATGGGGTTCTTGATGTGCTGCAGAAAGGCGACCGAGCCGCAGTCACCGCGCTCGTCCATGATGCAGGCGTCCAGCGTCACATCGCCGTCGCGGTCCGGCAAGCCGCCGTACCCGACGCTCGAAACCTGGGGATCCGATTCGCTCACCCGCACGCCCTGCTCAACGGCGTCCAGCGCCCGGCCGCCGCCGGACAACACTTTCCAAGCAGCATCGTTGGCGGCGAGGCCATGTTTCCACGTCGAAATGACAAGGGGTCGATTGAGCGGCGGTCTGTTTTGGCGCGGAGGCTGCTGTGCGGACACGTCGGTGCTTCCTGAACTGGCTACAAGTGCTGCTGTCGTGGCGGCGAAAAACTCGCGGCGATTTGCCATTTTGGTCTCTACAGGGTGAGTTGATGGGGCTCGCCAACCTTACCACGCGGCTCAACATTCGGGTAGGTCGGCGGAGCCTGCGAAACGTCGCCAAAGCAAACGGCGCGGCCGGGCGGTTCAACGGTGACGCCCACATGTTAAGCTCTCTCGATCGGTGCGGTTGGTCTATCCAACATCGATCGAGCTGGTCATTCCCAACCGCCGTCGCCTCGTTTCGAAAGCTCTCTTGTCCCCATGCCCCTTTGCCTCGTTTTGACGCCGACCTCTTTGGAGAAACAGGCGCTGGACACTTGCCTGGCGGATGATCTCCGCCGTCACGAATGCCGTTCTGAGTTGTGCGGCTTTGGCCCGATCGCCGCCGCCGCACGCACGTCTCAACTGATCGCGGATCTGAAACCGGCCCGGATTCTGCTGATCGGAATCGCCGGCGGATTGGGCGATCACCTGCCAGTCGGTGCGGCCTACGGATTCGATCGAGTTGTGTCGTACCAGATCGGCGTCGGCGAAGCTGACCTGTTCCGCGGCGGCGGCGAGTTAGGGTGGAGTCAGTGGGCTCCGGGGGACATCGCAGATTCGCTCGACCTCAGCGTCGGTGAAGGCCTGGCCAACGCCGGGACACTGCTGACTTGCTGCGCGGCGTCGGCGAATGCGGCCGAGGCGGACCGCAAGGCGGCGCGCCACCCCGACGCCCGCGCAGAAGACATGGAGGCCTTTGGTGTCGCCTTGGCCGCCCGTCTGGCCGGCCTGCCGGTCGAGATTATTCGCGGCGTCTCCAATCGCGCCGGAGACCGCGACAAAGACAACTGGCGCATCGACGAAGCATTGACGGCGGCGGCGGAGTTGGCGGCGTCCGCGATCGCCTGTTACTCGGATTCCTCAAACTAGTCTCGAAGCGAAATGAACGCGATGGCGAGTCAACGCATCAAGCTGGGTCTCTCGACTTGCCCCAACGACACATTTACATTTCACGGCCTGATGACGCGTGCGGTCGATTGGCGAGGATTGGAGTTCGATGTTGAGTTGATTGACATCCAACAACTCAACGACCGTCTGTTCAGCGGCGACTTCGACGTCGCCAAGACGAGCTTTCACGCGGCGCTGTTGCTGGCCGATCAGACGGTCGTGCTGCCCAGTGGCTCGGCGCTTGGATACGGCGTTGGGCCCTTGTTGCTGTCCGCGCGGCCGAATCTGTGGCCCGCCGACGAGGGACAACTCACACTCTGCCCGGGCCGGCACACGACGGCCGCCATGCTGTTCTCTCTATTCCACAGCGGGACGACGCGAGTCGACCACGTGGTCTTCTCCGACATCATGCCGCAATTGCGAGATCGCCGCGCCGATTTCGGCGTTTGCATCCACGAGGGGCGGTTCACGTGGGAACAACACGGCTTGGGGCTCGTCGAGGACTTGGGTACGCGCTGGGAGACGGAAACCGGTTGTCCATTGCCACTGGGCGGAATCGTCGCTCAGCGTCGACTCGACCCCGCGACGATCGCGACGGTGCAAGCGGTCATACGCGATTCACTCGACTTCGCCTTGGCGGACCGCAATGCGGCGCTGCCATCGATGCGCCGGTATGCTCAGGAGTTTGACGACGAAGTTCTGATGAAGCACGTCGACTTGTACGTCAACGAATGGACCGTCGACCTCGGCGACGTCGGCCGCCGATCACTTGACCAACTCTCGGCCCGCGCTCAGTCGATCGGCGTCGCCCAAGGCGAACGGCCGCTCGAGATCTTCGCCTGATCTCCATTGGATCAGCACATGCTCTATTTGCATGTCACGTATTTGTGGGTTGCCTTGCCGGTGGGAGCAGCCTGTCATCCTGGCGGGCAAGTCACCGCTCGGCTCTGATTCTCTGTTCGTAACGGGCAAAGTCGTCGGCCCCAAAACAGCAAAACACGACGCACTCAGGGTGTTCGTGCGAGCTGAGATACTCGACCACGGCGGCAACGGCGATCTCACAGGCTAAGTCTTTAGGAAAGTGATAGACGCCGGTGGAGATACACGGAAAGGCGACCGACTGCAGTTCGTTCTCCGTGGCGAGTCCGAGTGCGGAAGCGTAGCACGACGCCAATGTCGCGCGTTCTCCGGAGCCACCTCCGCGCCAAACCGGGCCTACCGTGTGGATGATCTTTCCGGCGGTCAGTTCGTAACCAGCGGTGATCCGCGATTCGCCGGTGGGGCATCCGCCAATCCGACGACACTCCTCCAGCAACCGATCGCCGGCCGCGAGATGAATGGCTCCGTCGACGCCTCCTCCGCCCATCAGCGACTCGTTCGCCGCATTGACGATTGCGTCGACGTCTAGGGTGGTGATGTCGCCATGAACGACGGAAAGTCGGGATGCGATGGACACGGCCAAGATCTCCCTGGAGTCCGCTCAGATTGCATCGTTTCGCACAGCCCATTTCGCACAGTATACTGGCTGCTCGCCCGTCGCAATCCGTCAAGCAATCCTTCAATTCCCTGGTGCGCCATGACCTACCTCACCCGTTCGCCAATCGTTCCCGCCCTGCTGCTCGCTTTGAACTCGGTTGTAGTGGCCCAATCGCGGGCGGCCGATCCACTGGTCTACATTTCCGCCTTTGCGGCCGGCGAGCAAGGCGCCGTTCACGCGTATCAACTGGACGAACAGACAGGGAGGCTCACGCTGCAACATCGCACGGCCGACGTCGAACACCCTTTCTTCCTGGCTCTGGCGTCGAGTGGAAAGTTCCTTTACTCAATCCATGCGAAGGAGTTCAGCGGCAAAGAGAATGAGCACATCGCCGCGTACCGCATTGGCAAAGCGGGCGCATTGACGCTGCTCAACCGCCAGTCGGCTCGCGGGACGGCCGCCTGCTACTTGGACGTCGACGAGTCGGGGAAGACACTTGTTGTGGCCAACTACACAACGGGAAGCGTCGCCTCGCTGCCCATTCGGGACGACGGGTCGTTGAGCGAAGCGGCCGCGTTCGTGCAGCACGACGGATCGAGCGTCAACGAGAGCCGGCAGCAGGGCCCGCACGCGCACTGCTTTGTGATCGCACCCAACAATCGCTTCGCCTATGCAGCCGACCTGGGCACGGACGAGATTCGCTGTTACCGGCTCGACGCCAAACAGGGAAAGATCTCACCCAATCCGAAGCAGCCGTTCGTGCGGACACCGCCCGGAGCCGGACCGCGACATCTGACATTCGATCCGACCGGAGAACATGTCTACGTCGTTAACGAACTGGCCAACTCCGTGACGCTGTTCGATTTCGACAGTGAGTCGGGATTCCTCGCCGAGCAACAAACCGTTTCGACGCTGCCGGCCGACTTTGACGGCGTGACGCACACGGCCGATGTGAAGATTACACCCAACGGTAAGTTCCTCTATGCGACGAATCGCGGGCACGACAGCATCGCCGGCTACCGAATCGGAAAGAACGGGCGGCTCGAGCGGCTGGCGATCACGGCAAGCCACGGCAAGGGACCGCAAAACCTGGCGATTACCGCCAACGGCAAACTGCTCATCTGCGCCAACATGGCCGGCGACAACGTGGCCGTCTTCCGCATCGATGAAAAAGGCGGCATCGAGCTCACCGGCGAGCCGATCGAGATCCCCAAGCCATCGTGCGTCATGCTGTTGGGACACTAACGCGCAGGACTTCCTGGTGTCTTTGTGGCCCCGTGTGAGATTGCTTCTGTCTCACACAAAGACACAAAGACACGAAGAAAGCCTGGTTCACCCGTGAACACGACTACACAGAGACCTCGATGAACACCAGGAGGACGCAGATGATTTCAGCCCGCCGAATTTCCTTGGTCGCAATTGCCGCGTTCGCGTGGACTGCCGCGTTCGCTCCGCGGTGGAGCACCGCGGCCGACTACTCGAATCTCGCCACGGACAAATATTTGGGCGATGTCGAAGTCCTGGCGACCGTCGCGGATAAGTCGGTCTTCACCGAGGGGCCCGCAGTCGACCGCAACGGTGACGTCTATTTCACCAACGTCCCGGCGGAGAAGATTCTCAAGTGGTCTCCGGCCACCTCCAAGCTGACAGTGTTTCGTCACCCGAGCCACCAGGCCAACGGGCTTTACTTCGCACCGGACGGCAGTCTACTCGCCTGCGAGGGCGGAGCCGCCCGCGTGACGCGCACCGACATGAAGACGGGCAAGATCGCCGTCCTCGCTCATCGATTCCACAATCTACCCTTCGCCAAACCCAACGATTTGTGCATGGACAAGCAGGGCCGGATCTACTTCACGTCTCGATCCGCCGTAAAGGACCCCGAGGGCGAGAATCCGAAGGCCGTCTACCGTATCGACCGCGACGGCAAAGTCAGCCGCCTGCTGACGACTCCCGAAATCCACATGCCCAACGGCATCGTGATCTCGCCCGACAACAAAAAGCTATATCTCATCGAAGCTCATCCCGACGTCGACCACCATCGCGATATCCGCGTCTACGATCTCAAATCCGACGGATCGTTGGCCAACGGCAAGATCCTCATCAACTTCTACCCGGGCCGCAGCGGCGACGGCATGTGCATCGACGCCGCCGGCAACTTGTACGTCGCCGCTGGATTGCACGCGACGCGGAAGACGAGCGAGACACTCGACACCAAACCGGGCGTCCATGTGGTCTCCCCGCGGGGAAAGCTCGTGGCGTTTCGCGAGACGCCCGAGGACACCATCACGAATTGCTCCTTTGGCGGAGCCGATCTCAAATCACTCTACGTGACGTGTGGAACGAAGCTGTTGAGGATTCGCACGAAGATCGCCGGCAAAAACAGCTACCGTCCGGAGTGAGTTGAAAATGACCAGAACGATCTTGCTGTTGGCGTTCGCTGCCTCCGCGTCCGCCGCGTCTACCGCGTCTACTGCGTTCGCCGACCGTGCGAAACCGAATGTCGTCATCATCTTGG
>JASMLW010000178.1 GCA_030748485.1 Pirellulaceae bacterium
GTGCATGTGAGTCGGCGTCACCTGGAAATGGTTGAGCTCAACACTATCGTTCGACGGTGCGGTCTGTCAGGCGAACATCCATTTTGCCGCGGTGAATTGGCGGCGATCCCACGAATTCCATGCTAGATGGGCGAGTGTGGAGCGGCAAGTGATTTGCGCGTCGGAGATCACAATCCTTCCTCCCCCCACGGGCCAATCGACACCATCCACTTCGGCGGCACAGGCCGCGCAATTGCATCGCCGAAATAGGAAAACGACGCCCCGGTTCTCCGAGGCGCCGTCGTTTTGGCATGTGGCCGCCGCGGGTTACCCGTCCAGCCGAGCGAAGACATCATCCCGCGGGTCGTCGCTGATGATCACGTCGCCGACGTCGCCGACGATCTCATCCAGCACACTCTCGAAGGAGGCGTTTCGCTCGTCTTTCGCCCACACGTCGACGCCGGCCGAGACGTCGCGCGGCGGCAGTCGGAATTCGACTTCCACCGGCTCAAATTCGTCCCGTCGATCGCGTTGTGTGGCCGTTTCGGGCGCTGCGACTTGGACGCTGTTGGGAGCCAAGAAGTTCCCGCTGGTCGTGGTGGAGGTGAGCGTTTGGCGGAAGCCTAAACCGCCGCCCTCTCCCTCGCCCAGCAGCCCCTCACCCTCGGGATTGCCCGAATTCAAGGCGTTGGCGACCTCGAAGACGACCATCAGAGCGTCCGCCAACGTGGCTCGGCCACTGTTGTTGGCGTCGACCATGAAACCCGCCCCCGCATTGATCGTCGTGTTGGGAAGCACCAGCACGCCATCGACCGGCAGGGCGACGTTCGTGCCGCCATGGGCGAGCACGTGGACGATTCGCAGGATATCCATTGCGGTCAGGTTGCCTTCACCGGACACGTCGGCGAACAGGGCCGCGTTGTGCCAAGGCCCCTGAACGATCCGCACCGGCGTGTCCTCGACTTCACCGTCGTCGGCGGCTCCCGTCACACCCAGCCCCCCCGTGCTGCTCAACCGCACGCGGCTGTGAACCTCACCGAGGAACGCGGTGGTGGGAACCGCGAAATTGACCGGATTGACGCCATTGACGACTGGCATCGTGTTGGCGACCTGCTCGGAGAACTCCCAGACGCCATTGCCGTTGAAGTCGATCCAGGCATCGATGAAGCCGGGCTGCGAGCCGCTGACGCCGTTGATGACGACATCCATCTGCCCGTCGTAGCTGGGAGTCAAAAAGCCGGTGGCTCCGCCAACGGTGCTGAACGAAACGCCATCTTCGTCGTCGCTGCCCGTCAAGTCGTCGGCGATCGAATCGCTGTGCACGCCGTCGACATCGACGTCCGCGATGACGCCGATGGTGAAATCGGAGTCAATCGTGTGGCGGGCTCCGTTCTCAGCCAACGAGACTGGGAACGAGGCGGGAGCGTCACCGAAATCAACACCTTCGCCAATCGCGATGGTGAAGGAAGTTTCGCCGTTGCTCTGATTCGCTTGCAGCACATTGCCCGCCAAGTCGCGGACACCCTCGACGAAGACTTCGATGATGCCATTCACATCCGTGACGCCGGCGAGCACGATTTCGTTGCCGCGAGCAGTGGCGATCACGCTATCGAGCGAGCTGCTGTTGATCGCCGCCGTAATCACAACGGCCATTTGCGCATCCGTGAATGTGTCTGTCGGCAGATAGTTCACGGGCACGGCGCCGGCCGTTCCCGGCGCGCCCAGTTGCAACAGGGAGGACGTTTGAGCATCGAAGAAATGATTGGCCGTGCTGTTGGCCAGGTTGATGAAGCCGTCGCCCACGTTCGTCGGGTTGAGACCCAATCCAACGTTGGAGATCGCTGTGACGACCGAGTTGGCGATGTCGGCCAGCGTGCTGTTTGCAGTGAAGCTGACAACTGAGTTCCCCGGCACGACAACTCCGTCGCTATCGAATTCAAAGACGACCGGAAGCTGTGCGCCGTCTCCCAGGCGGAACGTCTCGCCATCGTCAATGCCAAGTGGCAGTCCGGCCGCGGAGGGCACGCGGATTCCGAAGGACGGGTTCACACCGGGTTGACCGCTCAGCACGACGTTCGAGTTAGTCATGTCGATCACGTGAAGTCGGGCGCCGCCCAGGTGGATCACACCGCCGCCGAAATGCGTGGGGCTCAACGCGACGCTGTAGGCGGTGATCGCGGCGACTATCTTGTCGGCGATCCGCTCGTACGTATCGGCCAACGTGACGTCGATTGTGGTCGCACCCGCATTGACCAGTCCATCGCCTCGGTCAAATTCGTACGTCAAGATCTGCGTGCCGTCATCGATTGTGAACGAATCGCCGTCTCGAACTCCGCCAGTCTCTGTTCCAGAGGTTGTCAGGCTAGGAGCCGAACTCACGTTCACACCATGAGTCGCATCGACGCCGACGTGCACCAGCCCCGCGCCCAGATTGACTGGGCTGGCGCCGATGTCGGCGGCAATGATCGCGTCGACGATCGATTGAGCAATTTCCACCGCAGTGCTGATCGGAGTGAATACTAACGGAACGTTGCCGGCGGCGACGTTGCCGTTGTTATCGAACTCGAATGTCGTCGTACCGGTCCCATCGGCGATCGTAAACGTCTCGCGGTCCGTCACACCGCCCAGCCCGCCGCCTTCGGTCGGAACCTGAATCGACAACGTTTCGGCGACAACCGCCGAGTAGCCGCTTTCAAATTCAAAATTGACCGTCTGCCCAGTGGTGTCGGTGACGCTGAATGTTTGGCCGTCAATCACGTCGTCGCCCGCGGGAGCCGAGACGACAAACACGTCGTCGTTGGCCAATTGGATCAGATAGCTGTGGTTCGGCTCCCAGATACCGGCCACCGGCGTTAGCCGAATGGTGTTGTTGGTGGCCGAGTAGCGGAAGCGATAGTCGACTCCCTCAACCAAACGAACTCCGTCGCGGAAGACGATAACTTGGTTCTTGGTGACGGTGAAGTCGTCGATCCCGACGCCGTTCGTGGGATTGACCAGCGAAGCCGTATCGAGCAATTGGATCGAGAAGCCGTCGAGCACGGCGGCTGTTTCGACCGCGTTCGGCGAGAGGTTGGTGTCCAGCCCGTCCGCATCGTTGTCGCGCGGATCGACCAACGTCGCGGATGGACCAGCGAAGTCGGCGCGATCGACGGCTCCGCGGTCGGCGAACACGTCCCGACCGGAGCCGTTTTGATTGGGCGAATCGGGATCGTCGGTCCGCAGTTGCCCAAAGACGTCGAACTCGGGAGCCAGAATCGGCGACGAAGCGATGCCCAGCGGAGCCTTGACCTGAACAATCGCCGCCCGATCATTCATTTGGTCGATCGAACTGTCGATCCCCGGCACGCCGGGGGCCAGATAGAAGTTGCCGCGTGTCTCATTGATGAACAATTCGAGGTTCGGGTCGGTGATAACGATCGAGTTCGAGCCGACCGTCGTCGTCGAATTCGTCACGTTGACGCGGAACAAGTTGCCGCCGACAACCGTCGTGCTCGACGAACCGTCAATGTCGAGCCCGATGGTGTTTCGAGAAAGCACATTGTTGAGCACGCTGGGGCTCGCGTTCTCACTGACCTCGATGCCGACCGCATTGCGGTGCAGCGTGTTGTTGACGATCCGGCCATAGGGAGCCGGACCCGTGCTGTCGATCGATTCGCCGGAGAACGAGATGCCGCCGCCCGAATCGTAGACCACGTTGTTCTCGACAACCACGCCGGGAAGCAACCCCGAAGTGTTGATCTGATCCGTGTTGCGGACTGCTCCCGGATGCGGCAAATCGCCGGCCAACGTCGACAGCGCGGGTTGGCTGCGCGGCCCGGCGTCGATGTCGATGCCGAAGTTCAAGGCCGATCGAATCACGTTGGAGTGAATCAACACCTGGCCTTGTTGTCGCTGGCGGTTGTGGTCGCCCGAATCGTCGAACTCGAGCACTGTCGACGTCGGCGCCGTCGTGCCGAACGGTTGGATTGTCAGTGTGTAGAAACCGGCGCTGAAGCCGCTGCCGCTGGCGTCGACCGCCGGATCGTATCCGAAGTTGGCGAAGCTGCTGACGCCCAAGTAATACGTGCCGTCCGCGACCGCCGTGTAATCGATGAACGAGTCCAACCCGTTGGTGTCGTCGTTGACCGCGACCTGAGTGCCGAAGGCGTCGAACAGCCGGAGGATCGGATCGAGACCCGATCCGGCGTTCGCCGCGACAATCTCGAACTCGTAACGATCGCCCGTGTCCAGTTCCAACTTGAACAAATCGACGTCGTCACCGGGGGAAATGTCCGCGCGATCGCCGATGTCGCCATTGCCGACAAACACGCCGTTGGAAGTGGCGTCGCCGGTGAGCATCAAGCCGGTGTCGAAAGCGGGCGGGCCGATCACGTCGTTGTTGGACTCGGGAATCGCCGTGGCGCCGAGATTACCGATGCCGTCGACCAGCACGGTCTCGCCGTACAAGTTCACGATCGGCGAACTGCTGGGAGGCAGACTCGATGTTCGCGACGATTGCTGAGCTCCCTCCGACATACCGGCCGTCACATCCAGCACGGCTTGAGATTCGTCGCGGTTGATCGCCGTGGCGATCGTGCGGGCGATCAGCGAGTTCGACTGGCTGGGCAGGAACGGCACTTCGACGTTGCCCGGCGCGACGCCGTCGTTGATCGCCGTGTCGTCGTACTCGAATGTCACCGTGTCGATGCCGTCGCTGATGGTGAAGGTCGAACCCTCGACAACCTCGTACCCGAACGGCGCGACAATCGATACGCCTTGAGCAATCCGGTCGTTGGAGTCGAAACTGCGGCCGCCGAAGATCGGGTCCAGCAACAATGTCGGCAGTGGCGGCGATGTCGACGGGCCGTACAACTCGGACGTGCGGACTTCCAGCGTGTAGGTGCCTTCCGAAGCTTGCGTGACAGGCAGGTCGAGGAACGAGTCGTTCGCCGTGCCGCCTTCCACCGTTTCACCTCGCTCGGCGAAGCCGATGATAATGTCGTCCAGATAGACGCCCTCGTGAGCGTTGTCCTGCGACCGCTTCGAACCCGGCAGCGCAGTGCTGGTCGTGCCGGTGAAGCTGGTGGAGGCGCTGTGATCGCCAAACGCGTCGCCCATATGGTCGGCGTTGGCGAAACCGTTGAACGGATTGGACAAGCCGAGCTGCTTGATCCCGAAGGCGCCCAAGTCCTGCTCAACGACGTTGTGGCCGAGCATCATGACCACGGCGCCGTAGGTCTTCACAGCCGACCGCACGCCGCCCGCGTAGTGGTCGGCCAGCGCGATCGCCAGTTGCTCTTTCACTTCCACGTCGGTCATGCCGGCGTTCAGCGGAACTCCCACCACCGTCGGAGCAACCGTCGTCGTGCCGAGAGAGCCTTCAAACGTGCCGGCGGGCAACAGTTGACCGCCGCCGACCACCGTGCGATCGGCCTTCTCGGCGCCTTCCAGGTTCAGTCGGTGAGCATTGACATGGGGCGTGACGCCAGCGAAACCGTTGATCACGATGGTGATGTCGTACGCACCTGTCGTCAGGCCCGTGCCGCTCTGCTGAGTCATCGGCGAGTAGGCGTCGTTTTGACCATCGCTGACGCCGAGGATGTAGCGGCCTGTCGCGGGAGCCGTGAAGTTCAGAAAGGCGTCCGAGGTCACTCCGTCCGTGTCGTTCGTCGCCAACTCGACACCGCTGGCGTCGAACAATCGCAGGCGAGCATCCAAGCCGCTGCCGATCGTGGCGGCGTCCACATCGAACGTGACCACATCGCCCTGATTCAGGTCGAGTTGCAGGAGGTCTACGTCGGCCGCCAAGTTGATCGACAATTCGGGGTTGTCCCCGATGACGCCGCTGGCCATAAACCGATCGGATCCGCCCAGCAACCCCGTGTCGATTGCCTTGTGATCGATGTCATTGGTGTCAGCCCGCATCGTATCGTTGGGCTCAACCGTCAAATCGGCCGTATAGGTGTAGTCGACTCCATTGAGAATGCCGGCGATCACGGTGGCCAAATCGGCGGGAGACGTCATCGCGTCGAATGGAATCGACGTCGCGTTGGCGTCATTCAAGCCGCCGACCGAATCGAACTCGAAGACCTGACCGTGAATCGTGAACGTGTCGCCGTCCTCAATGGCCGCCGGTGAGGGCGTCACAAACGTGATTCCCAGATCGAGTTCGAAGACGGTTTGCGTACCGAAGAACCCGGCGTCGTCTGTCACGGTAAAGGTCTGTCCGTCGCGGAGATCGCTGGCGACCAACGCCCGCAATTGCTGACCGACCGTATTCGCATTGCCGGCGTCGATGTCGCCAGCCGTGCTGAACTCAAATCGCAGCCGGAGATTCTCTTGCCCGGCGAACGCCGCCAACGGCACGCGGACCTGCCGCCAGCTGTCGGGCGCGCCATTGTCGCCCACGTCGAAGTTCTCTTGAACGTCGTTGACGATGTTGTCGAAGATGCCCGTGACAAAGTCTTCGTCGTCGAATTCGTCCAGACCAGCGCGGTCGGAGTTGTTCGTCGTCAATAGATGCCAGATGCCGTCTTCACCCGCGACGTAGACGCGGAACGAATCACGCATCAATTCGCCCGAACCAGGCGACGCGGCGTTCGTGTTCTCGGTGTCGAGATAGTAGCTGTAGTACAGCATGGGGAAGTCGTGAGACGAATAGCCCTTGAGGCTAAACGGCTCGGACTCGAGCACGCCGTGGGCGCCGCCGGCAAAGTCGTAGGGACCAAAGCGGAAGTTCGTGTTCGGTCCAACTTGGGTCGTGCGGCTGCCGTCAAAGATCGGCTCGACGCCGTGGCCCGCGCCCGTGCGATCGGTCGTGTTCCGCCATGGGTTGGCGGCCAGGTTGGAAAAGGCCAGGCCCTGTACGCCCCCCAGACCCGTATCCATGCTGCTGTTGCCGTCGAGCAGCAGCGGCTGCAGCGCGCCGGTGGTGTCGAAAGCGTAGAGCCGACCGTTGACGTCGATGCCGAGCAGCTTGTCGCTGTAGTCCGCGGCGGACTCAAAGCTCGCTTCCGTGGCCGCCGGGAATCGAGTCAAGCCGGCGAACTGAATCGCCGCGCCGCCCGGTCCGCCAAATCGCAAGTCGAGCGCCGAGTCGATGTAGTCGGTGAAAGCGCCTTCGACCGGCGATGTCGGATCGATGATTTCGAACAGCCCGCCGCGATCGGAAACGGCCCACAAGCGGCCGCCCAGGTCGGCGATGCCGGTGATGTTTCCACCAGGCGCGT
Organism: Pirellulaceae bacterium; assembly: GCA_030748485.1. GTDB lineage: Bacteria > Planctomycetota > Planctomycetia > Pirellulales > Pirellulaceae > JASMLW01. Next base: position 7,188 of record JASMLW010000178.1, read on the forward strand.
CGCCGCCAACCTGAAGTGGCGGATCGACTGTTCTGATCTCGAGGAAGGGGAGACTTCCATCGGCGAAGGAAACCGCGCCGCCGAGCTGCGTGACGTTGAGCCCGACGCCCTGAGCGGCCGTGACGATGCGGGCCGCAATGTCGTCCTCGTCGTCGTCGGCGTCAAAGTCGACCGGCAAAAAGCCCGGTTGAACAAGACCGTCGGCGGCGACCGTCGTAAAGACGCCGGGACGATTCAATTCCATCTGACTGAAGTCGCCCACCAACGCGCCGCGGAAATTCAGACGGCTGCCGTCGATGCTGGCGTTGACCGGGAAAGCCTGGAATGCCGTTTCGATGGCCGAGCCGAATTCACCCAGGTCCATCACCTCTTCCACCGGAATCGTAAAGCCGGCTCCGCCCGGCGCTCCGTCCACGATCATCCCGCTCGTCGTTTCGGTGGCTGCGATCGTCGGCGATTCGTTGTGCAACGTGATGCGATTGGTGCTGGCTAGCAGTTCGGCCTGCACGTTGGTCTCTGGCGAATTGTTGATGGCGTTGATGACCGCCGTGATCATCTGCGCCTGATTGAAATTCTTGCGGAAGTTGATCAGCACGCGACCGCCTTGGGGCGGGGGCCCGGGGGCGTCGGTGTCGTTGAATTCGAACACCACCGTGTTCACGCTGTCGTCCGTGATCGTGATCGTCTCGCCGTCGTTGAACAGCCGGCCGGCCGGCTGTTGCGGCAGATCCGTGGCGGTCACCACCAAGACCGAGCCCGTGTCGAACTCGTACGGAATCCCGTCCAAGGTAAATGTATCGCCGTCGCGAATCGTCACGCCCGTCGGCGGCGAATGCACGACATCGACTTCCGGTCCGGCGTTGAATTCGAAGAAGAAGTCGGAGATCATATCGCCGTCGGTGTCGATCGAGAACGTCACCGGAGCCGTGGCCCCGTCGGTGATCAAACGCGTCGAGCCTTGCGGATCGGAGAATGTCGCCTCCGACGTGATCAGCACAAACCTGCCGAGGCTGAGCGGATCCGCGGACGTGTTCAGTCGACCACGCTCGCGGATGTCCGTACCGGCGCCGAAATAGCGTCGCTCGAACGGATTGTCCGAGTCTTGACGGTCGCCCCGGCCGCCGCGGCTGATGGCCACGCCCGTCGCCGGAACAAATTCGTACAGGTTGTTTTGCGACCAGGGAGAATCGTTGAGCGGATCGCCCGAAATGTCGCCGCGGTTGCCGACTCCCCAACCGCTCACGCCGAACCCGAAGTTGGCGTAGTCGATCGCGTTGAAGTGGATGCCGACGCCCTGTGTGTTGTTGGGCTTGATCGCCGTGCCCGGATTTGCCGGGTCGTTGATAAAAGTATCGATGCCGTCGTCGCCCAGATTCGTCGCCAAGTTGGTCGTCGTCAGGCTGCGCGGATCGATGCGCAAATAGTTGCCCGTGTTGGCGTCGTTCGCGCCTGTCTCCGGAGTCGTGAAGGCAAACAGGTTGCCGCCCCCAGCCGCTTGGAACTCGATGTCGCCGACATCCATCGGGAACCGGCCGACTTGGCCTTCTTGAGCCCCTGTGAACGGATCGACCAGATGCAAGTTGGAGCGATCGATACCGGCGTCGACGCTGACAAACAGCGACACATCGTTGAGGAAGTAAGGAACTTCGCTGTTGGCGTGGAGGAAGTCGGGCACCACGGCCGGTAGAGCGATATTCGATCCTCGGTCGGTGATGCCGCCGTCGATGTGGTCTTCGACGATCCGATTCAGAGAATTGACCGGCTCCAAGCGCAGCAGCGGGTTGTCGGGGTTGGCCGTGTTGTATTGGTCGAGTTGCACGAGTTGCTTGGCAGTCGACGTAATGGCGATGTAGAACGTGCCGGCTCCCGAACTCGGTCCAGTCGTCGCACCGCGAGCGGGCAACATCACCGTGCCGATGAAGGGATCGAGCGCGCCGAAGGAGCCCCGCGCCAAATCATCCGCGTCCAGCTGCTCCAACGCGCCGGGCAAGTCGTCCGGAATGTTTGAGTCGCGGCCGACGAGAATCAAGTTCCGCGGCTGCAGTGTGGCCGGATCGGCGTCGAACACGTAGAGATTCAGATTGCCGTGGCCCAGTCCATCCGAGTAGTCGACGTCGAATGTGACGCCCGCGTGGAATGCGCTGGTCGGAGTGACTCGCTGGCTGCTGCTCTGGGTCGAATCGTATTGCAGATCGATTCGGTACCAATCGGCGTCGTGAGCCGCATCGGGGTCGAACGGGCTGCCGATGGAACCGGCCACAGCCAGAGCGCTGCCGTTTGTGTTGAGCAAGTTGCCCAGATCGACCGCCGTCTGCGAGGTGTCGTTGGTATCAAAGCCGAAATTATCGACCGGCTCGCCAGCCTCTCCGCCCAGGAACGAGTGCGAAGGATGACCGTGGACTTGAATACCGTCGGTCGAGAATCGGACGTCCGAGAAACGCACGGTCGAACCGGGAACTTCGTCGGTCTCCTGCAAGCGGACTTGCAGTTGGTAAACGCCCGAGGTCAAACCGCCGGCGAGGTTGCTCAGATCGGCGCTGTTGCTGCGGACTCGCACATAGTACGTATTGCGTTGACCGGGAGTGCCGTGCAGAACCAATCGCATGCCCGCGTCGCGTGGATTGGACGTGTAATTGTCGACGCCGTTGAACTGGGATTTGGCGAGCGGATTGACGTGGTTGTCCGGCAGTGGAGTGGCGGCCGGCAAGGCGTCTCGCAGCAATTGCGGATCGGCCGCTTCGGCAGCTGAATTGACACTGCGGGCCAGCATCGTGCCGTTGGCGTCAACCAACTCGACTACCGTGTCGAGCGACATCGTCGTGCGGTCGATGTCGAGCCAGACTTCGGTTCCGGCTTCGGCGTCGAATGAGTAGACGTCGACGTCCGCCGGTTCGCTGAGCAAGCCGTGCACTTCAAAGCCGAGCCGCAGGTTTTCGTCTCCGGACTTCTGGTTGGGAGCCAGCGATCCGAGGAATTCGGGCGATGTGGGCGTGCCGTTCGGTCCGGGAGCCGTAATGTCGCCAGCCTCTAATTCCGTCGCCAACTCGACGTTCCGGTCGTTGGCCCATTGGTCGATCAATACGCTGCCCCAAGCACCTGTGAAGTCGGGGGCGCCGACGACCGAGTTACCCGAAATCAGCTCGAGGAATGCCGTGACTGTGGCCGTACTGGCGTCCGGATCAAGCGTCCACGCAAAGGCGGTCGTCACATCCGCTGGTCCGTAGACTTGGCCCAGAGTGGGATCGATCAGCGGCGGCAAACTGGTTTGGTCGATGTTGCCGGGAATCGAGTACGTCGTACCGCCGCCGCCGATGATGGTCAACAGGTCGGCGAATTCATCCGCAGCCCAGCCGTCATACGTCGCATTGATCAGCTCCGCGCCCGGTTGGTAGAAGCCGCCGTGGCTAAACCCGAACCGCTCGGGGTTGTCGAGCGTGAAGGCGCGAAAGTCTGCTGCTCCGGGAGTCCCGGTGGGGTACAGAATGTCGTCTAAAATGCCCTGCACGTCTTCATCCAGATAGTTGATGAAACGCAGGTCGCCGAATGCTTCCGTGCTGTCAAACGTGATCTCGTTGAACAAGACGGCGACACCGTCCTGGAACGATGTGCGAGCGGTCCAGTTCACCGTGCCGTTGGCGCCGGCGAAACTGCCGCGGCTTTCCACCACGTCGTCGGCGACCAAAGTCGGCGCCTGGGTGATCGTCGAGGTGGACAGATCGATGGCCGATCCATTGCTGCCGACGTCGGCGAAGTTGACGAAGTCGAAAATGAAGTTGGCGTTGACCGCCAGCGAGTTGAGACCTTGGACGGTGACGCCGCTATTGAAGCTGATATTCCCGCCGTTGGTCGGCGTCGCCTCAAAGTGACCGACGATATTGGTGGGGACGTCGTTGTCGATCAACAACCCATTGTTCACCTCCGGGCCCGTGGGCAGCGGCGGCTGGTCGTCTTCGCCAAATACGCCGTCGTTGTTGGTGTCGACTTGCGGGCTGCCGTCTGGCTGGAAACCGGAACCGACCGTGTCGTCTCCCAGCGCCGTGAGAACGACGGGCTGACCGGGTTGACCGACGATTTGCAAAGTGCCGCCGATTCGATCCTCAATGTCGAGAGGTCGACCGGTCGCGGCAAAACCGGCGTCGGCGCCGTCCAGCTTCACGACCAGGCTTTCGCTGGCGCTGCTCTGCAACCGCAAACCGCCGTAGGTGTGGAAGTCCGGCACCTCAATGCTGTCCAACAAAACGTGCGTAATGTCGGTGTCGTCCCAGACACTTTGCGTCGTCAGTGTCTGGCCGCGAATGACCATTCCGTTCGTGCTGTTCTGATCGATCCGGTTGTCCATGACGAGCGGACCGTGGTTGCCGGGCCGACCCTCGATCAAGTCAATCGGTCCGGTCGAACGCCCAACGTCCTCGACGTTGGTGTGATTCAACGCGTTGGCGTTGATGCTGATCACCGGGCCGTCGTTGTTCGTAACCGTGTTGCCGATGATGATCGGCTGGGCTCCGCGAACGAAGATCGTCGCCGACTCGTTGAAACCGCGACCGAAGCGCGTGTCGCCCGTGCCGCTGTTGGAGGCGGTGCCGTCGGCGTTGAATTCAAAGGTCGAATTGGTGACCCGGCCGTCGCCTTGATTGATCTCCAAAACGTTGAAACCACGGAACTCACCGCTGACGCGCGTCTCGCCGCCGCCGAAGGCGAATACCGAATTGTCGATCGAGATGTTGCCGCCCAGGTTGCCGACGACGCCGCCCCAATCGCCGCGAGCGGCGGCGAGGGAAGCCGACAAATCGCTGCTCTCAAAAGTGCCGCCGGCGCCGAAGCGGTTGTCCAGCAACGATGTGAATACGGCGTTTTGCCCGGCGTTGCCTTCCGAGATGAACTGGCCGCCCATCTGCACGTCGATGATCGCCGCCTGCGACTTCACGACGACGCCCGCATCGACTCGCAACCGAGCGTTCAGTCGCGCTCGCAGCTCGCGCTGGAATTCGGTCAACAGACCGCCCAAGGAAGCCGTATCGTCGACAAACACCGTATCGTTGGCGTTGATGTTGGCGACCAGATGGTAAGGTCCCGCGTACGTCGGCCCATCCCCCGGGGCGAATGGATCGCTCCGGTAGATGCGACGAGAAACGAACGACGAGGTGGGGTCGATCGGCGGCAGGTTGTCCAAACGGACCGCGTTGTGGCCGGCCAGCAGTTCGACTTCCGACGTCGAGTTCGAAGGGGGTCCTTCGTTGCCGAGGTTGTCGACGAACACGATGCGGTAGTTGTAGGCGTTGCCGACCAGGAGATCGGCCGTCGAACCGGGTGCGACAACGGATGTCGCCGCGACGAGCACGCTCGGCGGCGCCACGTCGGTCGACACCGGGCCGCCCGGCTGACCGCGTACGACGACGTTTTCTTTGATGATATGGACGATGTCGTCGTCGTCCCACCGGGACGAGACGGTCAGCGGTTCGAGCGCCTGGCCGGCCGGCGTGTCGATGCGAACAAACAACCCGTTGATCGAGTTGTCCATCATCATGTTGCCGTCAAAGTCGGGCCCGCTGCGAATGAAGTCCGACGAGAAGGCGCCGGACAATTGGAATTCAGACGAATGAAAGTTCGACTCTTCAAACGAGTTGGGGTCGGCCGATACGGCCGCGTCCGCTCCGTCGTGAATGAAGTTGTTGGCGATCGTGGGCCGCGATTCGTCCAGGCGAATCGAAGTGACGACCTGCGGCAGACCGTCGACGCTGACCGTGCCGCCACCGAACGAAATGTCGGCGTAGTAGATCGAGTTGACGAAGATCGCCTCTTGCTCGTAGTCGAAGCGATTGCGATCGGCCTTGTCGATCGCGCCGCGGAAATCGATGCCGCCCCAGTCTCCCGCGCTCGCCGCCGGTGGCGTGTTGTCGGGGTTCGTGTCGGATCCGATGTCCGTATTGTGAATGGTCGTGAAGTAGGCGCTGGCGATCAGCGGTTGGCCGAGCGAGTTACGGATAATGTCGCCCGCACCGTCGAACAGACGCGGAGCGCCGAAGACCTGCAGTGAACCGCCGCTGCGATCGATGTTGGGCGATGAGCTGCCCACGCCGATGCGCGCGTTCCGCAACTTGAAAATGGCTCCCGCGTCAATCTGTACGGCCACGCCCTTGGGAACGTCGAACGTCGCCCCGTCCTCCAACACGATGCCGTTGAGACCGGAGAATCCGATCTGGTAGGCCATGTTGTCGGCCAACGTCGTGATGTCGCCGTCGGGTCCGGCGTTGCCGACGATGCGGAGGATGTCGCCGTCCTTGACGGAATTCGGATTCGCCGGATTCAAGGCGTCGTCGAGATTGCGGAACGGCGTCGTCATCATGCCGTTGCCGCCCGGCTGAGCCGCCTTGTCGACGTACACCACTCGTGAAGTCCCCGCCGCGGGACCGTTCGAAGGAGCCGCCGCGCGGAACCAGAAATTGAACACCCCGCCCGGTACGCCGTCGCTGTCGCCATCGAGCGGTGTCGACGCCGCCAATGCGGTCACGCCCACCGCTGTCTCGTTGTCCGCGTCGACGATCGAGCTGTCCGCGTCGGGGCGGAAGTTCATCCGCAACTCGTAGTCGCCCTCCGTCGTGCCGCCGAAACCGGTGTCCTCGATCGTCGGGTCGTACTGGTCGTTGCCGCTGGCGGTCACGCCCAAGTAGTAAACGCCCGCCGTCAAATCCAACTCAATGAATGAATCGTTGCTGTAGTAGTCGTCGTTCTGAGCGATCTTCGTCCGCTCGCCCGTCGACGTGTCTTCGCGGAACAAGGCGAGGTTGGTGTTCAACAAGCTCGGGTCGACTTCGCGCTCGGCGAATGTCTCGGCGCTGAACAACCCCGTCTCGGTGACCTCAAAGCGGTAGAGGTCGATGTCCTTGCTCTCGGGTCGGTGGAGGAACTGGCCGTGGACGATGTCGTGGTCGCCCGGGAAAACCGGCTCGTTCACGTGACCGAACGACAGCGAAGGCTCGTCGCCCTGGACCGTACCCGGCGGTAATTCGTACGAGTGCCCCAGTCCGAGCAGGTGCCCGATCTCGTGGAGCGCGGTCTGGAACCAGGACCCTCCCTGCTCGTCGTCGCCCAACGAGGTGAAGTCGATCTGGTCCATGATCGCAAGCCCGCTCGTCAGGTTGGCCGTCGTCGCCACACCCAACACGCCGCCGAATCCGCTGATCAGATTCAACGGAGCCAGGTCGCCCGTTACGATCGTCACGCCCTCGGCCGCCGTCTCGATGAACTGGATCCCCAACAGGTCGCTGTAGATCTGGAAAATCTCGCGGGCGCGATCCTTTTGAGCCTCGGTGATCGCGTTGTGAAGCGGCAGTCCATTCTTGAAGCCGTAGTTGTCCTGGAAGTTGTAGAACACCGTCTGGACGCCGTCGATCGAATCCGGCCCCGCCGCCAAGTGCGACTGCAACGCCGTGTCGTCGCGGTGACCGGGCTCTGTCGACGCGCCGGGCAGATTGAGCCCGAACGACTGGCCGGCGTTGGTGATCATCTCGTTGAAGATAGCGCCTTGGGACGCCTTGCGGATTCCGCCGTTGGCGAATTGAAGTTCGACGCTCGTGTCGTTGGCGAGCAGTAACTCGTTGCCCCGCTCGGTTGGCGTCACGTTGAAGCCGGGAGTGTTGTTGACCGCGTCGCGAATCGCCGTGGCGATGATCTGAGTCATCAGGATTTCGCTGAACGTCACGTTGAATACAATCGCTTCGCGATTGGCGCCGACGCCGATCGGACCGTTGATCGCATCCTCAAACTCGAACGTCACGACATTGCCCAAATCGTCCGCGATCGTCAACAAGTCGCCGTCGGTGAACGTCGTGCCGTCCCCGATCGTCAACACCGGGCCCGTATCGAAATCGGCCGTGACATCCAACGCCGTGGCGAAACTCGATCCCGGATCCGCCGCGGGCGTCACCTGGTTTGGAGCCAGCGGAACCGTCTCGTCCGTGCCGATTCGCAATCGGAACGTCCCGGCTGAGCCGGCCAGCAAGTGTAGATCGGAAGCGAACGTCAACACGGCTCGATGCTGGCTCGCGTCGTAGTCGACCGACGTCGGTTGAAACACCAGATCGTCCGTGTTCCGCGCCGTGTCCTGCGTGAACAGCAACTGGTAGAAATCGGGCGACTCGGCGGACGACTCGTTCAACGGGTCCTCGTTGAAGTAGACGTGAACCTGATCCAACGCTTGCTCAATCAACCCGTTCACAGTTCGGGATGTGGGCTGGGGAATCACCGAGACGACCTGCGCGCCGAGATCCAATTCAAAAGTGAATTGCGTGTCGACCCCGTCGTTGTAAGGTTCGCCGTCCGTGTTGCGGAGCGATGTCTTGACCGGGTTGTCGTCCGCGAAAATGTCGATGCGGTACGTGTCGTCCGGCAGCGATTCGGCAAACCGCACCACGACTTCGTTCGAGAAGTCGCCGACGCCGACGTAACCCGGCTCGATCGGCACATCGTTCGCGCCGCTGAGAATCAACGACGGAACCGTGTTGCCCGAGATGTTCGTGGCGCCGTCGCCCACCGTCAAAGTCGCTCGAATCAACTGATTCGCGTCGGTGTCGTTGTTGATCGCCGAGACCAATTGTTGAGCTGTCGTTTCGTTGCCCGAGTTGGTGTTCAGGGTGATGTCGATCCGGCGGTCGACCGCCGACGTGACAATCACCGGCGATCCGGCGCCGCCCTGATCGGCGGAGAAGAATCGCAGTTCGATCCCATTCCCCTGCACGCCGGAAGCCACCGAAGTAAACAACACTTCAGCTTGGCTGACCCCGAAGTTGGTCGTCGCCGAAGCGGCGTTCGCCCCGCTGAGAATGAGCGGTGAATAGGAGAGATTGCCCGCCACCACCGGTGTGAAAGCATTGCCGCCGACAATCGACGCAATGATCAATTTGTTCGCTTCCGGATGGGTGTTGATCGCGCTGCGGAGCTGAGCCGCCGTCGTGACGGAGAATGCGTTGGTGTTGAGCACGACCGTCACAAAGCGATCGTTCACCCCAATTGTCGGACCCGAGGCGGCGCCCAAATCAGCCTCGGTGAAGTCGATGCGAATCCCCTCGCCCGACGGCCCCGAGTTGGCCGCCGCAAACTGCATCGTCACGCCACCGCCTGTGTTCAGGTCGGATGTCGCCGTCGCACGCTCAAACTGACCATCGAATCCGCTGCGAGTCAGCTGGATTCCACTCAATGTCGCCGGATCGATCTGGGTTGTGTCATTGAATCGAAAGACGAGATCACGTAGCTCTTCTGTACGCACATCTCCCGGTTGCAGCAGCTCAGTGCTGCTGGGCTGGACGCCGATAACCTGGAAGGCCAGCAGCCTTCGATCCTCAAGGTTCTCCAGACGCATCTCTCGACGCTGCTTACGTTTGCGTCGTTTGAGTTGCCGGATTTTCTGCGATCGAAGCGACTTTCGAGAACGACGGATGGTCATAAACCAACCCCTCAGAGTTCCAAGACGTGTTCGGTGATCGGGCCCGGGAGGGCGCGCGATGGTGGTCGTTAGACGCGACTGCACCCAAATTAATTCCCTGTCTCATCTCACTTTACAGAAAAAACAGGGGGTATAGGACATCTAGGCAAACAGTGCGCAGCAAATGCCACCATTCTTGGATTGTAATTGGCCACCAAGCGAATGCAATGAAAAAGGAGACTGCCCCAAAGCGGGCTCAGAACAGATGTTAGAGAGTCTCGGCCGAGAGGGCTGGGGAGTCGAGTTTGCTGGGTCGCCGGTCAACAAGTTGACCACAAGTTGTTTCAGTTCAACGACTTATCGAGATAAAACGGAAAAACAACCGCTGGCGACGCCGCCCGTCTGTTGTAAACCGTTCTGATAATTAAAGTTAGCACCGCAGCCGTCAACTCGGCACAAACCGACCCAGCTTTCCCAGTCAGCTGCGGCGAGGAATCAAATTGTCCGCGATGCGGCCAAAACAGGCTGCGGCGAGCGACTGTTTAGACCTTCGGTTCCCAACCCGTCTCGTAATCGCGCTGCCAGAGCTGCTGTTGGCCCGCATTGTCTTGGATGTGCCCGTCGGCCGCATTGCATTGCACCGTCTCGCCGGTCCGCTGAGCAATGTTGCCCAGATGGCAGAGCAGCGTGCTGCGGTGACCGATCGCGATCTCGGCGTTCAAAGCCAACGGCTGATCGTTGCGGATGGCGGCGAGGAAGTTATCGATGTGCTCGATGTCCCCCCGCGAGGTCCCTTTCACTTCCTTCACTTGTTTGTTCGCCGCATCGAAGATTCGGTGCGTCCCGTTGGAGTCGAGGTCCAGGGCCCCTTCGGCGCCTAGAAAGGTGACAAATCCACCACCGTGGCGGTGACAACTGAGTCCTCGCCAGTGGATCGACACTCCGCCGTCAAACTCATAGCTGACGTGATGGGTGTCAGGTGTTTGTTGATCGTCGTCAAAACAGTAGCGTCCCCCCGAGGCGGTTACACGAATCGGAAAATCGACCTGGGCGCCCCAACGACAGAGGTCCAAAGTGTGGACGCCGTTGTTACCCAACTCGCCATTTCCCCAGTGCCAAAACCAGTGCCAATTGTAGTGAACGCGATTGTCTAGATAGCGAGTTCGCGGCGCCGGTCCTTGCCAGAGGTCGTAATCGAGCCGCGCGGGGGGACTGGCCGACTTGCCTTTGCCGATGGACCCTCGAGCGCTGTTGTAGAAAGCGTTGACCGCGTAGACTCGCCCGATCGCTCCATCTGCGAGCGCTTTCATGGCGGCTATCGTCTCGGGCCCGCTTCGTCGTTGAGTCCCAACTTGAACGGCCCGCTTGTTTTTGCGTGCGGCGGCGATCATCAGCTCACCCTCCGCCGGATTGTGGCTGCACGGCTTCTCGACGTAGACGTGTTTTCCGGCCTGACAACCGTAGATCGTAGCCGGTCCATGCCAGTGATTCGGGGCGGCGCAGACGAGCGCATCGACCGCCTTGTCGTCGAGAATCTTGCGAAAATCGCCGACCGCTTGGGGCTTTTTCGACCCGGCGCCGGCGACCAGTTCCGCACAGTCGCCGGCTCGATCGGAATCGACGTCGCAGACGTAGCGAACTTCGACGTTGGGGCGTTTGGCGAACGAGGTCGCCAGACTTCGCCCGCGGCTCAAGCCCATCACCCCCACGACGATTTTCTCATTGGCGCTTTCAGCGCCGCGGGCGGAGGTAGTGGAGACCATTACGGCGCCGGCGCCAAGCGCCGCGTCCGTGAGGAAGCGTCGTCGAGTATTGGTAGTCATGGGAGGGATTTCCTGTCAGGTGGGTGGGCGAATGACGACCGGCGAAGTCAGCGACGCCTAGCATAGCACCTCGCCCCAAACAGGTCGAATTGCGACGTTTGGCCGCCGGCGAGATCTTGACTGGGCCCGTCCCGCCACCGCCCGGGGCGTCTATAATCGCCCCTTTCGCCAACCCCGCCAAGACAATCCATGCGCGTCGGCCTGTTCATCCCCTGCTTTATCGATCAACTCTACCCCGACGTCGGTCTGGCCACCGTTGAGGTGCTCGAGCGATGCGGAGTCGAAATCGGTTTCCCCGAGCAGCAGACGTGCTGCGGGCAGCCATTGGCGAACAGCGGGTTCCCCGAGCAAGCGCGGCCGTTGGCGCAGCGATTCCTGGAGATCTTTGACGGCTACTCTCACATCGTCACTCCGTCGGGCAGTTGTGCGGCGATGGTCCGCCACCACTACGGCGACTACCTGGCTGGAGAGCCCGGCTATGAGGAGTTGCGGCAGAAGACGCTCGAGCTCTCAGAGTTCCTCATCGATGTGTTGCAAATCACCAGCTGGCAAGGAGATTTTCGCCATCGAGTCGGCCTGCACCAGAGTTGCCACGGGCTTCGCGAACTGCGGTTGGGCCCGAGCAGCGAACGGGTCGAATCGGCGCCGGGCAAGACTCGACAATTGCTCGACCTGCTGGGCGGAATCGAATTCGGCGAGTTACAGCGAGTCGACGAGTGCTGCGGCTTTGGCGGCACTTTCGCGGTCAACGAGTCGGACGTGAGCTGTGCGATGGGGGCGGACCGAGTGGCGGACCACGAACGGGCGGGGGTCGAAGTCATCGCAGCGGCCGACATGTCGTGCCTGATGCACCTCCAAGGCGTGATCCGGCGGCGGCGGAAGTCGCTCCACGTCATGCACATCGCCCAGATCCTGGCCGGTCGTCCCGTGCCCCAGTCCGGCGAGGCGGCCTCGTGAAGCGAACCGATCACCCAGCCCTGGCGGCCCGTTTCACCCAAGACGTCGAGCGAACTCATTGGCACGACCAGGCGCTCTGGTTTGTGCGGGCGAAGCGAGACAAGGCGGCTCAGACACTGCCCGAATGGGAGGAGCTGCGGGCCGCCGGCCAGGCGATCAAGGCCCACACCCTCGCCCGTCTCGCCGACTACCTCGAGCAATTCGAGACCAACGCGCAGCGGCTCGGCGCCCACGTTCATTGGGCGGAAACGCCCGAACAACTCAACGCGATCGTCCACCAACTGCTGCGGCAACGCGACGTCAAACGCGTCGTCAAGAGCAAGTCGATGCTGACAGAAGAATGTCACCTGAACTCCTACCTCGAGGAGCGGGGCGTCGAAGTCGTCGACACGGACCTCGGCGAGCGGATCGTGCAGTTGCGCAAGGAGCCCCCCAGCCATATCGTCTTGCCGGCGATCCACATCAAGAAAGAGGAAGTCGGCGAGCTGTTTCACGAGCACTTGGGCACCGAGCAGGGAGCCAGCGATCCCAACTACTTGACCGAGGCGGCCCGCGCTCACCTCCGCGAGAAGTTCCTGGCCGCCGACGCGGGCGTCACCGGCGTCAATTTCGCCATCGCGTCGACGGGAGGTTTCGTCGTCTGCACGAACGAAGGCAACGCCGACCTCGGCGTCTCGCTGCCCAAACTGCACATCGCGTGCATGGGACTGGAGAAAATCATTCCTCGCCCCGAGCATCTGGGGGTCTTCACCCGGTTGCTCGCCAGGTCGGCGACGGGCCAGCCCGTCACCACCTACACGTCTCACTTCCACGGCCCCACCGAGGGCGGTGAACTACACATCGTGTTGCTCGACAACGGTCGCAGCGAATTGATGGGCGATGCGGGGCTCCGCCCAGCGCTGAATTGCATTCGTTGCGGAGCCTGCATGAACACCTGCCCCGTCTATCGCCGCAGCGGCGGGCACAGCTACCAAGCCACCGTGCCCGGTCCGATCGGGTCGGTGCTCAACCCGGCGTCGGATCCAGTCAGACACGGCTCACTACCGTTCGCGTGCAGCCTCTGCGGCTCGTGCACCGACGTCTGCCCGGTCAAAGTGCCGCTCCATCACCAACTGCTCGATATTCGCTCCACAGTCGCCCGGGCGGGAGGGCTGCCGCTGAGTAAACGGCTGACGATGAAGATCGCAGCCACCGTCTTGCGGCGCAGGTGGCTGTACGAGTGGGCGGGATGCGCGGTGCGACTCGCTTTGCGAATTGTGCCGCCGCGGATGTGGAACAATCGATGGAACGGTTGGACGCGCGGCCGCGACATGCCGCCACCGCCCAGGCAGAGTTTCCGCTCCGCGTATCGAAATCGGAAACGCCCATGAACGCCGGTAATCCCCCCGATGGAGCGCGCGACCGAATCCTCTCCGCGCTGCGCAATCGCCACGTCGAGCCGCAACCCGAACCCACGCTCGACGGCGATTGGATTCGGTACGCCGATCCGCTCACCCAGTTCTGCAACTCCCTGGAACTGGTCGGCGGTCGGGCGATCCGCGTTTGCTCGAACGAGCTTCCGGCGCGAGTCAATTCAGTGGACGTTTTTCAAGAGGCGCAGCGCGTCGCGAACTTCGTTCCCGAATACGGCGAACTGGCGGCCATTTGGGACTCGCAGGCTGACCCCCACGAGGCCGAAAACGTCGACTTTTGCCTCGCGCCCGGCCTTTTTGGAGTCGCCGAAAACGGCGCGATCTGGACTCCCACCGACCAAATCGCTCCGCGCTCGGCGCTCTTCCTCTGCCAACATCTGGGGTTGGTGGTTCCAGCCGCCGACATCGTCGACAACATGCACCAGGCGTACGAACGAATTGAGTTTGGCGAAGGGGGCTTCGGAGTCTTCATCTCCGGCCCATCAAAGACGGCTGACATCGAACAGTCGCTCGTCATCGGCGCCCACGGACCGCGGTCGCTGGTCGTCTTCCTAACCACCTGAGCAAGGTCGCCTGCGAACGCCGGGCGCAGGATGACAGACCCATGACACGAGCTGACGGAAAACCGCCAGCGGCTAAGAAGGTCGCTCAGGAAAATCCCTATCGACCATATCCGCCTAATCGAAAGTCTGCCTGCCCTACTCTCGAAGATCTGTTATGGTCGATAGGGTACGAGGTACTTAAGCAGAAGTGGTGGATTACCGCAAGCGGGAAAGTCGCCAGTCAAGCATTTCACCAGAACAAACTCGTCGACGCGCGCACCAACGCAAGACCAGCGGCGTTGAGAACCGCTAAGCGATCAACTGCTCGATCACTTTGGCCTGATAGACGTCGGTCAACTTCTCTTCGCGGCCGTTGTGCTCGAACACCAAACGGTCGTGGTCCAGCCCCATCAGGTGCAGAATCGTGGCGTGAAGATCGGCGGTCTGTGTACGGTTTCCGACCGCTCGATAGCCAAAGTCGTCGGTAGCTCCGTACGCCTGTCCGCCGCGGACACCGCCGCCCGCCATCCAGACGCTGAATCCGTACGGGTGGTGGTCGCGGCCGAACGCGACACTCTTGTTGCGATGTTCGGCGGCTGGGGTGCGGCCAAACTCGCCCCCCCACAACACCAGCGTTGAGTCGAGCAAACCGCGCTGTTTCAGATCGGTGAGTAGAGCGCCCACGGGCTGATCTGTTTCGCCGCAGCACTTTTTGACGTTCTTATTGTTCTCGGTGTGGGTGTCCCACGGCTGACCGCGCATGAACAGCTGCACAAACCTCACACCGCGCTCCACCAATCGTCGGGCCATCAGGCAGCGGCGGGCGTACGACCTGGTCGTCGGATTCTCGAGACCGTACATCTTGCGGGTCGCCGCGGTTTCCTGGCTCAAGTCGAGTGCGTCGGTGGCGGTAAGCTGCATGCGAGCGGCCAATTCGAAACTGGCGATGCGAGCATCGAGGGCGAGGTCGCGCGGCCGCCGTTCACGATGTCTGGCGTTGAGTTTGCGGAGCAGATCGAGCCGACCGGCCTCGACTTCCGGCGATCGCTTCTTCGCGGGATGTAGATGCAGCACGGGTTCACTGCCCTCGGATCGAAACGGAGTGCCCTGATAGGCCGGCGGCAGAAAACCGCTCGACCAGTTGCGGACACCATCGACGGGGAGTCCTTTCGGCTCGGGCAAGGCGACGTAGGCCGGCAGGTTTTCATTCTCGGTCCCCAGACCGTAGGCGGCCCAGGCCCCGATATTGGGGCGTCCGGACACGGTCAGGCCCGTTTGCGCCATCCAAATCGCCTGCTCGTGATTGCGGTGTTCGGTGAACATCGAGCGCACCACGGCGATCTCGTCGGCGTGCTGGGAGATCGCCGGCATGATCTCCGAAAACTCCAAGCCGCTCTGGCCGCAGCGGCGGAATTTGTACGGCGAGCCCATCAGATTCGTCGTGCGATTCTCGTCGTCGGCGACTTCGGCGGGCGGCTTCGCGCCGTCGAACTTGTTGAGCAGCGGCTTGGGGTCGAGCAGATCAACGTGGCTCGGGCCGCCGTGCATGAAGAGTTGAATGACGGCCTTGGTCCGCCCGGCGAAGTGCGGGCTTTGCGGAGCGAGCGGATTGACGCGTCGATCGGCCTCGGCCCGCGCCGTCTGCGAAGCCAGAATCGCACCGAGTGCGACGCCGCCGAAACCGGAGCCCATTCTGCTGATCGCCTGACGTCTGGAGAGATGCTCGTTCATGCTTTTCACTCGCAGTAAGGCGTGTGCCCTTAGTCGATGTACAGAAACTCATTCGCGCTGAGCAACATGTGGCAGAGATCGACGATCGCCAACCGGCGAATCGCTTGGGCGTTCGCTTTCCCATCCGCCGCGGCGCGGCGCTGTTGCTGGTCGCGAAGAAACTCGTTCAGCACTGCCAACTCGCCCTCCTCAGCCGGCCGTCCGAAAGCGCAATACAGGGCTCGGCCCGCGGGCGCAGCGGGATCTTCGCGCAGCACTCGATCGGCAAACGCCTCCGCCGCCGCGACCGTCATGTCGCTGTTGAGCATCGCCAACGCTTGGCTGGATATCGTCGATTCAGCGCGGCGGACGCAGTTGGTGGCCATCACCGGCTGATCAAACGCCTCCAAGAACGTCAGCGGATTGAGCCGCAGGATCTGCAGATAGACTGAGCGGCGATTATCGGGCTGACCGCGAAGCGTGCGGACCTCACCAGTCGACAACCGCTCCGTCCGCACGGGCGAGCCGAACAGTCTGGCGTCGAGCAGCGTCGAAACGCTCAACAGAGCGTCGCGCAGCGGCTCGGCCTCCAACCGTCTCATTCGCTGCCGCCAGAGAAGTCGATTGGCCGGATCAGCTTGCTCGCCGGCGGTGAACTGAGCCGTGGTTGGCCGCGACGATTGGCGGTACGCGTCTGTCATCAGAATCAAGCGGTGCATGTGCTTGATGCTCCACCCGCTGTCGACGAACTCAACCGCCAGCCAATCCAACAACTCCGGATGGCTCGGCGGATCGCCGACGGCGCCGAAATCTTCGGGTGTCGTGACGATCCCTTCGCCGAAATGATGGAGCCAGATTCGATTCACGAAAACTCGCGAGGTCAGCGGGTGCCGTTTCTGCGTCAACCATTTGGCGAACGCCAACCGCCGTCCGGACGTCTTGGCGCCCTCGGGCGGCGGCGAGATCTTGAACTCCTCGGCAACGGCGAATGCCGCCGGCGCACCCGGTTCGACAGCCGGTCCGGGGGTCAGCGGATCGCCCCGCAATAGCAACGGCGTTGTCGTCGGCCCGGGCAAATCGTAGAGCGCGCGGACCTCGTCGAAGTGTCGCTTGCGACGTTGAGCGGCGGCGATTTGGCCGGCCAGTTCCTCGGTCCGTTTCTTGAATTCCGGATATCGTTTCGGCAATTCGGCGTCTAAATCCTTGGCGGCCGGTTTCAGCCTGGCCCCGAATTTGGTCGCCAGGTACTGCTCGATTTCATCCCGTTTTCCCTCGGCCGTCGAGACAGCCCGGCGGGCGTCCTCGCGCAGCGGCTCGGGCAATTCGGCCAATCGCTCTTCGAACAGTTTCGCGACAAACTCATTGCGAACGGCCGACTTCTTGTCGCCCAACTGCTTCACCTGTTCGTCGATCTTCGCATTGTGCTCTTTCGCCGCTCGCTCCTCCTTAGCCGAAGCGATGGGCAGACGCCGATTCATCTGGGGAACCCAATTGTCGGGTCGCAAGGCTGTCATGAAGACGGATTGCAAACGGTAGTAATCCACTTGGGGCAGCGGATCGTATTTGTGGTCGTGGCACCGCGAGCACTGAATCGTCAGCCCCATCGTCGCCGAGACCATAATCTGCAGCGTGTCGTTGATGGTCGGGTAGTAGTATTGCGAGTGGGCGTTCTTGATCGTGTTGAAATCGGGACGGCTGGAGTCCGGCGCGCAGCGGAGAAACCCGGTCGCCACAATTCCGTCGACGACGTCGGCCGGCAGCGAGTCGGCCGTCTCTTTCACTCGCCAGTAATCGACTAACTCATCGCCGGCGATCTGCTCCTGCAGAAACCTGTCGTACGGTTTGTCCTGGTTGAATGCTCGAATGACGTAGTCTCGGTAACGGTAGGCGAGCGGCAACGGCCGGTCTTCACTCAACACACCAGCCGAGTCGGCGTAGCCGGCGACATCCAACCAGTGCCGCCCCCAGCGTTCGCCGTACTGTGGGCTCGCCAACAGGCGGTCGACCAGGCGCTCGTAAGCGTCGGGCGCTTCGTCGGCCGCGAACCGCTCAATCGCCTCGGGAGTCGGCGGCGTTCCGAGCAAATCAAAATAGAGACGCCGGATCAACGTCACCGCCGACGCCGGCTCGGCGTAATGCAGATTCCGCCGTTGCAGTTCTCGCAACAAGAAGGCGTCGATCGCTGTCCGCGCCGGCGAACTCACCGGCGAACTCACTGACGGAATCGGTGGCCGCTGAGGCGGCTGGAACGACCAGAAGTCGCTCTGCTCGCCCGCTTCGACCACCGCGGCCGCAGTCACGCTGATCTTGCCGTCGTTGATCCAGTTTCGCAACACGCCTTTCTCCGCCGGCGTCAACGGCTTCTTCGGCGGCATCTGATTGGACGACACCTTCTCGTACAACAGGCTGAACTCGGCGGCGCCGATCCGAATCGCCGGCCCCGATTCGCCACCCGCCAACAACGACGCGGCGGACGACAGATTGAGTCCGCCCTTGGGCCGCGGACCGCCATGGCAACTCGCGCAACGGGCCTGCAGAATGGGCAGGACATCCTTCTCGAACTCGGCGACCCCTTTCTTCTCCGCTTTCTCCGCCGCGTTCAGCGCGGAGCCGGTCACCAGCGCTCCGCAGATCAGAATACAACTCAATCCACGCGCGATCGTGGCCGGTAGTTGTTGGCCGGTGAGGTGAGGGTGTGACACGGTTTGACCGGTGCGATGGGTGGGATGGGGCAGGGGATCAGGCAGGGGATCGGGCAGGGGATCGGGCAGAGGATCAGACGATCCGCTGGCGGCCTCATATCGTAGCAGAACGGTTCTATTCAAGCGACTTTCGCCGCCCCTTCACCGGGCGATGATCAACGCCTCCGACCAGCGGCGGACGTCGATGCCGTCCGACTGAATATCGGCCGTGATCAGAGCATTGCCGGCGTCTTTTGACGCAGTGAATTTGACCTTCACGCCGCCTACCTCGCCGGCCGCGACGCGAATCGACGTGGGCCGCTCGCTGACCTGAGCGCCTCCCTCGGCCCGCGGAGTCACGCGATACGTCCGCTCGCGGTTTGAGTGGTTGGTGATTCTCAACTCGACTTCGCCGACCGCCTCCGCCGCCAAATTAGTCGTGTACGGATAGAAGACGGCCCACTGCTCGTCGACCGCGTAGTTGGGATCGTCGAAGGGAACCAACTCGGCGATCGCGCGTATCCGTTCTCGGTAGCGACTCTCGAGGTAACTCATCTCACTCTTGTCAAATGAAAAAACGTATTGAATGTGTTCATTCACCAACCAGAAATCTGTCGCCTGCGCGCGGAGCGTGCTCAAGCAGCGCAGGTATCCTTCATCGTCGTGGAGCAGATTCCGATTGAGAACGCAATAGTCGTCAATTCCCGACGGCGCGAACGCATCCCCAATGAAGAAGATCGGCTTGTGTCCTTTCTTTTCCGCAAACAGAGCGCCGTGATAGAACGTCTGCCCGGGGAAGAAATGGAACGTCAATTCAAAGTCGCGCCATTTCTTCGTCTCTCCATCACCGACAACCGTGACATCTCGAATGGGGTTCGCCGTCATCGCCGGAAGGTGGTAGGCGTGCGGCCGTTCGAGCACATCGGCGTATTCGGCCGTCGCGTAGACCGGGCACTTGAACTCCTCGGCCGCAGCCTGCACGGCGTCCGTGTGGTCGTCGTGGTAATGCGTGACAAAAATCCCCTCGACTTTCTCGATGATGCCGTCGGTAATCAGTTTCTTGATCGTGTCGAGCACTCGTTGGTTACCGCAATCGAGTAAAAACCCGCGGCGATCGTTCGAAATCAACAGGCGGCTAGTCGATTGCTCAAACACCCATTCGGGCGTCTTCACGTGCTTCGAGTACGGCATCAACTCGATCTCCGCATCTTTGCCGAGCACCCGCGCGCCGCAAGTCTTCATCCGCTGCTCTTTGAAGTACCAGTGCAAGGCGTTCGTAGACAAGTAGTTTCGATAGATGTTTTGCACTCGCCGCTTCAGTTTCGCCATCGACTGGAGCGGATTGCGGATGATGGGTCCGCGCGCCGGAATGATGATGTCGGGTTTCGCCGCGCTCATTTTGTCGAGACTGCCGACCAAAGCGGCCAGCCGCGACCCGTAACCGTGATAGCCGCGGACCTGCGCCTCCGGAATCGCATCTTGAAAGCTGTAGAGATCCATGACCTGCCCGTCGCCGTAAACCAAATCGCCCGTGAATGCGACTCTCTTGCCATCGATCGCGGCTAGATACGATACGGAACCGCGCGTGAAGCCGGGCGTCTCGAGCACCCGCAGTTCGACGCCGCGCCATGCGACCACGTCCCCGTCACTCACCCACTTGGCGACTGGCAGTGGATCGAGACGAATCTTGGTCGACTGCTGCGCGTAGTCGTGGAACTGCCCTTTCACGAACGCCTTCCAATGCTCGGCTGACTGGGCGAGATGGTACTCGGCACGCCGCGGCGCGATCGCTTTGGCTCCTCCCTTGATCGCACTCTCGGCCGCCCACGCGACATCGCGCCGCCCATGGGTCAACAAGACTTGTTCGACCGCCGCACCGGACCAACCGTAGACGGCGAGTCCGTGATCGCCGTCGGTAAGCAAAACAGAATTGACCGCACCCGGCGAAAACTGCAGATGTTCTGAAACTTGCTCCGCATTCGCAGTCAACGCCACGCCGCCACCGACCCAGGTCGCGACAAAACCGATCACTAACACGAGTTGCCTTTTCACGGTGCTTCTCCAGTGCGACTTAGAATTGCCGGCGACATTCTATTCTCTTTCGGCGGCGGCCGCATTCGCCGCGGCCGACTCCAGCCGGTCGAGATTGGCGAGCATTTCGACCAGCCAATCGTCCGCGTCCGGGCGGTTGCCACAGGGCCTGTAGACGATGACGCCAATCCCCAGATCATCCAGTCGTCGCCGCGTCGCCTCGAGCGGAACGTCCTCCCACAGCATCCACTTCGCGGGACGATTCTTCAGCTGCAGTTCTAAATCGGCCCACTGCTCAGGCGGCGGATCTTGATCCGGCTCCCAGTGGAGGCTGACCAAATCCCAGTCGAACCGGCGAGCCAGGTATTGGTAGACGGGGTGAGAAGCCAACAGCGGACGGTCCGCCCACCGCGCGGCCACATCTCGCAGCTTGCCGTCCCACTGCCGCAAGTCGCGATCCAGGGCGTCAAAGCCAGCCTGCAGCTCAGCCGCTCGATCGGGTCGCAGTCGGCTGATCCCACGGTGGACGGCCGCCGCCTGCAGCCGCGCCAATTCGGGATCGAGCCAGGTGGTGAAGGCGAGACCACCGTGACTGTGAACGCCCGGCCCATGCCGATGCGCGACATGCGTCGGCTCGTCGAGCAATCGATCGGCGAATGCCGTCGACGTGTCGAGACACCGCAATTCGGGAAGTGACGCCGTTCTTCGCCACCGCGCGTAGTCGGCTCCGTTGAGCACGATTAGGTCAGCTTGCTGAATCTCCTCTAGTGTGTCGTCGCTCGGATTCCAAAACGCCGGGTCGACGTCGGCGGGAACGGGGAAACTCGCCGCGACGTTCGCCCCGCCAATCCGTTCCACAAAGTAATGCAACGGATAGTTGACCGAGATGATCGTCGGCTTCCCAGCGCCTGGCGTCTCAGCGGGCCGGTCGCCTCGATCTCCGCCGCAACCGCAAACCGCCGCAACCACGAACGCCGCAACCACGAACGCCGCGCCCACGAGGCGCTTGCCGAGTCTCTCAGCGCGTCGACCAACTCGCTCCACCTGAGTCCTCCCGTCTCTCATCTACGTCGCCATCAACCACGACTGGATCAATTGCGGAGTTGTCGCGCCGGCCGCCGCGGTGAGTATCGCAGCCAGGCCCGCGGCCAACGTTAGGATGATAACCAGTTCGCTCCAAAGCGTGGCGGTTTGCAGGAAACGGCTGCAACCGAGCTTCACGAGCGTTTCGAACTCCCGCTCGCGCATCCGCCGCGTCAGACTTGTCACCAGCGCGACGAGCGCCGCGGTAACGACGATCAGCACGGCCGAGAGCATGTCAAAAAAACGCTGGGCGCGGAACACTCGTTCCATCAGTCGATCGACCACAGCCGCCGGTTCAATCAACTGAGTTTGCGGATCGTCGACGAATCGGCCGAGCAACACGGTTCTCGACTTTTGGTCGCGGGGAACGACGATGATTGCCGAGAGCGGCAGCTTGTCAACTGCGTTGTGAAAGTGAAACGAATCGATGTTGTCGTCCGTCACCTCGAGAAATCGCTTCACCGCGCCGCCCAACACGATCTCTTCTTCGCTGCTGTCTAGCAGAGCTCCCTCGCCGACAACTTGCTCCGCCGGTTCGTGACCGTGTCCCAGCCCGGCGATCAGCCACGCCGTCTTGAGATCGACAAACACGGCGTCATCGTCGGGCGTGTTCATTCGCGCCAGCACACCGCGGACGCGCATCTTCAGTGGCGGGGTGGCGGACAGCGCGAACGGATTCTTCGGATCGGTCAGTATCCGCTCGCCCGGCTCAACTCGAATGCGTCGCGCCACGTTGGCGCCGACCACGCAATCGCCCAACCGCACGATCGATTCTCCCTGAGCGACTCGCAGCGAGCGAAAGTGCAAATAGTCGACAGTGACGCCGACGACGGGAGCATCCCGGACTCGTCCCGCGACGAAAACAGCGAAAGGATCCGCCAGTCCTTCGCTGCGAATGCGACGGAAAACGCCGTTCGGCGTCGTCGTCGGTCGAGCGTCGAAGTAGAGCGCGTGAACGGCCAGGTCAAAGCGGCTGCCCGTGGGGCCGGCGACCAACGGTGTGGAGGTCGCGCGGGCGCGAACTTGCCGCTCGAACCGTTCCACGACCAGGCGCACGGAAAACGGCAGTGCGACCGTGACGGCAACGCAGACGATTAACGTCACGGTGCGCCGCTTGTAGAACCAAAGATAGTGGGAGGCGAGCCAAATCGCGCTGTTCATGGCTCCGCACTCCCGGCGAGACTCGCCATTTCCAAGACGCGATCGAACTGCGGCAGCAACGCGTGATCATGCGTAGCCAACACGAGGGTAGCGTCTTCCCGGCGGACGGTCTCCAATATCCATTGCAACATCGCTTGCTTGTTATCCGGGTCGAGACTGCCGGTCGGTTCATCGGCGAGTACGATTTCCGGAACGCGCACCATAGCCCGGCAAATCGCCACGCGTTGGCGCTCCCCCTGCGACAACCGCCGCACCGGCCGCAGCAACTTGTCGCCCAGCCCGGCCGCCTCGAGTAAGTCATCGGCTCGCCGCCAGTTGGCCGCCGCGATTGGCGAACCGGGCTGCAGGCGGAAGGGAAGCAACACGTTGTCGCGAACGTGCAGGTACTCGAGCAACTCGAATTCTTGAAAGACCATTCCGATGCGGCCCGCGCGAAACCGCCGTCGCTGCGATTCGCTCAACGCGGAGAGCGGTTGGCCCGCCACGATCAACTCACCGCTCGTCGACGGCAACACGCCGGCGATCATCTCCAGCAGGGTTGTCTTGCCCGATCCGCTCGGCCCGATCAGCGCAACGCACTCACCGCGGCGAATCCGCAGCTCGCCAATCCGCAATGAAAACGTCCCCCGCTCCAAGTGCGCGTCGCGGACATCGACCGCGACGTCGTACGAGGACCGCGGCGTGTCGAGACGACCTGTTTTAGCGGCGGACGAATCGACCATCACAAACCGCGAACCTTCGTTTCGAGCTTCAAGCGTTTCTCGTCCAGCAACTCGAGTTTGGTGATTCGCCAAGCGTTGTCACGAGGTTCAATGTGAACCAATCCGCGATGCTGGTTCGTGCGGGAGTGAATATGTCCCCAATGCTCGACTGTGCCGCGGACGTTCCATGTGCAGTTGTAAACGAATCCGCGGCGGTCGGCGAACGTCGCGTCGCGCTCGACGGCGACGACTCCGTCGACAACTTCGACTTGGCGGACTCGCGAAACGGCTCCTCCTTGCTCGGCCATCCGCAAGCCGCCGCGAATCTTCAGGTAAAGCTCCTCCAACAGCGGGCCCGCCGCGCTCCGCGACAATGCGTCGTACGTGTCGCTCTCATCGCGATAATCGAATGAGCGATAGACGTTGCTCAGCAGGATACTGGAGATCTCACGAGACCGCTCCGCCGTCACCGCCGGCGGGCTCCTCCAAAATGCGGGCGCGGTCAACCGCGCAAACGGCCAACAGACGCCGGTCGCCGCCAGACAGACGAGCGCGCTGATCCAGGCCACTCGACGTTTCGTTCGCGCGGCAACTCCCGCGAACACCAACGAGGTCAGCAGCAGGGCCAGTGACGCGAGAGGAATCGTTCGCCGCGGCGCGGGGGGCAGTTCCACATCGACCGCGTCGAGCGGGGCCGGAGGCCGGCGATCCGGCGACGTCCATTCCAGCGACGACGAACCGCCCACGCGGGACAGGACGCGGCGTTCGGGATCCGCGTCGAAAGCGTACAACAGTGTACTCACCATCCACACGTTTTCGTTGAAGCGATCCCACGTCAACTTGACGGATCGCGGTGAGGACTTGACGGGATAGGAGAGGATGACGCCGAGCCGCGCGTTCGCCATGCTGACTCGACGACGCTCGGCCTGCATGGCGAAGTCTTTGAAATCGAGACCGTAAAAATCCATCCGCTGCACCACCGGTGTGACGCGCACCCCGTCGACCTCGAGTGGATTGCCCGCCGTGAAATGTGTGGCGATCGTCTCTCGCGCCGCGTCCTGTTCGGCGATTGTCAAAAAAGCGTCGTCAGCCCGCTGTAAAGGAACGTCTTCCTCCAACGTGAGTAGCGGGATCAGCACCTCCAGGCGGATCTCGAAGTCCTCTATATAGAGGAATGCGTAGATTGAGCTGTAGCTCGTGATACCGAGCGTCTCGTCCTTCTCGCGCCCCAGCCAGTCTTGCCACTCCTTCTCCGACGCGTCGGAGGAAAGCGAAGGGTTGGTCCAACTGAAACGCACAATC
This sequence comes from Pirellulaceae bacterium, assembly GCA_030748485.1. Taxonomy (GTDB): domain Bacteria; phylum Planctomycetota; class Planctomycetia; order Pirellulales; family Pirellulaceae; genus JASMLW01. The sequence goes on from JASMLW010000178.1 coordinate 32,009, forward strand.
TGAGGTTGGTCGGCTTGGATTCGCGATCCTTTCGGCGCGCCCGCGTTTTCCTGCTTCACTACCAGCCGCATCTCGGCGGGAATCGCCAGTACATCGTCCGCCATGTGCTGGCTGAACGTGAGAAACTCGGGCGCCTCGCCCAACGAGTATTGCAGCTCGAACTTCACCTTGTGCATCATCAGTTCGGCCAACGGTACGCCTTGCGGCGAGATGTCGAACATCTTCACGGCGGCGACTTTGCCGGCGAGCAACTCACCGCGCACGTCGCGGACGCGAAACCGTTCGAGCAGGAACTTCTTATGAGCTTCGGCCCCGCGACGGATCTCGTCCGCCGCGATGTAGTCTCGCTCGTCTACTTCCAACGCCTGAAAAAAGTACAAGTCTTCGACGAAGACCTCGATCTGCGCGCTGACTTTTTCGCGACTGACGTAGACGAACGCGTCGGTCAAAGATATCGGGTGCGCCGCCGCTTCCCGCGCCGCCGGACCGACGCTGCAGACGAGCAACCCCATCGCACAGACCAACGCGACCCGAGTGTGGGGGCGAGTCGTGAACGATGTGGACCACAAAGGGGACGACAAAGCGGCGCACGAAGTCGTTGATTGGGGAGCGAGCATAGACTCGATCTTATTGACGTCGAGCTAGAAATTGAACCGGCGAAAGCGAAAACAAGTAGAATTGCGGATCCAGTCGGCGGCGGCGAGAAATACGAAAGAACTCTGATGACCGGCGGCAACCAACGGCGATTTCGTTTTCTCCGCATCAGTCTGCGATCATTGATGTTGGGCATGCTAGACGCCAAGCAACTCCAACGGCTGAATCTGACACCGCCCGCCGACGGGCCAGCGCTGTTGCAGTTTCGCGAGAGCGTGCAGCGAGTCAGAACTGCGCTGCCGGAGTGCCGTATCGAGGTCTATGAATGACCGCCGCCGGCCGCCAACCATTTCGCTTTCGCCTCCGCACGCTGCTGTTGCTGATGCTGGTCATCGGAGTCGCGTTGGGGTGGCGCGTCGAACGGGCGCGAAGGCAGCGAAAGGCTGTGCAGTTTGTTCAGCAGGTGCGGGGAACCTACGCCTACGACTTCGAGTACGACGAGGCCGGCCAGCGCTTGGTCGACACGAAACCACATGGACCGATCTGGCTGAACGATCGGCTCGGTGTGGACTTTTTCAATACGGTGGTCCAGGTGAGTCTCAGCGACGAGCCGGTCAGGGACATCTCGCCGCTGGCGAACTTGCCGGGAATGAGATGGCTTTCGCTCGAGGGAACACAGGTTGACGACCTCACCCCGCTCGCCGGCATGCGTCAGCTCGAGGCGTTGAGGCTCGGCGCCGCCCCGGTGTCCGACTTGTCTCCGCTCAGCTCTCTCACCAATCTGAAAACTCTCTCTTTGTACGAAACGCGAGTTGAGGATCTGTCGCCACTCGCCGGACTCGCAAGACTCGAGGGACTTGAACTGCAGAGCGCGCCGGTCAAAGACGTCACGCCGCTCGCTCAACTGCGCGAATTGAAGATGCTCGAACTCCACGGCGCGCCCGTGCGGGACATCGAGCCGCTTCTCGGTTTGCCGTCCCTAACGTACGTCGGCGTCTACAACACGAAAGTGCCACTTGCCGCCGTCCGCCGTCTTCGCGAGGCAAGTCCCAATTGCGCGGTGATTACGCACTTGCCGAGTTCCGACAATTAGCGTGAACGAATCACCGTGTCTCCAATATTCATCCGCCTCGACCGAACCGGCGGCAATAGAAAGCAATCGACATCCGAGAGAGAGAGAAGAACCAATCATGGTGCAACAGATCCGCATTCCGCACAATTGGAACGTTCCCGATTCAATTCGTCAGCGCGTCGCCGACATCGCTGGAGCCCAGCGCGCTCTGGAGGCGGATGGACATTTGCTGCTGATTCTGCACAAGTTGCCCGACGCCGAGAGCGCTCAACGGGATTTGCGGATGTTCTGGCGCAGCGCGGAGGGCGAGTGGGCGTCGAACGACTTCGGGCCGGGCGTCAAATCACTTCAACGCCACATCGGCGAGTACAACGATCGCGTCAATGCGTTGGAGGATGACGAACACCGCGCGGATTCGGCCGACGAGTACTTTCAGATTCGCCGCGAGATCACTCCCATTCACCGGGCGGCGAAAAACATGTCCGAGTCGCTGTCTCTCGCCTACCAGATGTTCTCCGACGACCGCGGCTTACTCGGCTGTCGCAACTTCGCCGCCGGCGTCGAACGGACAGCCGAATTGCTGAAAGACGACGCCACGTACGGGCTCGAATTCTCGATGGCCAAGCAGGCCGAAGCGCAGGCGCTCGCCGGTCACCGGCAGAACCTCATCACATCGATCTTCTTTCCGATCCTCACGTTCGCCGCCATCTTTGGCATGAACCTCGACCACGGCTTGGAGCACAAGCCGATCTGGCTGTTCTGGATCCTCGTCATGATCGGAGTCAGCATCGGCTTCATGATGAAGACGCTTGTGTTTCGCGCGGCCATCGATTGACGAACGCCGCGGCGCGTTCGGACTGCTCCTCTCTCATTTGTCGGTCGTCGTGGGCGATCTCCGTCGACTCGTGCGATTATCGCGGCGCCGATTGTCGCGACTCAGGACGCCGATTACATTCCACGTACCGGATTTCAAGCAATCATTGATGAGGAACGCCCGATGACCGCGAACCGCCGAGTTGTTTGTTTCGTCGCTCTCGCTTGCGCGATCGCCCTGATCTGGTCGACTTTCTCGCTTCCAGCCGCCGCGGATAATAAAGACAAGATCTCGATTCCCGTTCTCGACCTCGACGGCGACGATCAGCGACAGGTCGTGATCGATCGAGAAGCGGGACAGTACTTGGGACACCCCACCACCTGCTTGCTGGAAGACGGCAAGACGATGCTGTGCGTCTACCCCAAGGGGCACGGCCGCGGGGCGATCGTCTACAAGCGGAGCGACGACGGCGGACTCACCTGGTCGGACCGTCTGCCGACGCCCGCCAGTTGGGCTACGTCGAAGGAAGTTCCGACGCTTCACCGCACGATCGGGCCCGATGGAAAGAAACGCATCATCATGTGGTCCGGTCTCTACCCGGCTCGCCTGGCGGTCACCGAAGATGACGGCGCAACGTGGAGTGAATTGAAACAGGTCGGGGACTGGGGCGGCATCGTTGTCATGGGCGCGGTCACTCCGCTCAAGACCGGTAAAGGACATTACCTCGCCATGTTTCACGACGATGGTCGATTCTTCAAAGCGAACGGCAAGCGAGCCAACCCGGTCGTCTTCACTCTCTACCAAACGGTCAGCCGCGACGGCGGCCTGACCTGGACCGACCCCCAGGCGATCTTCGCCAGAACCGACGTGCACCTGTGCGAACCGGGCGTCGTCCGCAGTCCCGACGGCAAGCAACTCGCCTGCTTGCTGCGGGAAAACAGCCGCCGCAAGAACTCACACATCATTTTCAGCGACGACGAGGGCCGCTCGTGGAGCAAACCTCGTGAGTTGCCGGCGTCGTTGAGCGGCGACAGACACACGGGTCGCTACGGTCCCGACGGCCGCCTGTTTCTCAGCTTTCGAGATCGCCCCGCCAAACATGTCGATACAACCACCGAAGGCGACTGGGTCGGTTGGGTGGGTCGCTACGAGGACTTGGCCGCCGGTCGCCAGGGACAATACCGTATTCGCCTGAAAGACAATAAAAAGGGCTCCGACTGCGCGTATCCCGGCGTCGAGTTGCTGCCGTCAGGCCACATCGTCACGACGACCTACGGTCATTGGGCGCAGGGCGAAGCCCCTTACGTTCTCAGCGTGCGATTCACTTTCCCTGAACTCGACAAACTAGCGGCGGCGAAGAAACGATGACCGAACGCGCCCTTCGCGATCAACAGTCGGCGCAGCGACAATAGGCGCCGATTAATCGACAACTTCAATCGACAACTTCAATCGAGAAACCCAATGAAGACCCGACAACTCCTGCTGCTCATACTCTTCAGCGCCACGCCTCTGGTCGCTTTGGCGGAGAATCCCGCGTTCGCCCCGTCGAAAGACAATGGAAAAGTGAAGGTCTTCATCCTGGCCGGTCAGTCGAATATGGAAGGGCGCGGATTCCCCGAGCCGCTGTCTTGGCAAGTGACTCAAAAGAAGTACCGTGAGCGCTACACGCATTTCCTCAAGGACGGCGACTACGACGCATTCGCGAAGAAGGTGGCGGAGACGACCGACGCCGAGGACCGCCGGAAAACGCCCACGTATTTATGGAGCGTCCGCCGCGATGTCTGGATCAACTACCTCGGCAAACACGGCGATCTGACGGTCGGCTACGGCGCGCCGCGTGAGGGATTCGGCCCCGAGTACAACTTCGGACACGTCGTCGGCAATCACTACGATGAACAAGTACTGCTGATCAAGACGTCGTGGGGCGGACGGGCGCTCGCCCGCGGCTTCCTGCCGCCGTCGTCGATGTTGAGCGACGAAGAGTACGCGCAACAAGCGATTGAACAGAATGCTCAAAACGAGAAGTGGAACACGGAGGAGAAGGTTAAAGTCGAGGCGTTTAACGCCCGCGTGACCGAGGAGAACAAGACGGCGGCCAAGAAGAAGCGCCTCCGCCAGTTCCGGCCGCGGCCGATCGTGACCGCCGCCGAATACAAGGACCAGTTCGGCAAAGATTACCGCAACATGGTCAAGGAAGTTCACGAGTGTCTGGCCTCGATCGGCGAGCGTTTTCCCGGTTACCGCGATCAAGGCTATGAGATCAAGGGCTTCGTGTGGTTTCAGGGTTGGAACGATCAGTACCAGGACCGCTGGCTCAGCTACGAAAAGAATATGGCGAATCTGATTCGCGACGTTCGCAAGGAATTCAAAGCGCCGAATGTGTCCGTTGTGATCGGCCAGATGGGTCACGACGGCAAGGAGGCTCCCAAACCCGACTCGCCGCGCGAGATCATCATGAAGGCGCAAGCGGCCGTAGCGGTGGACGACGAATTCAAGGACAACGCCGTCTGCATCAACACGGGTCAATACTGGGACATGGAAGCGCACGCGATCTACACGGGTCCCGGCGGTTGGCAAAAGGACGTCGCCAAGTGGCGGCAGTTCGGCAACGATCGGCCGTATCACTACCTGGGAAGCCCCTGGTTCTTCGCGCAAGTCGGCGCCGCGTTCGGCGACGCCATGCTCGAGTTGCAAAAGTAGTCGGCGAGCCGCGATATCTCACGAAAGAAAGACGGCGGAACGCAGTGGGATTCGCCAGCGGGCGTCAGGGCCAGGGCAGGGGGTCGGGCCACTCTTTGACCGCGTCGGCGGCCTGATGCACCAGGGGATCGACTTTTCCCGACGGGATCTTGCCGTCCGGCAACTCGCGCGTGTTGAACAACACGGCCCAACACAGACCGTCGTGCCGCAAGACGAGTATCGTCGAAGTGCCCGGCAGTGAACCAGTGTGCCAGAAATTGCGCCGGCCATCGCCGACATCGCGGGCGGACCACCCGCAGACATAATACCGCCCTTGGGCGTCGTCGGGCGGAGCCTTCCAGCCGGCGGGAGGTTGAAACATCTGCTCCTTTGTCTTTGCGCTCAGCAGCTTGGCGGGCTTGTCGTGCTGCACGCACGAGCCGAATCTGACGAGATCGATGGCCGAGGCGATCCAAGCGCCGTGCGAATCCATCGCCTCCAGGTGCCAGGCCCCGTACGGCCGCGGCACTTTCTCGCCAACCGGATCACTGAACACGGACAGCCCCGTCTTGTCGCCCCGCGTGTAGTACCGCACCTCACCCTCCCGCCGGTGCTCGGCCAGCGTTCGGCCGACCGCCATCCGCTTCACGCCAATCGGGCGGAGGACAGCGCGTTGGATCGACTCCTCGTACGAACGGCCGCTGACTTCCTCCATCAGGCGTCCCAACACGCAGTAGCCAAAGTTCGAGTAGGCGTACTGTGCGCCCGGATCGAAGTCCAGTCGCCAACCGAGGATGTATCGAATGACATCGTCCGATCCGGCGGGCGGCTTCTTCTTTAATGCGTGAGCGATCTCAATCGCGTTGAACATCGGATCGATGGACGCGTTGCGGTCCCAGCCGCCGCGGTGCTGCAGCAGATGGCGCAATGTGATCTGCGCCAGTCGATCGTCTGTTTTCAAACCGCCTGGCAAGAACGGCTTGTGCGGAAGCTTGGACATCACGGGCTTGTCGAGCGGCAACTTGCCGCGCTCGACCATCTGCATCACTCCGACCGCTGTGATCGGTTTCGAGATGCTGGCGATGCGGAATAGTGAATCTGGTTTGACGGCGGCTCGCGCTTCGACGTCGGCGTAGCCAAAACCCCGCGCGTACATCAGACGGCCGTCCTTCGCCACGGCCAGCGCGGCTCCGGGGATCTCATTCTCCGCGACGAAGTCGACCATCATCTTGTCAAACGACGCCAGCGCCTCGCGCACCTTGCCCATAGCGATCGGCTCGTCGCCGCGGGACGGTGCGGCGGCCAGGAGAACCGACAGACCGATCAGAACAAATAGCCTCCGCTGAATCATCACTTCCGAGTGTCTCCCGTCGCGCAGTGTCAACGCAGTCCGTAAAAGAAATCGAATTGGGGGCTGCCGACGATCGGCCACAGCACCAGGAAGTGGTGGATCATATCACTGGCGAACGCTCCGATGCCAATGATGACCAGCCAACGCCCCAGCTTCTCGTTCACTCGACGCCAAATGAACCAGCCGATCAGCATTCCGACAACGCCCAAATAGCTGTGGTGAATCCTGAGGTTGAACGTGATCGCGGCCAACGCCGACGTATCGCGCGTCGACTCCATGCGGAGGCCGAATCGCATGATGCAGGTGACAGTCTCCATCACCAACGTAGCAGCCACCGACCAGACGAAGATCTGCGGCGACGGTGGCGCGGCGCGAACAACAGTTGTCTTAGAATCTGGGTTTGCCATCGCCGGGCCGAGGTTGGTTCTTGCTGGCTTTGCCGCGCGGTTTCCAATTCGGATGCGGTTGATGAGCATCCTTCATCATCGCCGCGACTTGTTCGACGATCTCCGGGTGCTCGCCGGCGATATCCTGCGACTCACCCAAGTCCTGCGACAAATCGAACAGCTCGATCTCACCCGTGAACATGGGCATGCGAACGGCCTTCCACTTTCCGTAGCGGATCGCCTGCTTGCCGCCCCGCTCGTAGAACTCCCAATACAGGTACTTGTGAGCGGGTTGATTCGGTTCGCCGAGCATGGCGGGGAGGAAGCTGATCGAGTTGCAGTTCTCCGGTTCTCGCCCACCCGACAATTCGCAGGCCGTCGCCATCAAGTCACCGAAATAGCCGAGGTGGTCGGACGTTTGGCCGGCGGGGATGTGTTGCGGCCAGCGGGCGATCAGAGGTACGCGAATGCCACCCTCGTACAAGTCTCGCTTCATGCCGCGCAACGGTCCGCTGGGAACAAATCGCTCGGTGTTGTGGCCGCCCTCGTCGTGCGGACCGTTGTCGCTGGTGAACATCACCACCGTCTTGTCGTCAATCCGCAGTTCGCCGAGCAGATCGAGCAGCCGACCGATGTCGCGATCCATCCGCGTGATCATCGCGGCTTGGCCCTTGTCTTGCTTGGGCCAGGGCTTGTCTTTGTAGATGCCGTGATCGGGCACCTCCTGGCCATCTCCCGTCCCCCGCGTACCTTCGTTGTTGGCGTGCGGAATCGTGAGCGGGATGTAGAGAAAGAACGGGCCGTCGCGGTTCGCTTTGACGAACTGTAGCGCCTGGTCGACGACCAGATCGTGACTGTAGTCGACTCGTTTAGTGGCGTAGCCGCCGCGAAAACCGGCGTAAGCTCGCGGAGATTGAGTGACTTCGTTGCGCAGCTTCACTCGCTTCGTGTTGCGCCACAGGAACTCGGGGTAGTAGTTGTGCGCGTGCACCTGATTGAGGTAGCCGTAGAAGAAATCGAACCCCTGGTCGTTGGGCAGCCCCTGGTTGTTGGGTTGATCGTCGCCCAGACCCCACTTGCCGCAGAGAGCCGTCGCGTAACCGGCGCTCTTCAACACTTCGGCCACCGTCACGTCTGGCTTGCGGAGCGACTGAATGGATAGATCGGCTCCCGCGTTGCCGCGCACAAACGTGCGCCCCATGTGCTGGCCGGTCATCAGCACGCTTCTCGATGGAGCGCAGACCGTGCACCCGGCGTAGAACTGGCGAAACCGCACGCCCTCGCGAGCCATTCGATCCAGACGCGGCGTCTTGATCAGCTGCTGCCCGTAACAGCCGAGATCTCCGTATCCCAAGTCGTCCGCCATGATAAAGATGATGTTGGGACGCTTCCCCGACTCGGCGTTCACTGGTTGCAAGCAGACCAGATGTGCAGCCATGGCGGCCGCGAACGAGATGGTCAGCGCAGCCAGGCGCCGCAACCGACCCAGTTGCACTCGGCGACAGTTGAGTGGTGAAGTGGAATGAAAATGAAACATCGGGGACCCTTCTCTCTAGAGCGCGCGAGTGTCGATCGCCATGCCAAGTTTGTGCGGCGAAAGAGCCAAGACCCGACGGGCGGAAAAACCGTTTGACGTCCCCCGTCGGCAAGGAACAGACACCAGTTCGGCCCCATTGTCGTACTCACCGTTTTCACCGTCAATTCCCGGCGGCAGTTGAGATTGCATTCTCCAAACCGTCCTGGATTGCGGACGTGAGGACGCTGTAAGTCCTTCGTTGCCTGGATATCGGTGGATTAAGTTCTTCGACTAGCGCTACTGCATCACGCAGCAAGTGTCAAAAGTCTAACGAGAAACGCCACGCCAAGGTCAATTTGAGGACGTCCCCCCACGATGAAGTTCTCTGAAGTTCTCTCCAACTTCGCATTGTCCGAAACCACTCGACTCGGATGTTGGTATGAATCGTTGGCGATCCAGATCGCTCCTGGCAGCTTCATCAACCGTTGGGCGCTAGCCACGGTTACACCAACGCCGAAAGAACCGAACGCTGGCGCGGGGCGGCTGATTTGATCGGTGTTAAAAGTAAATACACAGAGTATGGAGTATCTCATGACACTTGATCGGTCGAGTCTGTTGGGTCTGGTAATTCTTGTTGCCGTTTTGTGTTCCGGCTGCGGGCCTTCGGCCAAGGACAGGCTCATCGGTCGCTGGCAAGGCACGATCGAAGTCGACGATACGAAAGTTCAACAGAAGCTGGACGAAGCGGGCAACAATCCAATCAAACAGGCCATCGCCAAAAAGTTTATCGAGGCGATAAAGCAAGGGACGATGGACTTCGAGTTGAAGGCCGACGGTTCTTTCACTTCGTCCGTCAGGCTGGGACCGCTGACAAAAGACACGTATGGAAATTGGAAGGTGCTTACAGACGCGGGCGATCGAATTACAGTTCAGTTGACGGATCACAACGGCCAAACCAACCAGCCGACGCTCGCGTTCGCGGACGATGGTGCTTTCGCGGTCGAAGCGGAAGGCGAAGCCAGCGAGTTCGCCGTCTTTCGCTGCCGACGCGTAAAAACGACCGGCGAGTAGTATCGGAAAATCCGCGTCGTGCCGTCCGATGGAAAAAGGGCTGCTCGCCGCCTCGGTCGCTGCAGCTATGGACGCTCGCGCGGGTACACATTGTGCGCCAGATCGAGTGTCTTGTTCAAACCGACCAGCGGCCGTTCCGCACGAGCTAATCCTGATTCGTGGGCCTGGTGAGGCCGAACTCGCCTTTCATGAACGCGACGCTGGCGGGTGGGCGTTTGCCGTCGGCGCTTTTGCGGGCGGCGTAGACTTCGCAGCGGATTCCCAGCTTGTCCATGCGCTCCTTGAGGTCCACGCCGAACTTGGGATGGTGAATGCCGATCGACTGGCCGGTGACTTTCGCGTCGAACGGGCTGGCGTACGTCAGGATGACCGGCGGATCGTCCTTGGTCAGGTGGTGGATCGGC
>JASMLW010000179.1 GCA_030748485.1 Pirellulaceae bacterium
TGGCGCTGTCCAACTATTCAATGGGTCCTCGACACGCTTGTCGATGATCTTGGCGCCTTGGCCGCCGCGCACGACCAGGGGCGTTTACGCCCCCATCCGCCGCAGGCGGCATAGGCCAAGTTTGGAATGACTAAGGACTAATGACTAATGACTAAGGAATGACGAAGGACTAATGACTAAGGAAGGCTGGGAGCAGAGGGGCGTTCACGCCCCAATCCGCCGCAGGCGGCATAGGCCCGTGCTTGAGCACGGGTGAACCAGGCGTTCCAGCTGCAACCAACGCTCCATTCTCGCGTCGCCCCGCGCCACCGCGTTCCACCCTCGCGTCGCCCCGCGCCACCGCGCTCCATTCTCGCGTCGCCCCGCGCCACCGCGTTCCACCATCGCGTCCCACCTCACGAGCCGCGCCGCCTCGTCTTCGCTTCCGTCGGGGGCTCCAACCCGATTCGACAGCCACCCCGGGAGCTTCCTGAACTATCTCCAAAGGAAACTCAATCGCCGGGTCTGGAATCTCGCTCGGCTCGGGGGGGTCGATTGCTGGCTTGCCCGTCGATTGCTCGTTCCATTCGACGGGCCCGGAGACCCGTCCTACGACCTACGATTACCCACGATTACCTAATTGGACAACGCCACTTTGGGAAATCGGTAATTTGCGCGCACGTTCACTAAACGACTTAGGGCGCTGCTAGCTTCTCCAGCTTCTAAAGTGGCGCTGTCCAACTAGTCATTCGTCATTAGACCTTCCTTAGTCATTAGAGCGCATTTCAAAACCGATGTCTTGCCGTACGAGGGCCTTCCCAGGCGCCTGGGAAGGCCATCGTTTCCCGAGGATTTCCAAATTCGACGGCCTTGGAAGGCCATCGTACAGGGTTTTGAAACAGCCTCTAGTCATTAGTCACTAGGCATTCCTTAGTCATTAGTCACTAGACCTTAGTCATTCCCCCGACCTTAGTCATTCCCCCGACCTTAGTCATTTCCCCGCCTCTCCGGCATCGCGGCGCCGACGTCGCTGCGCCACTTCACCAATCGGTCTCTCAGCTTGGCGGCCAGCTGAGGCATTTCATCGCTCAGGTTCTTTCGTTCGCTGAGATCGGCGGATAGGTCGTAGAGTTCGAGAGAACCGTCATCGAATCGTTCAATTAACTTGTACTTTCCCGCGCGGACGGCGCCGCCGAGTCGATTGGAGCGGTGCCAGGCGTAGTTGGGATAGTGGAAGAAGATCGCATCGCGGTCGACTTTCCGTTCGCCTCGCAACAAGGGGCCGATGTCGACGCCCTCCAACTCACTCTGTTCTTCACTGCTGATATCGACACCCGCGGCGACGGCGAGAGTCGGATGGAAGTCCATGCTCACGACCGGTGTCCGACAAACACTCGCCGCCTTGGTGACTCCGGGCCAGCGCACAATCAGCGGGACGCGGATGCCGCCTTCGTACAGGTGGCCCTTGGCGGCGCGGAGCGGACGGTTGTCCGAGACGCCGCCAAAGCCGCCATTGTCCGATGTGAACACGACCAGTGTGTCGTCGGCCAAATTGAGTTCGTCCAAGGCGTCGAGAACTCGACCCACCGCGCCGTCCATCGCTTCGATCATGGCTCCGTACCGTGTGTCGTTAAGTCCTCGGCCCGTGCGGTCCTTGTATTTTTCGATCAACGGTTGGGGCGCTTCCATTGGCCAGTGCACGGTATAGTTCCAGAGAAACAGCATGAATGGCCGCTGGCGGTTTCGTTTCATGAAGGCGATCGCCTCGTCGGCCAATCGATCCGGCAAGTACTCACCCTGCTTCCGATCGGCCAGATTGGGAATTCGATACGGGTCGAAAAACGTTGGCGGCCCGCCGTAACCACAGCCGCCGATATTCAAGTCGAATCCCTGGGCGGTCGGTTCAAATTCGCCGCTCCCCTTGCCCGGTCCCGACAAGTGCCATTTCCCCATGAACGCGGTCGCGTAGCCGGCCCGCTGCAGGCGCTCGGCGATCGTCGTATGCTTCAGCGGCAGGTGGTTCAGCATTTTGGCCGACGCCAACTTGGCGTTTGGCGGAGTAAACGCCGGCCGGTCAGGTGTGTGGTTGGTGATCTGTAATTTGGCTGGCGACATCCCCGTCAGCGTCGCCGCTCGCGTCGGTGAGCAAACTGGAGCGGCCGCGTAGGCGTCGGTGAATCGCATGCCTTGTTGGGCGAATTGATCGATCCGCGGCGTCTCGACCAAACGGTTTCCTTGACACGCCAAGTCGCTCCACCCCAGGTCGTCGATCAAGATGTAGACGATGTTCGGCCGCTCGGCCGCCCTGGCGGGGCCGCCGACGGCGACACCGACGACGATGGCGGCGAAGATCAGAATTACGGCGGCGGCGCGGATCTGAATCACGACGTGGACCTCTGCGGTGAATGTTCGATGAGGCCGCCCATCATACACTTCGAGCGGGTTGGGCAAGGGATTCGGCCGTGGCGATTCCCAGTGCGCGACCGCTTCCCCCGATCTGACGGGACGACAGCGCGAATCGCGTTGTGGCGAGTTTCGCATCAAGATACACTTATATTTCCAGCCTCAATCAGTTGCTCCCGCCACACACCCGCACCATGTCGCATTGCAACGTCTGCTCTTTCCTGGTCGCGCTCCTCGCTGGATACGGTTCTGCTCTGGCCGCCGACGTTCAACTGCGGATCGTGCCGACCACAGTCACGATCGATAGACCGGAGTCGACCGAACAGTTACTCGTATTGGTGGGCGGCGGGGTGCGCTGGGACGATAAGACTCGGACTGCCGAATACAGGTCCTCGAATCCGCAAGTCGCCACGGTCAGCAAGCGGGGACGCGTGGTCCCCCACGGCGACGGCGAGGTCGAGTTGCAGGTGAGTGTCGACGGTCATTCCGGCAAGGTGCGGGCCGTGGTCAAGGGATTCTCCGACCCAGCGCCCGTTTCGTTTCGTCACGACGTGGTTCCCATCCTTTCCAAGTCGGGGTGCAACTCGGGAGGATGTCACGGCAAGGCGGAAGGCAAGAACGGGTTCAGGCTGAGCATTTTTGGTTTCGACCCGGCGGCCGACTATGGAGCGCTGGTGATGGAAGGCCGCGGACGGCGCGTCTCGCTGGCAGCCCCCGCGCAAAGTTTGTTGCTTCGCAAGGCGACTGGCGAATCGCCGCACGGCGGTGGGCGGAAGATTGCTCCCAACAGTCAGTGGCTGAAACGTCTGCGACGTTGGGTCGCCGAGGGAGCGCCCCTCGACGACGCCGGCAACGAGCGCGAGATCGTTGGCCTTGAGGTTTATCCGCCCACGGTGGTGGTGAGTCCCAACGGAACTCAACAGCTGCGAGTCGTGGCGATCGATCGCGGCGGCGTTCGACGTTGCGCGACGACGGAGGCTGATTTCAGTTCCAACGCCGACACGATCGCCACCGCCGATGACGATGGCTTGGTGCGCGTGAGTGAGACGCCGGGCGAGGCGGCGATTCTCGTTCGCTACATGGGGCGGGTGGCCGTGTCGCGGATTACTCTGCCGCAGGATCGTCCCGCGTTCCCGCGCCCCAAGTCAAACAACTTCGTCGATGATCTGGTCTGGAACAAACTCGCCGAACTCGGAGCCGGTCCGAGTCCACTGGCCGATGATTCGACATTCGTCCGCCGCGTCTTTCTGGATACAATCGGCCGCCTGCCCGATGTCGACGAAGTGCGCGCGTTTCTTCGCGACGACGATCCGATGAAGCGTTCGCAGTTGATCGACTCACTATTGGCGCGCGAGGAGTACAGCGACTATTTCGCCATGATGTGGGCCGACGTGCTGCGGGTTGATCGCGAGCAGATGAAGCCGCCGGCCGCCGTCGCGATGACTCGCTGGCTGCAAACGCAGTTTCGAGAGAACACGCCGTACGACGAGATGGTGCGCCGCATCATCACGGCGACGGGAGCCACCGTCGACGAGAGCCCGGCGGCGTACTTCGTCGTCCACAAGGACGCCGAGTCGTTGTCGAAAGCGACGAGCCAACTGTTTCTCGGCGTGCGCATCGAATGCGCTCAGTGTCACCACCATCCGTTTGAGCGATGGAGTCAACGCGACTACTACGCGCTGGCGGGTTTTTTCACCGGAGTCACACGCCAGGGATACGGAGACGGATCCAAGATCACATGGGGCAAAGGCTCCGACCTAAAGCATCCCCGCACGGGCGAGTTGACGCCGTTTGCGCCACCCGGCGAAGCGCCTCTCGAGGCGGCAAGCCCCGATGTGGACCGCCGCGTCCTGCTGGCGGAATGGATAACTCGCGCCGACAATCCGTTCTTCGCGAGGATGGGCGCCAATCGACTTTGGGCTCACTACTTCGGCCGCGGGCTCTACGAACCGGTCGACGACCTGCGCGACACAAATCCGGCGGCCAACGGCCCGCTGTTGGACGCCCTCGCAGCTCACCTGGTCGAAGTCAAGTTTGATCTCAAAGCGTTTTCGCGAACCCTGCTCAACTCGCGCGTCTACCAACTGCAACCGACGCCGAACGAATCGAATGCGCTCGATGAGCAAAACTTCTCGCGGGCCGCCTGGAAGCCGCTGCCGGCCGAAGTATTGCTCGACGCCATCAGCCAGACAACTGAGATTGCGGAACAATTCAACGGTTGGCCCGAGGGATATCGAGCCGTGCAGGTTTGGGACAGCCGCATGCCATCACACTTTTTTCGCGTCTTTGGCAAGCCGCAGCGAGTCAGCGTTTGCGCTTGCGAACGCACGACTGAGCCGAGCATCGCACAGGCGCTGCACCTGATGAACTCGCCCGAGTCAGTGCGAAAGATCCGACACCGTCGGGGCCGCGCCGCGAGGTTGGCGGGAAGCGAGATGTCGCCGGCTCAAGTGATCGAAGAACTGTATTTGGCCGCGCTGGCGCGGACGCCGAACGATGCTGAGTTGCAGTTGATGATGGAAGCCTATCGACGACCGGGAGCCGATCGGCGGTCGGCCACCGAAGATGTCCTCTGGGCGTTGCTCAACTCAAAAGAGTTTATCTACAACCATTAAGAGCCCGATCGAGGTAGCCATGATTGACGTGACCATCGGTGCGAACGATCGATATTGCGACCGAGTATCTCGTCGCCAGGCGATTAGAATCGGCGGCGGCGCCTTGCTCGGCGGGCTGGCTTTGCCGCAACTTCTCAGCCTCCAGGCGCTCGCCAAGGACGGCCGCCGCCAACGAGCCAAGTCGTGCATCTTCATCATGCTCGAGGGCGGGCCGAGCCACATCGACATGTGGGACTTGAAGCCCGACGCGCCGGCCGAGATTCGCGGCGAATTTGAGCCGATTTCCACGAACGTGCCCGGGACGCTGATCGGCGAGATCATGCCGCGGTGCTCGAAAATCGCCGACAAGTATACGATCGTGCGCTCGCACAGCCATCGAGACAACGCCCACCAGACCGGGCGACATTGGGTGCTCACCGGTTACGCGCCGAATTTCCCCGACGGCCAGGCCCGCGGCGAACCGTTCAATGAACTCTACCCGTCCATCGGCTCCATCATGGCTCGCGAATTGGGGCCGGGAGGTCCGGTGCCACCGTACGTCGAGATGCCGAATCCGCTCGGGCCCGGCGGACCGGGGTTTTATGGAGCGACTTACGCGCCGTTCACCATCGACGCCGACCCCGTACAACCCGATTTCCAAGTCCGCGATCTCAACGTCGCCAAGGGTGTCGACGATGCGCGATTGGAACTGCGCAAGAGGTTGATTAGCGAAGCGGAGAGAATCGGAGCCGGCAAGTCGTTCACCGGTCGCGCTAAGACGATGAAGACGTTCTACGAAAAAGCGCTTGAGTTGGTCACGTCGCCGCAAGCCAAAGAAGCGTTCCGTATTCAGAAAGAGCCCGCCAAGTTGCGCGAGCAATACGGCCACACGTCGATCGGACAATGCTGCTTGCTGGCTCGCCGGTTGGTCGAATCGGGGTGTCGCTTCATCGGCATCGACCACGGCAGCTGGGATACGCATGTCGACAACTTCACTAGCCACGAGAAAGCGCTCGCCCCGCCCACCGATCAGGCGCTCAGCGCACTGCTCATCGACCTCGACGATCGCGGACTGCTGGACGAGACGCTGGTGGTGATGATGGGCGAGATGGGACGCACGCCGCGCATCAACGCCAACGCGGGCCGCGACCACTGGTCGCAGTGCCAAACGGTGATCATGGCCGGCGGCGGTGCTCCCCGCGGAACGGTCGTCGGTGCGAGCGACAAGACGGCCAGCTATCCGACAACCGAACCGATCGGCATCGCGGATCTGCTCCGCACGGTGTTCCACTTGATGGGAATCGACGCCAGCAAGATTTACTACACACCGGTTGGACGCCCCGTTCCGATCGTGAGCGGAGGCAAGGTCGTAAACGAGTTGATCGCCTAGCCCGAGATTCGCCACCTAGTCGAGTTGACCATGCAGAAGAGACTCTTGTTGTTTGCGCTGGCCGCAACTCTCTCACATTCGCTCGCCAACGACGGCCTCGCTCAGGTCGTTAAGCTCGGCTACGTTTTCCCACCCGCCGTTTCCATTGGCGCCGAGTCGAATGTGGCTTTGGGTGGTTACGACTTCACGCCCGACACTCAGTTCTTTTCGCTCAACTCGGCGGTCGAACTGAACATCACTGGTGCGCTGGGCGATTATTTGGTCCCGCCGCCGCCGTATTGGTTCGGTCCCAAGGGTCGCAGCACGGCGAACCCGATTCCCCGCGAGTTTCCGGGTCGCGTCACGGTGAGTTCAGATGCGCGACCCGGCCTGTCTCGCTGGCAGGCGGCGAACGCCAACGGAGCCGCGGCGACCGCCGTCGTGTTGCTCAGCGACATGCCCGAGGTGGTCGAGCAACGGGGTCGCGCGAACGCTCCGCAACGGCTGGAGCGAATTCCGCTGGGCGTCTCCGGCCGTCTCAGCAGGATTGCCGAAGTCGACATGTACGAGGTGAGCCGCGCGGATGGCGGGCCGATCACGGTGGAGCTGTACGCCCGACGGCTCGGCTCGAACTTTCACGCTCACCTACAAGTGCTCGACGAAAACGGTCGCAAGATCGTCGATCGGGCGGCTACGAACGGACGCGACTTGGCCTTCTCATTCCACGCCGAAGCCGCGCGTCAGTACACCGTTCGCCTACACGACATCGATTTCCGCGGCAATCGAGCGACCATCTATCGGTTGCAGTTCACGCCCGGGCCTCGCGTCGCCGCCGTCTGGCCCGCATTTGGAAAACGGGGAGCCGAGCAGCAAATGGAATTCGAGTTTGCTCGCCCCGCCGGCGGTAAAGACGCCCACCCGCCGATCGAGCAGACGATTCAATTCCCCGCGGAGAAGTCGCTGGCCTCGCTTCGTCGTCGCATCGACACCGATGCCGGTCCGGCGTGGATCGACATCCCGCTCGATGATCTCACCGAGACCACTGACCGGCAGGTCGCCGAGTCGCCGATCGGCTGCGCAGTTGGCTCGGCCGTGACGGCCAGTTTATCTGGCGGCGTCAGAACGTTCGCAGTCAAGTTGATGAAAGGCCAGCCAGTGCATTTTTCGGCGCAGTCGCGAGCCCTCGGAGGTGACGCGGATGTGGCCCTGCACATTACCGATGCGGACGGCAAGCAGCTGGCGGCTAACGATGACGCGCCGGGAACGAGTGACGCGGGCGTCGACTACACGGCCAAGGCGGACGGCAATGTCTTGTGTCGAGTTGAGAGCGTGAACCGGGCGCGCAACTCGACGACGCCAATCCGCTTCGCCGTGCACGATCTGTCTGGACCGGGTTTCACGCTGACAGCTCCCCAGGTCGTAGCGGCGCCGATCGGCGGTAAAGGCAAGATCGATGTACAAGTGAAGCGACGGGGAGGTTACACGGAAGAGATCACTCTACACGTGGCGAATCCGCCCAAGGGAGTGACGGCGGCCGATGTCGTGATTGCCAAGGGCAAGAACAAGGGGGCGATCGAATTGCAGATCGACGCGGCCGCGCCGTCGGATGCGGCGATGATCGGCGTCGTCGGTTCGGCGAAGATCGGCGAGCAGGAGGTGCGAGTTGACGCTGTTGCACCGGTCGGCGGCGACTTGGCTCCCCGCCGTCCGGCCACCGACGTCACCACTCGAATCCTCTTGGCTCCGACGTTGAAGGCCCCCTTCAAACTCGAACTGATCGACAAGAATCGCCAACGCGCGGTCCACCGCGGCACAACGTATCGGGCTGAATTCATCATCAACCGAGACGAGGGCTTCGGCGGCCCCGTGCAGTTGCTGATGGCGGCCGTCCAAGGTCGGCACCGGCAGGGCATCCGGGGACCGATCGTGACGGTCAAGCCCGGAGAGAACCGAGCGCTCTACCCCAGCTTCATGCCGGAATGGCTGGAAACCGATCGAACGACGCGGATGGCGGTCCTCGGATCGGCGCAGGTCGCTGACGGAGCCGGGCGCGAACGGCATGTGATGATCGGCGCCGACGCTCGCATCACCATGATCCTCGAGGGCGCATTGCTGAAAGTGAAATACGCCGGACCTGAGCTGACAGTGCAGCCGGGCCGAAGTTTTTCGATTCCCATCGCGATCTCGCGCTCCGTGAAACTGACTGAGCCGGTGAAGGTCGAATTGAAAGTTCCCGCCGCGCTGGCCGGTTTGGTCGTGGCTGACCCGGTGATGCTCGACGGGGATGCAGTCGACGGCTTGCTGAAAGTCACCACGATGGCCAATGCGGGCGAAATGCTGGGCGATTGGAAGTTGCTGGTGAAAGCCACGGCGCTCGAAGGCGGCCGATGGCCGATCGTATCGCAAACGGAAGTTGAGGTGAGTTTCGAATCCGCGGTGGAGAACGAGTAGGCCGTCCACGCGTCACAAGAAACGCAAACGCCAGCGACTCGAGTGAATCGCTGGCGTTCTTGTTTCATCGCTGAAGGACTCAGCGTTGTCGCGAACGTTGTTACGGAAGCGAAACAACTTTGAGGTTCTGTCCGTCTTCGCTCTGCACGATGACGACGGCTCGGTCATCGCCGAGTTTGTCGAGTTGAACGACACCTTTGAGATCGGCGATCGTCTCGTACGTCTGGCCGGCTGTGCCGCCGCCGCCGACTCTTTCCGTAATCCCCTTGTTGGTGTCCAAGCCCTTGGTGCTGATCTTCATCACGCCCCGCGCGCTATTCGCCATCAAGACGTAACTAGCTCCGTCCTTCTTGTAGACAATCATGTCCAGCGGGCGATTGCGGTTGCCCAATTCGGCGACCGTCGTGCCGCGGACCGATTTCCCGGCGGCGAGATCTTTGAGGGGGAACTTGACCAGCGGCGTGCACGTGAATCCCGCCAACAACGAAGGCTCGCCGTTGATCGTGAAGGGAACGAACGCGCGGACTGCGGCGTAGTCCTCCAACCGTCCGTGGGCGCCGTGATAGATCTCAATCGCTGTGCCGGCCGTCGCGTCGGTGAACGGGAACGGCACCTCGCGCACGCTGGAAGGCGATTCCGCGTTGGTGAGGCCGGAGACGAGCACCTTGCCGTCGGCGAAGGCGAGGTCGGTGATCGACTCGTCGCGAGCGTTTCGCGAACGGCGGCCGCGCCGCACAACTTTGTCTTCCGGAGCGTTGGGAAGCGTTACCTTCGAGTGCTCGATCTTCTCAAGCGGCAGTTCGCTGACCTTGCCCTTGCCGTCGACTTTGACAATCGCGCCACCGTCCTGCGTGCCGATCGAAAGGTAGGCGTTGCCGGATAGAGGGTTGACGGCCAGATCGTTGATCTTGATGTCAGCCGCTTTCTGCTCGAGTGCGTCGGCCACCTTGGCGCCGAGACTCTCGACCGCGGCTCGGGCGGACGACGAATCACCCTTGGTGTCGCCGGTCGCCACCGCGTAGATCGTGGCCGCCTTGGTGTCGCCAATCAGCAGAATGCCGTCGGCTGCGAAGGTGAGAGCGCCCGCCGAGCGCAGCTTCACCGCACCGGGCTTGAGGCCCCACTTGTTCGCCGCCTGCCCTGTCGCGGCAAACAACATCGCCGCCACGAGCGCGCTTGTGCGCAGCCATCCGTATTGCATTTCCAGTTCTCCTCACCTTGGATCGATAATGAAAAACAACCCGCTCAGCCGCGATTATCGAGGTCAATCGGAGGAGGATCAAGAAAGCGCCCCAGAGAATGGAGCAGTTTTGTCAAATCGCCAGACCGCGTTGGCGGGAAACCGCGAGCTGGAAGACCAGACTTGTACGCCGGCCTTCCGAGGCCGTCGAATGCGGGTCTGTCCCCAAAAAAACGCCCCTGCGTGCTCAGCGCGGTATCAAAAACGCCACGATGTGTTAGATGGAACGCCCATTGTCGCGACTTCGTCGCGAAGTCCTGCCCGGCAGGCAGGACCTACTTATGTACGATGGCCTTCCGAGGCGCCTTCCGAGGCCGTCGAGA
>JASMLW010000180.1 GCA_030748485.1 Pirellulaceae bacterium
GTTATCTTGCCGCCGATCACACTCAGCAGGGGAGGTTTTGAGCCCTCGTGCTCGCGAAGTGAGTGCCGACGAGTTGTCGACGCCGGATTATCGCTGTCGACGAAAGGCAGCGGTCGCACTCCGCAGTACGTCCAAACCACATGCGAACTCTCCAACCCGACGCCGGGGATGACGGAGTTGACGGTGGCGATCAAGTAGTCGCGCTCCGTCGCTGTACAGACGGCCTGATCCGGCGGGTCTTCAAATGGTTCGTCCGTCGTGCCGATCATCACGCCATCGCCCAAGGGGAGCACGAATACGGGGCGGCCGTCGGCAGCCTCGGCGTACAACGCACCGCCGCGCAGCGCTTCCCGCAGCGGCGCGTGATACGTCAGCAGGTGGCTGCCTTTGGTTCCGCCGATCAGCCGCCGCGAATCACGGTCCAACGCGCGAAGTGTGCGATCGACCCACGCGCCGGTGGCGTTGACGATGAGGCTCGGCCGAAACTCGGCGACGGTTTCTTCACCTTCGCCGCCGTCGCCCGGCTGAAGCTTTTCCCTTGTCAGTTTCACTGCGCCGTCGGAGAGCTGCGCGGAGGTATGCGTGAAGACATGCAGTTCCGCGCCCGTTTGGCCGGCGGCCGCTTGTGCGTCGAGCAGCAGTTCGACAACGAGCCGCTCGGGGTAGAGCACTTGGGCGTCGTCGTAGACCGCCTGCCAACGAAACGCCGCGTCGACTCGCGGAGCTGAATCGTCGCCGCCGCGAACGACCCGCGCTCCGGGCAGATCGCGTTCCCGCGAAAACCGATCGTAGAGCCAGAGGCCGAAGCGAACGACGGTCATCCCTCGAGTTCGCCGCGGGCCCACTGGCCAACCCAAGAAACGGCAGATCGCCTGTCGCAGGCCGCTAAAGCGGCTGCGCAACGGAATGAAGAAACGCAGCGGCTTGACCAAATGCGGCGCGCATCGCAACAGGTGAGCGCGATCGTGAAGCGCTTCGCGCACCAGCGAGAACTCGGCGTACTCAAGGTAACGCACGCCGCCGTGTATCAATCGACTCGATCGAGACGTCGCCCCGCAAGCCAAGTCGTCACAGTCGACGACGACCGCCGGCACGCCGCGCATCGCCAGCTCACGCGCAATCGACGCGCCGTTGATTCCACCACCGAGTATGAGTACCGATCCGTCCACGACTGATTCCACCCTGCGTGGCAGCCTAGCCTATCGAATCGGAGCCGTCTGCGGCAATCCCCGGCGAGTCGCTGAACGCGCGTTGACTGCGCGTCGAAAAAGCGAGCTGCGGTTAACGCCCTTCGAGCGTTCGCTGCAGATACTCGATCTGCGCTCGGACGCCTTCCAAGTCGGGATTCAGCTTCAGCGCCCGGCGGAAGCATTCCAGCGCCGCATGCGCGTCGCTCATCTCGAGGTAGCAGTGAGCCATTCCGACGGCGGCGCCGAAATGGTACGGGTTCAGCTCGAGCGTTTGATGGCAGTCGTTCGCCGAGTCTTCGTAGCGGGCAATCTGAAAGTAGGCGATCGCTCGCTGATTCCACGACTCGGCGAACCAAGGAGCCTCTTCGATCAAATGCGTCGCCAACTCCGCCGCCTGCTCATAGCATTGCGACATGTTGCAGCGCATGACGACCGCCAACTGCTGACGTTGAGACTCCGATCCATCACGACGCCAAAGCTCGCGGACGCCGTTCTCGGCGACGACGCGAACGCCGCGGTCTTCGTCGTGCATCGCCCGCCCGAGGCACGCGTTCGAGGAATAGTCGCCCAAGAATCCGATCGCCAATGACGACGCGCGGCGCGATGACCGATCGCCCGTCGTTACCACCCGCTCAAGCGTGCCAACCGTGTACTGCTCCGACACCTGCTTGATGAATCGAGCCGAATCTTCCGAGTCGAGATACTGTTGATAGAACTTCTGAAGAATGGGGTGGCGAGGGTCCTGGTCCACGGGGAACTCCGGTGTCGACGGTGGGTCATCAATAGGTGAGTGCGAGTTCCCTTCGCTGCGTTCCCGTCCCAGAGAGGTGAGATTCGACGCACCCCGCCAGCAAGTGGCCGAAAAGGCGAACCTGCCGGGAACAGTTCGAGTTTAATCGGGCCCCCTGACCGGCTCAATGATCGGACACGATTACCAGCCGACGTTTTCACCACCGCCCCCGTACAATCTGCGCAACTTGTCGCGACGCTGGTCAGATTGCCGCTTGCTAGCATTTTGCAGATGGAGTTCGAGATGACAAAATGGACCGTGCGGGGGTTGACGAGCTCCTCGGTCGGCGCACGGTGCGCCGTCGTGCCCGACAACTCAATGGATACTCCCACCCGATTCGCAGGTTCTTCATGCACCTTGGCCGCCATCGCGCTCCCCAGCGGGCCGCCGCGCATCTAACAGTCAACATGTTGGCGGTAAGTTGCCTGGTCCTGATCGCCGCGACTCAATCCGAGGGCCAAACTCGCGACGGCCGAACGCGCGACGACGACGCGGACGGCGAGCGAGTTGTCTGGAAGACGGGCAGTTCGTTTCGCCAGCAACTGAGCGCCGAGTCGGGGGTCCGTTTCGGATCCAGTCCAGTTCGCGGCGCGTTGACAAAACTGGCGCGGCAGAGCCGCATCGCCATCTTTGTCGATCGTCGCGTGCCAACCGACCGGCGGATTGATTTGTCGATGACGGACAGTCTGGAGACGGTCATCGAGGCGATGGCGGATGAGGCGGGCATGGGGACGGCCTTGTTGGGCAGCATCGTCTATGTCGGGCCGCGGGAAACGGCCAGCCGCATCGAAGCGCTTGTCGCCGTGCAGCGCGGCGTTGTCAGCGCCAATAGCAAGAACGCCTGGCTGCGCCGCAGCAGTTTGCAATGGGACCGCTTGTCGGAACCGCGGCGGATTCTCGCTCAATTGGCGAAAGAAGGCGGCGCTTCGATCGAGAATCCCGAACGCGTGCCGCACGACCTTTGGCCGGCGGTCGAGTTGCCAAGCGCGACGCTGATCGATCGGTTGACGCTCGTGCTGGCGGGGTTTGATCTGACGTTTCGCTTTCGTCCGAACAACGAACTCGAACTCATTCAAGTGCCGAGGGAGGCGCAGGTGCGGCTGGACTACTCCAATTCCGCCGGCGCCGAGCAACGAATCAAGAAAGCCTTCCCCGAAGTTGAAGTCAAGAGAAACGGCCGGCAGCTGTCGATCGCGACGGACTTGGCGACTCATCAGAGAATCGATCGGATGTTGGCGAACCGCTCGTCGCCGCAGCGAGCGAAAGATACGGGAAACCGACCGACGAAGGACGGCGAGCGAACGGTTTACACGTTGACGCTAACCAACAAACCAGTCGGGGGTGTCGTCAAGTCTCTCGCCCAGCAGTTAGAGCTCGAGCTGGAGATCGCCGACAGCGCAGCGGATCGACTCGCCACGAAAATCTCTCTCAAAGTGCGGAAAGCAACTCTCGACGAGTTGCTCAAGGCGGCGCTGGGGCAAGCCAAACTGAGGCACAAGATCGACGGGAAGACGCTGCGAATCGAGGCCGCTGACTAGCACTAGCGGACATCGGCGCACGCGCAGGTGGGGCCGAATCAAACGGCGTTGGCGAATCAAACGGCGTGGCGCCGAACGGTCTACTTGAGGGCTTTTTCCAGTTCGCCTTGGATCGACGACTCGATTTTGCCGCGGAACATGGCGGCGGCCATGGGCAGTTTGCCTTCGATTCGCGCCTTGTCCTCCTCGACGGTCAGCACTCCGGAAATCTTGAAACCGTACGAGGTGAAGCCGAAGTCCAAGACATTGTCCGCCCAATCACCGCGCAAATCGGAAACTTGGTCCTTGTAGACGCGGGTGACTTTTTCGAGAAAGTCTTTCAGGCGTTCCGTGGCTTGCTCCTGGCCTAGCGAGTGCGGAACCTCCGTGTTGAAGCGTGGCATGCTGCTCCTCTCATCGTCTGTGGGCGACGGTATTTGTTTGGACGAATCTTACTTTGATTGGGAACATCTTTCTTCGCGTGAAACGAATCGCGGAAATGGGCGGTATACTTAGAGGCTGTTTCAAAACCTTGTACGATGGCCTTCCAAGGCGCCTTCCAAGGCCGTCGAATTTGGAAATCCTCGGGAAACGATGGCCTTGGAAGGCCATCGTACGGCAAGACATCGGTTTGAAATTCGCTCTAGGAGTTTGAAGTCCGAAGTCTATCAGATTCTTCTTTCCTCGCAGAGACTGTTTGCTCGACATGGTGCTCGTAAAGCGTTGGCCGGCGGCCTTTTTAGGAATCGTGTTGGTGGCGTTTCCGGCTCTGGCCGTGTGGCGTCTGTCGCCCCGCTTGCCCCCGCCCGCCGAGTCGAATCGCGAGCAATTGATGCGGTGGCTCGTGCTCGCCGATCTCTCCGAGCAACCGCGCGGGCTGCAAGTCGACTTGCTCAACGGCCTGCAGGCCGAATCGGCGCGGGAAGTGTTGCCGGCCGACCGCTTGAGTGAGCTTAGCGATCGACATCGACGCCAACTTGAGGCCAACGTGGCTGTGCTCAAGCCGCTCTGGTTCGCGGAACGCGTGCGGGAGTTCGGCGGCGGAGGCAGTGACTCCGCGACGGCGTTCCTCGACGAGCAGTTGCGTTTTGTCGCCGCCGTCAGTACAGCCTCAGGCGCGGGCGCCAGCACTCTGCTCGCGGAACTCGACGACTGGATCGGCGCTCTGCCGGCAGCGGACCGCCCGGCGGCCCGCACGGCCATGAACGAGGCCTTTGTGCGCTGGCTGGAAACGTCACCTCTGGACGGCTTGTCGCTGAGTAGTCGTCGAGCGGTAGTGTTGCGCGTTGCCCGCGAGCTGAATGAGATGAGCAGCCAACCGACCGCGCCTCCCACGCACTCGGGGGAAACGTTGTTCCGCGAAAACGCTTTGCTGCTGATGGAGGGATGGCTGTACAACTCGGCGACCGACTACCGCGGCGTGCCGGCGGCGGAGCGAAGCTCTTTCATCGACGCGCGGATCGATGAATTCCAACGCTGGAATCTGCTCAGCCTGTTTGTCAAGCCAAACGCCAAAGGCGGTTCAACACTCGCCGCCGCGCTGGCGATGAATGTTGAGCTGGAGAAGTGGTTGGCGCGTGCGGACGGCGAGGAGAAGCCAACCCTGCAGGCTTTCACAGATGACATTCGAGCGCGACTGGTGGCTCGGCAGTTGCGGCGTTGAGGATGCGGGGCTTCCCTCGATCGATTCCAGCGACCGGTAACTTTGTAGCTATAGCTACGTTCGCCAGAACGCGGAGGCGGCTCGTTTGATCGCAAGATCACCTGCGAGATCATCCACTGCCACTTGTGGCGTTGAGGATGCGGGGCTTCCCCGGTTGGATTCCAGCGACCAACGGGAGCGGCCGAAATCGACCCGAGCGGCAGCTTTGTAGCTACGTTCGTCAGAACGTGGAGGCGGTTCGCTTGATCGCCAGATCACCAGTTTGACCGAGCGAGTGCTCCGCTATTCTTCGCGTTTACTCTTCGCGTTTACTCTTCGCGTTCGTCAAAAGAGCGTCGGTCCTCAGGGTGCCATAGCGGCAGGCCGTCCTGAACTCGCGACGCGAGGATCGTTACTTTTTCATGCGATCCCGGCAACGCGCCGGTGGAGGCATAAGATGTTGGTCTCTCGACTTCGGGTTCATAATCCCACAAACCCTGTTTGATGGCTTCCAGAATGGAATCCGGCACCGTCCAACTCCTTTAACACGGTGTGAAAGAAAATCCATGGATGAACAGAAGTGGGCGGTCCGTGCCAGGTGTGGTTGGGAATTGTGCGGGGAAATTTCCAAAGCGAGCCGCCGCTCGTTTAGGTTTCTCCGCATCCGTTGGTCGCTGGAATCGACGAGCAACAATCAATACCCCAACGGCAGAATGAATTGAGGTCCGCCTGAGTGGCGAACGCTTCAAGTATTGAGGTCGCGAAAGCGGATGTCAAGCGAATTGACGACAATGTTGAGTCGTCGGAAAAGAGTCGCTTGCCGCGTCAATTGCGCGGCGCAGGTCGCGCACTTTTGTCGCGGAAACGCTCGTCGTTCGACCGCCTTTGCAGGCCGCCCCGCGGACGGCGATCCAATCGGGACGCAGCGCGGCTGCGCGGCGAATTCCGGCGTCGCGGAGGGATCCGGCGAGCGCCACTTGCAATCGCGCCTGACGCGCTCGCTCAACCAACTCGGCCACTCGTTGCGGCGGCATTGTGTCGAACAATCCACCCGCCGCCTTGCAAAACGTGTCCAACAAGAAGACGCGGCAGCCGAGATCTCCGGCCCTGTCGATGAGCCGTTCGGGTGCGATCGCCGCCGCTGCTTCGTAGTCGGCGTAGGCCGCCAGGACGAGGTTCAGCCCGTCCGCCGCGTCGCGCCATTGATTTGTCCACAGACGGGGCCATGCCGGATTGTGGGCGCCGCCCGCCAAGCCGATTTTTGCATAGCTGAACTCGCCGGGCAGTTCGCCGCAGCCGGGCGCCTCGACAAGTTCGCCGAGCGCAGCGCTGAGCGGCGCGCGGCCCGCTGTGCGGGCGGCGACGTCCCGCCATACGGAGGGATTTGCGGCGCCGAGCGGGCCTCGCAAGGGCTCCTTCACGTCGATCAGCCCGGCGCCTCCTTGCAGAGCTCGCTCGGCTTCCGTTTCGTTTCGCACGCTTACCAACAACTCGATCTTGTTCATTCGGCGGCGGCTTCCTCTCGGCTCGTTTCGTTGCGGCCGCCGCGCCCGGCGCGACGGTCTCTTTCGTCACGATGTGCGGCGGCCAACTTGGCGTTCAGGATTTGTAGCAGATCGCCGTCGATCGGTTCGCACCAGACGCCGCGAATAGTGATGTAGCCGTCGCACCAATGTCCCAGCGCGCGCTTCGTCTCCCGCTCGCGCCAGTTTTCGTCGCGCTCGGCCAGTCGCACGAGGACGTTGTTGGCTTGCGGTAGTTCGTCGTCGTACTCATCGTCGCTCGAGTGGACGAATCCCGGCCCCTGTCCGCGAAAGAAGCACTCGACTAGCTCGATCGGCACGCGCTCGGGCTGAGGTCCGGTCAAGTAGACCAGCAGGTGGGCGTCTTGATAGCCGATCCGCGGCAGGCGCGCGAGGGCGATCAGGGAGATGGTGACGTAGAGTCCGCTGAGGGATGTCAGGCACCCGGCGGCTCGCCACCACCACAGGAATTCACCTCGGGCGAGTAGGGCGAGGAGGGCTCCGCCGCAGGCCACAGCGGCGGGGAAGATCGCGCCCATGACGATCGCCCGCGCGTTAGGTCGCAGCCAACATTCCATCGAAGTACTTTCACGCAATAACCGGTTCTTGCCGGGTCGATGACGTCCGTCGGCGGCCAATGTAGCAGATCGCCCGAGCGCTCATGAGTGGGGCGTCCACTGGAAATGGCGCGGGCCTTCCACTATCATCCGGCCAATTGGGGAATGGCTGAATTACCATGGATCGGGCGTGAAACACCAATACATATCCAACACGGGCGAACTGGAGAAATTCTGTGAGTCGATCGCCGACAAACAGATCGTCGCCTTCGACACGGAGTTTGTATCCGAGGACACATACGCTCCCCAATTGTGCCTCGTCCAAGTGGCGGCCGGCGATCACTTGGCCGTCATCGATCCCTTGGCGGTCGACGACCTGAGTCCCTTCTGGCAGTTGCTGACCGACGGCGGCCGCACGACGCTGGTCCACGCCGGACGCGAGGAGTTTCGCTTTTGCCGCCGCGACACAGGAAAGCGGCCGTCCGGTTGGTTTGACGTGCAGATCGCCGCCGGCATGGTTGGATTGGAGTACCCGGCGGCGTACGGCGCGCTGATTTCGAAGCTGCTCGACAAGACGCTTCCCAAAGGGGAAACTCGCACCAACTGGCGGCGGCGGCCGCTCTCCGATCGGCAGATTGAATACGCACTGCAGGACGTGCTGTACCTGGAGAAACTACGCGAGTTGTTGTTGCATCGCATCGATAAACTGGAACGGCGTTCGTGGTACGAGTGCGAACTAGAAGATTGGCAGCGCGACTTGGAACTGTTCGACGACAAAGAGCAATGGCGGCGAGTTTCCGGAATCAACGGTTTGTCGTCTCGGGCGCTGGCGATCGTACGCGAGGTTTGGCGGTGGCGCAACGCCGAGGCGCGGGAGCGCGACCGTCCGCCCAAACGCGTGCTCCGCGATGACCTGATCGTCGAGTTGGCTCGCCGCCAGTCCGCCGAAGTGAAACATATTCAGTCGGTTCGCGGTCTCGACCACCGCCACCTGAAACGAAGCCTGCCGATCATCGCGGAAGCAGTGCAGCGAGCGCTCGAGTTGCCCTCCTCCGAATGCCCTCGTCCTCCGGCGAATTCGCGCAATCGACCACACCTCAACTTGCTCGGTCAGTTCTTGAACGCCGGTTTGGCGAGTGTGTGTCGAGGCGCGAAGATCGCGCCCAGTATCGTCGGGACGGTGCAAGATGTTCGCGACCTGATCGCCTATCGACTCAAGATCTCGGATAAGGAACCATCCTTGGCGCGCGGTTGGCGGGCGCAGGTTGTCGGGCCGGTGATCGACGATCTGCTTGCCGGACGCTTGGCCATCGGCGTCACCGATCCGCTTTCAGACCAACCCCTATCGTTCGTAAAAACGGCGCAACTCGACCAGAATATTGCTGATCGGAAGCCAACTTCGGATTCTGGGAAATGACTGGCCCGTCGAAGAGGATTACACTGGTAGGTCGTTCCTCTCGCTCGTCAGCTCACTTCGTCGTCGTTGTCGTCCATGATTGTCCGTCGTTCTTCGATCTGTCTGACGATTGCTTGCTGCGCCGGCGCGCTGGTGATTGCCGGTCGTCTCGACGCGGATGACGACGCGAAGCCTGAACTTCCCGCCTCCCATTCGGTGGCTCCCCAGTTGCACGCGACCGGCTTTGAGTTTGCCGAGGGACCGGCGGTTAATCCGAAGTCGGGTGACTTGTTCGTGGTGAACTATCGGGGCAACGGCCGGATCGGCCGGATCGCCACGGACGGCACCGCTCAAGTCTGGTGCGACCTGCGAGTCGCCGCGCCGCTCGATGGGCGAAGTCCCCAGGCCAACGGCTTGAAGATCGATAACGAACAGCGGATCGTCGCCGCTGACGCGGGCGGTGGCCGCCTACTTCGCATCTCACGCGATGGCAAGCAAGTCGAAGTGCTCGCGGATCGCTGGAAAGGGAAGCGGTTTGACGCGGTCAACGACGTCGCGTTGGACGCCGCCGGCAACATCTACTTTAGTGATCCTGGCGAGTCGACGTACGACAATCCGATCGGCTCGGTCTACCGCTACAGCATTCGCACAAAGCAGGTCACCCGGATCGACGACGAATTGGCCTACCCCAATGGGCTCGCCGTGACGCCCGATCAGAAACACCTGTGCGTCGCCGAAAGTCACAAGTTCCGTATCCTGATCTACGACTTGGCTCCCGACGGCGCGGTGGCCAATCGCCGCGTTCTGACCGAGTTTCCGGCTGAGAGCCAAGGGCAGATTCGCGGTGGCAAGTTCTATCCGGATGGAATGATCTTCGATAACAGCGGCCGCCTCTACGTGGCCATGTGGACCGGAGGTTTTATCAACGTTGTCGACACACCCTCGGGTAAGCTCGTCCGGCAATACGACGCCGGCGGAAGCAAGGCGACCAATTGTCACTTCTCGGGAAAGAGCCTGCTGGTGACCGTCGCCGCCAAAGAGGCCGTGTTCCGGCTGGATCTGGGTGTGGAAGGCTTCCAATACCAAAAGGCTCCCTAGCAAAGCTTGCGGAGCAAAAAAAGAGACGCGCTGCGGTTCAGCGCGTCTCTTGAGTCGATCGAATCTCGCCACGAAGCGGCTAGGGGCGGCGAGCGGTGCTGATCGGAGCTTCGTCGAAGAACCGCGTGGCCTCTTCCGCCAGCAGTTTCGTCTCCGGGTCGGCGGCGATCACTTCGGCGCGGAAGCGATGGTTGCCGCTCTTCTCCGCTCGCGCCTTGATCTTGAGCACGACTCGTTCGCCCGCTCCGATCCGTTTCACCGCGGCGAATTCGACTTGGCCCGGCATGATTTCGAATCCCGCTCCTTCGGCGGACGTCGGCTCGATGCCGTCCGAGAAGTGCCCGATCACCTTGACGTTCTGCGCCGACTTCGTGCCTCGATTGACGACGACGATCTCGTAGATCACGTCTTCGCCGACCGGCTTGGGACCCTGCGGATCGTTGACCAGTAGTTTGAGATCCGCCAACGCCTCCACTCGTGTGGCGAACGCCGCGTTCGCGTCGTTGCCGCTCTGCGAGTTGGCGATCGCCCGGAAGCGATTGTCGCCGGCCAAGGCGAGTTCACATTGCATGCGGAAGGTCCGCTCCTCACCGGGTTGCAGAGAGCCGACTCGCCATTGCACGCCTTTGGGGGCGACTTTGGCGTTTTCAATACCCGAGATGTACTTGGCTCCGGACGGCATGGCGACCGCCGCTTCAACGTCTTCGGCTATCGCGTCGCCTTCATTGTGAACGCGAATCAGATAAGAAGCAGTTGATCCGGCGTATTTGACCGGCGGTCCGTCGATTGAAATCGACAACTGGGCCTGGCGGACTGTGACTTCGTGAATGAACTCTTTCCGCAGACCGCTCGGCGTCGATGCGACTGCCCGAATCGGCATCGCTCCGGGTTCGCCGGCGGTCAACTCCAACTTGATGATCTCACGACCGCCCGGTGGAATCGATCCGATCGGCTGCGTCTCAGCGGCTCCAGACCCGGGAGCAACCTGCAACGTCACACCCTCGGCAATTCCCGTTCCCGGATTGCTGACCATCACCGTGTAAACTTCGGTCCGTCCGTAAACGATCGTGCGCGGACCGACAATCGAGACGTCCAGCTGCGGCTCCT
The DNA here is from genome assembly GCA_030748485.1 of Pirellulaceae bacterium. GTDB lineage: Bacteria > Planctomycetota > Planctomycetia > Pirellulales > Pirellulaceae > JASMLW01. Next base: position 10,821 of record JASMLW010000180.1, read on the forward strand.
GCACTTCGATATGAGCGATAGCTTGAATCGGTTGGATGATCCACTCGATCTTCAGGTCGACCATCTGCGCTGTCTTCGGCGAGACACGGACGTCAAGATGCTCCTGGGCGCGGCCGCCCAATTCGTCAATTTGCCACTCGATGCGCTGCTGGCCGGGCTCCGTAGAGGAGATGTCGGCTTCGCCAATGGTTGGCTGACGGCCGTTGATCTCCATCGAATCGGGAAGCTCGATGCGAATCACCACGCCGATCGCCGAGGACGCGCCGAGGTTGACAGCGCTGACCCGATAGGTGACTTCCTTGCCAACCTGTACGGCTCGCGGTCCGCTCGCCTCGACCGCCAGCGCCGGGACGGCCGTGATCAACAGCTGGCTGTCCTGCCGTTCCTGCGGAAGCGGAGACGCGCCTCGGTCGCTCGCTTCTTCCGCCGTTGGGTCGAGGGGTGTTGTCGTGTTTGTTGTGCCAGGAGTGAATCGTTGCGTGTCGCGAATCGGTTGCTGGCGGATCGACCCGTCGCGCAGCGAGTTTCCGCTGGAACGATTTGTCGATTCTTGCCGCGCGTCGGGGGGCGTCTGCCGTCGCCGCGCCCCGGGCGCCGTGTACTGCAACTCAACCGGTGGCTCCACTTCGGCGCTGACGCCCTCGCGTTGACGTTGTGATTGCACGCTGGGGGGATCGACGATCGGGGCCAGCCCGCCGCCGTCCGCACCGCGATTCGCCGGGGACGGTCGCTGCGCCGTGCGGACGGCCGGGCTATCGGCCGCCACGATGGGAGCGAGCGGTTGAGCCGAGTCGCGCTGGACAATCGGCGCCGGTTCCCTCGCGTAGCGTGAACTGGTGTTGGCGTCGTCGCCAGACCGCTCGCCGGACCGCACAAGTACGGATGTCTCCTTTGGCTCAGTATTGTTGTCCTGAGCGCGGACAATGGCAGCGACAGCTGCGCCGATAAGCAGAATTGAGAAACCAACCGAAATGGTCCTAGACATGACACAGTCCTACGATCAAGGGAAACAGACCCTGCGCTGCACGCGCATTCGTTGCTCCCTCGGTATCGGTCACCCCGTCCGGCTCGGTTTAGGCGAGTTGTCCGTTTCCAGCAGAAATGCCGGTTCTAGAAGATAGGTAATCCTCGGCACGTTCCCCAGTTCTCTCTCAAACCACCCAGCTCGCCTCCCACTGAAGCAACGTTGGTTAGCACGGCGATCTGGGTGGTCTGGGCGACAGCGGTTCGCCGAGATACACTGCGACAGGAGTTTGGAAATGGAACGACGTGCCGTTAGCTCGGGCGGGTCGAGCTAGTCATCCGAAAGCAGCTGTGTTTGCAAGAACAGAATCTCGACCGCCGTGAAGTAGTCGCGATTGTCTTTCTTGCCGAACCCATGCCCTTCGTTGTCGGCGAAGACGGTCCACACATCGCGCCCTTGCCCGCGGACCTTGGCGGCGATCTGCTCGGCCTCGGAGAACGGCACTCGGGGGTCATTTCTGCCGTGAGCGACCAACAGGGCCGAGCGAATCTTCTGCGCATTCGCAGTTGGGTTGATTCGTTCAAAGACCTTCCGCATCTCCGGTTTGCGTTCATCTCCATACTCGGCGCGGCGCAAATCGCGTCGATAGTCGGCCGTGTTCTCGAGGAAGGTGATGAAGTTGGCGATTCCGACGACGTCGATTCCGGCGCGAATCCGATCCGGGTAATTCACGAGCGAGCTGAGGACCATGTACCCACCGTAGGAGCCTCCCATGACGGCGAGTCGTTCGGCGTTGAGTTCCGGTTGTTCGCCGACCCAGTCGAGCAGCGCGCCGATGTCGCGAACGCTATCTTCGCGGCGGGGACCGTTGTCCAGCAGCAGGTACGACTTGCCGTACCCGCGCGATCCGCGGACGTTGGGGGCGATCACGGCGACGCCCAACTCATTCACCAGGTACTGAGTCAAGCCGGAGAAATAGGGACGATACTGGCTCTCCGGCCCGCCGTGAATCTGCACGACCACCGCCGCCGGCCGCTCGGCTGACGCGCGCTTGGGCGCGAAGTAATACGCTGGAATTTGTCGGCCGTCGAACGTTTTGAATTCGATCGCGCGAGGAGCAACGAATTGACTCGAGTCCAACCCGCCGACTTCGGCGTACGTCCATCGCGTCAGTTCACCGCCGGGCAGGTTCACCGAGTAGGCGTCCGAGGGAGCGACCGGTCGCGACAACGTGAAGCCGAGTTTCGACCCGTCGTGGGAGAACTCAATTCCCGAAATGACGCCGAGTGGAGTTTTGACCGATTGCGGTTGATCACCGGCGAGCCAATAGAGTCGGCTCGCGCCATTCACATTGACGGTGTACGCGATGCGTCCCGACTCTCTGTGGACGGCGACTTCCTCGACATCGTTGGGCGAGTTGGGCGGCAGCGGCCGCTTTTCACCGCTGTCAATATCGATCCGATAGAGTTGTCGAAACTCACCTTCCGCGTCGGTTGTGAGCAGTACAGAACGGTCATCGGGGGCGAACAGCATGGTTCCAATGGCGGTGCGCTGGCCTTGTTCACCGAGCGCGATGTCCTGTCGTTTCCCCGTTTTCGTGTCGAGCACGGCGGCGTACGATTCGTTGATCGACACGTACCGCCCCATCAACAACCGGCGATTGTTCAGTGTGAAGTCAGCGGCGTACCAATACTCGCCATCCGTCTCGAAAACGCAGCGAACCGAGTCGGGATTGCGCGGGTCGGCGACATACAAGTCGGTATCTCGACCATTTCGAAGATTGCTGCCAAACGCGATTTGGGATCCGTCGAAGCTAATGGCGCCCAGGCGATTGCGGGATTCGCCGTCGGTGAGTCTGCGGACGCGTTGTCCGTCGCGATCGAGCACGAACAACTGGTCGTTTTCGTTGCCCCCGGCGCTCATCGAGAACCACAGCGCCCCGTCCTCGCCGGGCAAGAATCCGCCCCGAACCGGCTCGTCGTAGAATGTGACTTGCGCTCGCCGCCCGCCCGGATCGTAGACACGATGCAGTTGGTATGAATTGCCGAAGCGGGTGCGGACGAGAATTCCGTCGCCGTTTGGCGCCCACCCCCCAAACGATGCGCTGCGAGTGCTCTGATACCTCCGCAGCGCTTCGACAGTCGCGGCCGGTACGACGGGGACGTTGGTCGTTTGAATGGCCGGCGGTCTCCGCGGATCCGCCGGTTCAGCCGCGCTCACGTCGCTTGCGACCCAGACCGCTAGTGCGGCGAACAAAACCAACCGTGATGTTGAGGCTCCAGGAGTAGGAGTGCGGGCGAAACGCAATCGAGAGGTAGCTCGGCGGCGGCGTGGACGTGCAACATTTGTCATCTTTGCGCTCACGTTTTTGTGTTCATGGTTGAGTTATGTCATCGGGAAGGCGATCGTCGCTGCGGTTAGTCCCAGCCCGCGGGTGACTCGGCGAACTCAAGTACTCGTTCACACCAACGCGCGGCGAAGACCAGGCGCTGTTCTTGGTGTGGCGGCGCGATGAGTTGCAGCGAGCAGGGGAGTCCATCGGAGCCCAGTCCGCAAGGGACGGAAACTGTCGGCGCACCGGCGTAGCTCCACGGTGAGTTGAAGGCTGGGTCACCGGTAGTTTCGACACCGGGCGCTGTGGTGACGGTCGCGGGGCAGAGCAGGGCGGTGAATCCGCCAAAGCACTCGTGCAATT
>JASMLW010000181.1 GCA_030748485.1 Pirellulaceae bacterium
GCACGTCAGGTGATGACACAGATCAGCGCGAGTCATCCATCGCGCAATATTGACGATCTTCTGATCGATCATGATCTCGAGGCAGGTCCTCTGAGCATACTTGACCTGCCGAACGACCCGCCCCTCCCGGCCAAACAGGGGTGCAACGGGTATTCTATTCTGGCATACCCGTGGTAGCGGGCATCGAAAACATCACTCTGGCGAACGTAGCTACAAAGTTGCCGGTCGCTGGAATCCAACCAGGGAAGCCCCGCATCCTCAACGCCACAAGATGCGCCAACGCGGGCCGGCCTGCGGCGAGACGCGGCGATCCGGGGATTCCAGAGCCAGTGGCGAGCTGGGCCGGGGGATTTGTGCATTCGCCTGGACCGAGTCTCGTCGTAGCGAACATAGGCAACCTGGGAGCCTCGCCCCACTCGGCTCCCCTTTGAAGGAGTGGCTCTTTTTGCCATAATACGCGGCTTATCACTGCCCACACGCGACTGGGCCCGGCTGACGTGCGCGCACCCTATGGCGGTCGCGCATTTGGCCACTCGCCTAGCCCCGCCCGCCGGGCGTCCCCGATCGCCCGCCTACGGTTTCAGCAAACGGAACGGAGAGCTCCATGTACAAGAACATCAACCACACCGCGCTGGGTGTGTCCGGCCGTCAGAGTGAGTTAATCGAGTTGGCATTGACGTTCGGTTTTCGGAGCATGGATTTCGACGTCATCGATTTGCACAAGCGGGCTCAATCGCAGAGTCTCGACATGGCGTTGCGGTTCATCACCAGCGCCAAGGTCAGGATCGGCGACTTCGCTTTGCCGATTTCGGTCACCGGGGACGACGGGGCGTTCGCCGCCCAGCTAACCGAGTTGAAGTCGATCTGCGAAACGGCTCAGGCCGGTTCGGCGAGCCGCTGCTATTACGCGTTGCCGCCGGCCAGCGACGAGTTGCCGTACCACGAGAATTTTGAGCTGCACCGCAGCCGCGTCGGGCAGATCGGCGACGTGTTGGGCGAGTACGAAATCCGGCTCGGGCTCGGCATCCAAGCCGCCCCGGCTCATCGCCGCGAAGCGGCCTTCCAATTCGTCCACCAGGCCGAAGACCTGCTGGCCTTTATCAAGGCCGTCGGCAATTCCAATGTCGGTCTGTTCCTCGACACCTGGAATTGGCGAGTCGGCGGCGGATCGGTCGAGCAATTACGCGAGTTGTCGGGTGACCAGGTTGTGTCAGTCCGATTCGCCGACATCTCTCCCGAAGTGGATCTGGGAGCCATCGACGACACCCAGCGATGCTTGCCGAGCGAGGACGATGTGGCCAACAACGAGGCGATCGCCGCTTGGCTGGTCGAAGCTGAGTTTGAGGGTTCGATCACGATCTACCCATCGCCTGGCCAGTTCTCCGGACTGACACGCGACCGCATTGTCGAGCAGACCAGCAACATGCTCGAAAGGTGCCTCCAATCGGCCGGATTCGTCAAGCCCAAGCCGGAAACCGAAGAGGCTGAGCCTGCTGAGGGCGCGGCCACTGAGGCCGCCACGGACGCCACTGAGTCCGCCACTGACGCCGCTCCGGCTGCGACCGAAGCGTAGCCGCCACAAGCTGGCATGTTTCACTACGACGACGGAATCCACATCACGCCGATTGGTCTCGCCGTCGATGTCCGCCGCCGTCAAGGGCGAGGTTTTGTCTCGCACGCCCACGCCGATCATATGGCTCGGCACGCGCGCGCCTTCTGCACTCCAGCCACCTCCGCTCTCTATCAACACCGACTCGGCCGTCGTCCGGTGACGGAGCTGCCGTTTGGCGAACCGCTCTGTTGGGGAGACCTGCAACTTTCCACAGCGCCGGCCGGCCACATTCTGGGCGCCGCTATGCTGTTGGTCGAATCGGCCAACGGACGCTTGCTCTACACGGGCGACTTCAAGTTGAGGTCGTCGTCGACGGCCGCGGTGGCCGAGCCTCCAGCGGCCGACGTGCTGATCATGGAGTCGACCTTTGGAACGCCCCGCTATCGGTTGCCCAACCGCGAAGAAGTCGTCGATCAGCTGGTCGAAGAGGTGGAGGCGGCCTGGTCGCGCGACGAGACGCCGGTGGTCTACGCCTACGCGACCGGGAAGGCGCAAGAGGTGACTCGACTGTTGACGAGCCGCGGAATCAGCGTCATGCAGCAGCGGATGGTCTACGCGATTTCTCAGGTGTACCAGAGCGTCGGCTGCGACTTGGGTTCGCCCGAATTGTTCGACCCACAGCGGCTGGGGCGCCACGTCGTCATAGCGCCGCCCCGCAAGCAACGCGGGGCTTACTTGGAGCTCCCGCCGCGGAAGCGAACGATCGCGCTCACCGGTTGGGCGCTCGATCACGGCGCGAAGTACAAGTTGGGCGTCGATGTCGCGCTGCCGCTCTCCGATCACGCGGATTACGACGAGCTGATCGAGTGCGTTGAGCGAGTTGCTCCGCGTCGCGTCTTTTGCACTCACGGGCCCGAGGCGTTCGTCGACGACCTGCGCGGGCGAGGTTGGGATGCGCAACCGCTCGAGTCGCAGACCAGGCAGCTCGAGATGTAGGCGGCGCGAGCGGTGCTCATTGTGATGGCTCGGGACCACCGCGCCGCGGCGCGGATTTCTTATATTTTGCACGCGAAAACCGCTTCAAATCGGGCGGCTGCTTGACACGGTGTAACCGGTCCGATACGAAGACACACACTCCCGGTCTGACAGCCGGTCTAACAGCGGACGCAAGACGCAAGAGAGGTCCTACCGTGTTGGTTCTCGCGAACATCTGGTACTACGTCGGCGGCGGCGTGCTGCTGTTTTTCTCGTTTGCGTTTCTCGTCGTCTTCATGCTCTATTTTCCGTTGTGGATCCAGTCGTATTTGACGGGCGCGGATGTCTCGCTGGGCGATCTGATCGGAATGACGTTTCGCAAAGTGCGGTCTCGCGAGATCGTGCAGTGCAAGATCATGGTAGTCCAAGCGGGGTTGGAAGATATTCCAACGAACGAACTGGAGGCTCACTTTCTTTCCAATGGCAACGTCCGCCAAGTAACTCGCGCGCTGATCGCGGCGCACAAGGCGAAGACGATCCAGCTGAGTTTCCGGGAGGCGACGGCGATCGACCTGGCGGGTCGCGACGTGCTCGAGGCCGTTCAGACGAGTGTCTACCCGAAGGTGATTGATTGTCCGGCGAAGGGGTCGGCCAAACACTCGTTGGATGCGGTCGCCAAGGACGGCATCCAACTGAAGGTGCGAGCTCGCGTGACCGTGCGGGCGAACTTGCAGCAGTTGATCGGCGGCGCCACGGAGGAGACGATCATCGCTCGCGTCGGTGAGGGGATCGTTAGCGCCATCGGCTCAGCGGACGACCACAAGGTGGTGCTGGAGAATCCCGACTTGATCACCAAGGTCGTCGTCGACCGCCGGTTGGATTCGCAGACCGCGTTTGAAATCGTCTCGATCGACATCGCCGACATCGACGTCGGCTCCAACATCGGAGCTCGCTTGCAGGCGGACAAGGCGGAGGCCGACACGCGGGTCGCGCGGGCGAACGCCGAAGGGCGCCGCGCGATGGCGGTGGCCGCCGAACAGGAAAAACTGGCCGCCATCGAACGCAGCCGCGCAGTGCTCGTCGAATCGGAAGCGGAAGTGCCCAAGGCGATGGCCGACGCATTTCAATCGGGTAAACTCGGCATCCTCGACTACTACAAGCTAAGGAACGTCCAGGCGGATACGGAAATGCGCAACGCCATCGCCGCCGGCGGCAGCTCGTAAGTAGACTTGCTGCGGCGACGGTCTTGCTTCAACAACGACGGGCGAGTCAACCTGATGAGCAACTTGGACGACTTTTTGCGACAGGCGGCCTCGCGGCGAGCCAATCGCAAAGGCTTGGCTCCCGCGGCTCCACCCAATGTGGAGATTGTCGAAGACGCGGAGATCGTCTACGAAGCCGAAGAAGTTTTGGGTGGTGATTTGGCTTCCCGCACCGATTTCGACAGCCACACCGATCGGCTCGGCGAACAAGTCGCTCAGGCCGACGACGTGATGGACGCCCACTTGCATGAAGTGTTCGACCACAGCGTGGGCAGCATTCGCCGCTCCCAGGATGGCGGAGATAGAATCGAACCGGCGCCGCCATCCCCGGCTGATGACGATGAAGCTCCCGCTCAAGATACTCGTTCCATGCGGGCGTCGATTATCGAGCGGTTGCGGAATCCGGCCGATCTGCGACAGGCGATTCTGCTGAGCGAAATCATCAATCCGCCGACTGACCGCTGGTGATCGCAGGCGCGGCGGCCGAATCGGACGCGGGTAGGTTTTGCCCGCCGGCTGGGGCTTCGCGATCGAGTCGCGACAATGGGCGTTCCATTCGGCATAGCGCGGCGACTGATTCGACGATGAGCACGGATCGGGAGTTAAACATTGGGCGGCCCGTTCTCGACGGACTCGGAAGGCCATCGTACGATGGGCCGAGCAACCCAAGCACATCTTCTACTTGTAAGGAATTATCTCGATGGCAGTGATCAATGTCGCACCGGGTGAAACAAGAATCGGATGGGTCGGCATCGGCGTAATGGGGTCGAGCATGTGCGGTCACTTGATTGACAAGGGATTCGCCGCCACGGTCTTCACTCGATCGAAAGAGAAGGCCGCAGCCGTTCTGGCGAAGGGAGCCGTCTGGGCCGACAGTCCCCACGCCGTCGCCGAACAGAGCGACGTGATCTTCAGCATCGTTGGGTTTCCCAGCGACGTGCGCGAAGTGCTGCTCGGCGAGAACGGAGCATTGGCCGGTTCCAAAGAGGGCAACGTGCTGGTCGACATGACGACCAGTGAACCGTCGTTGGCGATCGAAGTTTACGAAGCGGCTAAGGCGAAAGGCGTTCACAGCGTCGACGCCCCCGTCTCGGGCGGAGACGTGGGAGCCAAAGAAGCCAGACTCTCAATCATGATCGGCGGTGATCAGGACGTGGTCGCGGCGCTGCGGCCGTGCTGGGACGCGATGGGGAAGACGATCGTTCATCAGGGCGGCGCCGGAGCCGGACAACACACCAAGATGGTGAATCAAACTCTGATCGCGACCAACATGATCGGAGTCTGTGAGGCTCTGCTGTACGCTCACCAAGCTGGACTTGACCTCAACACGGTCATGCAGTCAGTCGCCTCGGGGGCGGCGGGAAGCTGGTCGCTCTCCAACCTCGCGCCGCGCATCATCGACAAGAACTTCGATCCGGGTTTCTTCGTCGAGCACTTCATCAAGGACATGGGGATCGCGCTGGCCGAGGCGAACCGGATGGGGCTGGCGCTGCCGGGACTGGCTCTCTCCAAGCAACTCTACGAAGGCTTGAAAGCTCAAGGCCACGGCCGCGACGGCACGCACGCGTTGCAACTCGCCCTCTCGTCGCTCTCGGGTGTCGACTGGAAAGCCGGTTAGAGTCGACTAACGACTGCCGGCGGGTTTCACAGCGCGCGCCTTCTTAGCGCGAGTCTGTTTGGCGCGCGCGTTCTTGGCGTGCGCGTTAGCAGCGCGCGCCTTTTTAGCTCGTGCAGCTGCAGCCCGTGCTGTGGCGGCATGTGTTGTGGCAGCCTGCGCCTGTTTGGCTCGCTTGGCGGCGTGTTGTTTGGCGAGCCGCAAGCGGATGGCTCGCACCTGTTCGGCCGTCAGCCCGCCCGGTTTGGCCACGGTCGATGGGGTGTTGTGCGAGGCGGCTTTCTTCTTCGCCGCGATCGCTTTCTTGTCCGCGAGCGCATTCTGCGTATTGCCCGCTTGAGCGCTGCGCAGCCGCTGGAGTCGGGCGCGCTGGGCGTCGGTCAGTTGTTGTCCGTTGAGCAGCCCGTCGAGCGCCGGGTGTTGCGGCTTGGCCCCTTGGCCGAGTTGCCCGGCGGCGAGCCCGCCACTTTGAAGACCGCCGAGCCGCTTGGCGATTTCCGCGTCACTGACACCGTATTGCCGCGCCAGTTGCATGGCCGCGTTGACGTCTTGCTGAGTCATCGGACCGGTGCGGCCCTGACGGATCTGGTTTAACAGCGCTTGTCCTTGCGGCGAGTTGAGAACCTGAAGGTACGACGCGGCGTCTTGCGCGGCTGCCCGGGATGTGGTCAGGACAAAGCCAGTCGCAATCGCAAGGCAACAAAGAAACCGCATGAATTCACTCCCGGTGGCGTGATGAGCGTCGAGAAAAAGTCGAGACAATAGAAAACGTAGCCCGCGGTGACCTGCGACGCGCGGCGACTTGAGCAATTGTTGGACTCGCCGCCGCCAATCGCCCGATGGTGTGCGGGTTGTACGGGATGGTGGGGCGGTCGCTCACTCTCAAGTGTGTCCTTCCCGTTGACGATGCTGCGCCCACGAAGCCTGACCCGTCCCACGAAAAGTGGCTCTCGCTATTAGGAGACGAGGAGACTAGGAGACTAGGAGACGAGGATGCGGCGAAATTCCAACGTGTTTCAATTTGACAACGCGGCGGAGCGATCTACGTTTTCCAGACGCCTCATTGCCGTCAACGAATGGCGGTGTTCACGACGACTTATTGGAAGCTGAGATCGAGGTCAGGGAATGATTCAGAGCGCAACTCCCCAGTGGAAAACGGAACCGTTTGAGGTCGGCGCGCCCCGCAATTCAATTCTGATTGTGGACGACGACCACGATCAGGTGTTTTGCCTTCGCGAGCGACTGCAGAATCTCGGCTTCGAAACGATCGCCGCCCACCGCGGCGACGCGGCGCTCGACTTGGCGGAGAACGAACATCCGGATCTCGTACTGCTCGACCTCCGGCTGCCCGACGCCAACGGACTCGACGTCTGCTCGCGCCTGTCCGACTCGCCCAGCACGTGGGACATTCCGGTGATCATCCTCAGCGCCGTCGAGGGCCCGGACATCATTCGCAGTTCGCGGGCCGCCGGTTGCACGTTCTTCGTCCGCAAACCGTACGACCCCAACGCATTGCTCGCGCTGATCGAGTGCTCGCTGCACGACGAGAACTAGCCGTAGTGGACTTCGCCAGAAGTCCGGCCCAGAAGTCCGGCTCAGAAGTCCGGCCCAGAGTTGCGGCTCACGATTGAACTGAAGACGGGGATTCTGGCGAATCCCACTACGCGCGCCGTTACGTAGTGGACTTCGCCAGAAGTCCGGCTCAGAAGTCCGGGTGACGATTGAACTGAAGACGGGGATTCTGGCGAATCCCACTACGCGCGCCGTTACGTAGTGGACTTCGCCAGAAGTCCGGCTCGGAAGTCCGGCTGACGATTGAACTCAAAAGGGGATTCTGGCGAATCCCACTTCGGTTGTTCCCAGCCGTTTGCGGCCGCGCGTCGGCCCTTGCCTTGGGGGCGGGAACTTTGGTAATCTAGCGGTTTGCATTTTCCCGTTTACCCCTTGGTGGGTGGTTTTACAACTTTTGGGAGATCCCGAGTGGGAACGAAGAAGACTGGAAAGGGACGCCGCAAGATCGGCCGAAAGAAGCGCCGAATGCGAGCCAAAATCCGCCACCGCAAGAAGTAGACGCGGTCGCCGGGGATGCTGAAGTCTCTTTCGAGGCATCCTCTTTCTCGGGCGGTTCAGGCGCGTCGCCCTGTCGCGCCGACCACTATTCCCCTTCGCGCTCCAGGTCCGCGCCGACTTGGCTCAACGCGCGAATCGAGTTCTCACTCCCCCCGCTGCGATCGATCCGCCGCCATTGCCAGCCGGCCGCCTGCGCTCCGGCCACATCATTGATCGGGTCGTCACCGATCAGCAAGATCGACTTGGACGGCAGGTTCAGGTCGGCTTCGATCCGGCGGAAGAACTGCGGACTGGGCTTTGGATACCCTAACTCGGACGAGCAATAGAGTCGTTCGAATCGACTGAGCACGGCGACACCTTCTCGAATCGATCTCAACCGCTCGTCGAAATTCGAAGCCAAGCCGACTTTCAGCTTGCGACGTGTGGCAATCTCCAGCACCGTGTCGACAGCGGCGGGGGCGTCTTCGAACGTGGCCCAATTGTGCGGGTCGCTAAAGTGACTCCACAGGCGGCCGAGCAATTCGGCGCGGGACGAGTCGGGCAGGTCGAGGAAGATATCGGCGACGATGCGACGCCACCTCTCCTTCTCAAACGGCTCGTTCGTCGCTTCGCGTTCCAGCGAGTCGTCGTCCGCTTGGGTGTGTGCGCGAAACGCTTTTCGAAAACGAGTCGTGACGTCGGCTTCCGTCAATTGCGAACCATACTCCGCGCCTAACCGGGCGTAGACGCGCGGGGACGGAGGGTGGGGATAGATGAGTGTCCCCACCACGTCGAACAGCACGGCTTGAGTCGGCGTCGTCATGACCAACCGCGTGGGCTGCAGGTGCGGCTGCTCACGTCTCGGCTACAGGAAGATCCGTTGGATGTCGTTGGAAAAGACGACCACCATGAGCAACAACAACAGCAGCACGCCGACGATTGTCAGCTTCTCTTGCAGCCGTTCATCGACAGGTTTTCCGGACAACCCCTCCCACGCGAGGAACACGAAGTGTCCACCGTCCAGCGCGGGAATGGGTAGGAAGTTGAGGATCGCCAGGTTGCCGCTGAGCAACGTGAGGAACAAGAGCAGTCGAGCCCAACCGATCGACGCTTCACTACCAGCCATACTGGCGATCATGATGGGCCCGCCTAGGAGCCCAATGCTGACTTTACCGGTCGCCAGCAAGTAGATGATATCGACGACCTCCGTTAATTTCTCTTTGATCTCGCGGTATCCCAGCGAGCACGCGTCGCCAAACGACTCGGCCGTGTGGATCCGTTCGAACCGGGCGAATCGGAATCCGCGTTCCGGCATGAAGTACTCGTCGCTGTCGGTGAACTTCACGGTCGCCCGTCTCGTTGTTCCGTCGCGTTCGTAGGTGAGTTCGAGACGGAAGTAGTCGGGCACGAGCTGCATCTGATCGTTGAGAGTGGACCAATTGTAAATGCGCTCACTCAGCTCCACCGCGTGGTCGTACTTCTTGCCGGCGATAGCCCGTGCAGCTTCTCGCTTGTCATCGTCGACGATGTACCGGTATTTGGTGAGGCGGTCTCCGGGTTGGAATTGAGCATCGGCTGCGGGCGAATCGGGCGCGACGCTCGCCACTTCGTTTTTGATCGAGAACGACAACCCGAGCGTTTCGATAGACTGCAGCGGTCCGATACTGATTCCCGGCGCGTACAGCTCTTCTCCGCGCGGCGTCGCTGTCAGCATGACGGTTTCGCCGTCGCGTTCCACTTCGAATTGGATGGCCTCTCCGATCCGGGGCGTGATGCGATAGGTCAAAGTGAGCGGATCGCCGACCGGCCCGCCATCGATCGTGCGGATCACGTCGCCCTTCTTGAATCCCGCCTCTTCCGCGGCCGATTTTTCTCGCACGCTGTAGACGGGTCCGATCTTCATTTCCAAGCCGGACATTCGCCGGGGTTGGGGAGGCACTTGGATGTCGACCTCGGAGGAACTGCCGGATTCAGTCGTCCGCTCAACGGTGACGGTGATTTCTTCGTCAACGTACTGGCTGAAGAGCTGATTGAATTCGAAGCCTGGGAGATCGCCGATCTCGTTGGCAAATCTGTCACTGGGTCGCGCGCCGTTAATGGCGACGATCCGATCGCCGCCCTTGAATGCCTCCGTCATGGCGGCCGCCGTGTCGGGCCTGACCGGCTTCTTCTTTCTCAACCGGTTTGATTCGTTGGGGGCGACGACACCGATCGAGACGAAGGGCCGCTCCTTTGTCTTGTGCCGCTCGGTCGGCGTGATGGCGATCCAGAACTCCTCACCATTGCGGCGAATCTTGATGTCGATCGGCTTTGGCGGTCCGCCGAAACCGGTGCGGACGACCTTCTGGGTCATCTCCCATGTGAACCTCAAGTGCTCGTCCGGATTTCCGTCGCGGCCGATCTGAATGATCTTGTCGCCCGGACGAATTCCTGCCACCCAGGCGGGGTCGCCGGGAGCTAGCGCGGCTACTTCACAAGGCGTATAGCTGACGCCCAGCATGTACGCGGCGGCCGCCATCATGGCTCCGGTGATCAGATTCATGACCACGCCGGCCGAGATGATCAGCATCCGCTGGGGCACGGTCTTGGCGGGATAGCTGCGGGGGTGGTAGACCCACTCATCCGCGTCCGCTTTGGTTTCCGGCTTGCCGTCCGGATCATCGCCGGCGCTCTGTCGCGGGGCGGGGGCGGCTTTGGTGGCCGCGCCGTCCTGCACGTCTCCTTTTTTGACGCGCACGCTATCGGCTTCGCTTTCCGCGTTGTGCGGATTGTCGTCTTGGCCAAACATCTTGACGTAGCCGCCGAGCGGCAAGATGCCGATGCCGTATTCCGTCTCGCCCCATTGCATTCGGCACAACCGCCGCGGGAACCGGATCGGCCCAATCCGGATCGGCACGTCGAAGCCGACGTAGAACTTGTCGACGCGGACCCCGCACCACTTGGCCGCCAGAAAGTGGCCCAATTCGTGGACGAAAATGACGAAGCCAAGGCCGATGAGGACTTTGCAAATCACCCAGAGCGTGCCCAGCAAAGACGTCAGTGATTCGACCAGTTCAAAAGCGATCAGGAGCATACTCGCATCACCTCCTCCCGCGCCCACCGGTCCAACTGGGTGAGTTCCTCGAGCGTGGGATTGGGACTGAAATTGTGTTCGTGTAGGACAGAACGGCAAGCCGGAACGATCTCAGAGAATCGCAGTTGCCCTTCGAGAAAAGTCGCCACAGCAGCTTCGTTTGCGGCGTTGAGCACGGCTCCGGCCGTTCCTCCCGCCGCCGCCACCTCGTGGCCCAGAGCCAACGCCGGAAAACGATCTTCGTCCGGCGGTTCAAAATCAATCTGCAACGCGGCCGTCAGATCCAGTTTGCGAGCCGGTCCCGGACGACGCTCGGGGTAGGTCAACGCGTACTGAATCGGCAAACGCATGTCCGGCGGGCTCAACTGAGCGATCACCGAGCCATCAATGTACTCGACCAGCGAGTGGACGAGCGACTGGGGGTGGACGACGACATCGATCTTGTCCGCCGGCATGTCGAACAGCCAACGAGCCTCGATGATCTCCAACGCCTTGTTCATCATGGTGGCCGAATCGACCGTCACTTTGGGACCCATGTCCCAGGTGGGATGAGCCAGGGCGTCGTCGACGGTGGCCTGTTTCAACTGTTCGGCTGTCCAGGTGCGAAACGGCCCGCCGCTCGCCGTCAGAATGATGCGGCTGACCTCGTCGCGACGGCCGTTCTGCAACGCTTGAAAAATCGCGCTGTGTTCGCTGTCGACCGGGAGGATCGTGGCGTCGCGGCGAGCCGCCAGTTCGGTGACGAGCGAACCGGCCATCACCAAGGTCTCTTTGTTGGCGAGCGCCAGGGTCTTGCCCGCGTCCAGCGCCGCCCAGGCGCCTCGCAGACCCGCGCTGCCGACGATCGCGGCGACGACGACGTCGACCTCCGGTTGGCCCACCATTTTTTCAATTCCAGCCGATCCGCTCCAGACTTCACAGCCGCAGGTCTTCGCGACGCCATCCAACGGCTCGCGATTGGCTTCCTCGGCTGTCACCACCACCCAGCGGGGGCGATGAGTCTCGACCTGTTGAGCCAATTCGGTGGTTCGCGTGTGGGCGGAGATCCCGATGGCGTTGAGCTGTCCGGCCGACTCGGCGATCACATCCAGCGCGTTGCCGCCAATGCTGCCGGTGGAGCCGAGGATGGCGACATTTCGCGCGCCGTCAGGGTTGGGTTGCGGTCGCGTAATGGGTGCGGCTCCAGAAGCAAACTCGTCTGCGGGCGGCCGAAAGCACTTTCACTAAGGCAAGGAATGGCCTAGACTTCCGTCAGGACAACGCATTCTAGGGGGACCTCTGGCAGCGGACAACCCTGATTCGCGGACCCGACACGCGGCTTTCGTTTTTTTGGACTTCTCACAAGAACCAGCGACGGTGGACAACCGGCGAGGCGGCCGTACAACGGGCCGAGCCAAACGTAGTCTTGGTTGTATAATTGAACCATACGTCTAACATTTCACGGAAGAACTCACTTCCTGGCCCGCCGCAATTAAAAGGAGTGTTTCGCGTCCGGCCAGCTCAACTTGGTCGTTTTTCTGGACCAACCATCACGGCTTGTTGGAGTTTTGGTCGACTCCCGCCGCCCACCAGCGATGATCATTCGCCCACCTTGGAGTCTGTCACCCGATGAATTCCGACAACGGATCCCGTCGTCAACCCGAGAACCCGCGACCTTCCAGTCACCCGTTTATGATCTGGATGTTGCTGTCAGCATTGGGTTTGGTCGTTGTCATCTTGCTGTTCGTCAACAACAACCGGGTCGAGATTTATGCGTCCGACCTGAAACGGCTGTTGTCGCAGATGCAGGACGACGAGGCGAGAAGACCGGCGTCGATCGAAGTGGTGGTTGAGAACCCACCCAAGACGTACATCTATTCCAACATCCGTTCGCGCGTGGACGTCTCGGCGACGGAAATCACCGGGAAGATCGACCGCGCTGAGAAGGGGAGTGAGAAGCCGGCGGAGGAAGTCGAGTTCCGTGTCTATCTCGACGAGTACGATCACACCGAGGGCGGGTTGGTTCCGCAACTGAACGCGTCGGGGCTAACCGTTCGCAACACGGCCCCGTCGGGAATGCTGCAGTCATACGCCACGATGTTCATCATCATGGCTCTGCTCGTGCTGATGTTCGTGTTCATGATGCGCCGGTTGAGCGGGGCGGGATCACCGATGCAGTTTGGCCGCAGTCGCGGGAAGCTCTACGCGCTGGAAGATCTCGGCGTGACATTCAACGACGCGGCCGGCATCGACGAGGCGGTTGAAGAAGTCCGCGAGGTTGTCGACTTCCTCCGCTCACCGGAGAAGTACCAAAAACTGGGCGGTCGGATTCCCAAAGGCGTCCTGCTGGTCGGCCCGCCGGGAACGGGCAAGACACTGCTTGCCAAAGCGATCGCGGGCGAAGCGGGCGTGCCGTTCTTCAGCCTGTCCGGCAGCGACTTTGTCGAGATGTTTGTCGGTGTCGGAGCGGCTCGCGTTCGCGACATGTTTCAACAGGCCGAGACGAAGGCTCCGTGCATCATCTTCATTGATGAGTTGGACGCGTTGGGCAAGAGTCGCGGCGGCAACATCGTCGGCAGCCACGACGAACGCGAACAAACGCTTAACGCCCTGCTCGTCGAAATGGACGGTTTCGAATCGAACGCGGGCGTCATTGTGATGGGCGCGACGAACCGACCCGAGACGCTCGATCAGGCGCTGTTGCGGCCGGGCCGCTTTGACCGTCACGTGCTGGTCGACCGGCCCGACATCCTGGGCCGCGAGGAGATCCTCAAGGTCCACGTCAAGAACGTAAAGCTCGACGATTCGGTCGACTTGCCAAAAGTCGCCGCGATCACGCCAGGTTTCGTCGGAGCTGACCTGGCCAATCTGGTCAACGAAGCGGCCTTGTTGGCGGCTCGCGCCGACAAAGAAACCGTCAGCATGGATGAGTTCAACGAAGGTGTCGAACGAGTCACGGCTGGACTGGAGAAGAAGCAGCGCGTGATGAACGATGACGAGAAACAACGAGTCGCCTATCACGAGTCGGGTCACGCGCTGGTCGCCTACAGTTTGCCGAACACCGATCCGGTTCATAAAGTGTCGATCATTCCTCGCGGTCTGGCGGCCCTCGGTTACACCATGCAACGCCCCGAGGGCGACCGGTTCCTCGCCACCAAGAGCGAATTGGAGAGTCGCATCCAAGTGCTGCTCGCCGGCACGATTGCTGAAGAGATGATGTACCAGCTGGACATTTCAACGGGAGCTCAGAACGATCTGGAGCGAGCCACCGATATCGCTCGCGGCATGGTGATGCAGTACGGGATGAGCCGGCTGGGGCGAGTGAATTTCCGCGATTCCAACCAGAATATCTTTCTCGCCGGAGGCGGCGACGAGATGCCGCGGAAGCATAGCGAACAGACGGCTCGACAAATCGATGAAGAGGTGGCGCGGATCCTCGATGAAGGACTCGAACGAGTCCGTCACATCCTCGACACGCGCCGCGCCGCGTTGATCGCGCTGACCGAACGGCTGATCGAGGTCGAGTCGATCGACTCCGACGAACTCCACCGCATTATCGAACTCAGCTCGCCCGGTCCGCTGGTCGTACCTGGAACCACCGCCGCGCCGCGGCCCTCCGAGTCGAACACGCCGCCGGACGCTGAAGCTGACGCTCGAGAAGTTCAGTAGAAGCCCGAGCGCGGCGTAACTCTCTTGGCTCGTCGCGGCTCTGTCCGAAACTTGTCACGCCATCAACGCGGATCGAAAAGGATGCTCGCATGGCGTTTCTGATCGGCGTGGATGAAGCCGGCTACGGTCCCAATCTGGGCCCGCTGGTGATCGGCGGGTCGGTGTGGGAAGTGCCGGACGAACTGTTGGACGACCACGAAGGGCTCGTCGCCGCAGTTTCCAACTGCATCGCCGAAACGGGCGGCGATGGTCGGCTGGCCGTCGCTGACTCCAAACAACTCTACAAACCCAAAGGTCCGCTGACTCAACTCGAAATGGGAGTCCACGTGGCGCTTGCGCTGACCGGGCGATTGGGGAGAACTTGGCGCGAACTCTTTGCGGTGCTGGCTCCGGCGTGTCGGACTGAGATGGACGACACACCGTGGTATCGCGGCTTCGACGAAGAGCTGCCGGTCGACGCCGATCTCGATCGGATCAGCGAAATCGCTCAAGCCGTCGAGCTTCGATTGGCTGACGCCGGCGTTCGCCTGTGCACTCTGCAGACCGACGTCGTCTGCGCCGGTCGCTTCAATCGACTGCTCCAACAGTGGGATGGCAAGGGCGGATTGCTTTCCAACACGACACTCGATCTCGTACAGCAACTGCTCGAACACACCACTGGTCAAACATTGATCCACTGCGACAAGCAGGGCGGACGGAATAAATACGCGCCTCTGCTGCAAGGACGATTCACCGACTATCTTGTCGAGATTCGTTGCGAGGGCCGCGCGGAGAGTCGCTATCAATGGGGACCGCGCGGCGAAACCACCATCTGTCGCTTCGTCGCCAAGGGAGATCGTTTCCTGCCGGCGGCGCTGGCGTCGATGGCCGCCAAATACCTTCGCGAATTAGCGATGCGAGCCTTCAATGCGTACTGGCGGAGACACGTGTCCGATTTGAAGGCGACGGCCGGTTATCCACTCGACGCCAAACGGTTCCGCGAAGATGTCGCCGAAGCCCGCGCCGAATTGGGAATCGCCGACGAGCTGTTCTGGCGCGAGAAGTAGGGTGGGAATGACTAGAGGCTGTTTCAAAACCTTGTACGATGGCCTTCCAAGGCGCCTTCCAAGGCCGTCGAATTTGGAAATCCTCGGGAAACGACGGCCTTGGAAGGCCATCGTACGGCAAGACATCGGTTTTGAAATGCGCTCTAA
>JASMLW010000182.1 GCA_030748485.1 Pirellulaceae bacterium
ATTCTAAAGTCGCGAGGGTTCAATCACCTAGCGGCGTTTGCGGGAATTATCCCGCCGCCACCGCTCGCTGCGACAACGCCGCCGCCCGGTGCGCGTGTTGCGCGCGCCGCGGGCCGAGCTGCCCCGTGTCAACACAGCCCAATCGCGCCTCGTACCGCACCCTGCCGGTTGCCTACCGATTCGATGCGTTCGATCTACTGCTGTTGCAGGGTTAATTCGCCCGGCGACTGGGCCGGTGCGTTCTTGCCATTCTTGATGCTCGGCAATTGCTCGACCAACTGTTTGGCGAACTGCAATTCGCGTTGCGAGTACTGCGGGCGTCGACGGCCCGTCGCTTCGCGGTATTCGAGTTGGCTCAGCTCCCGCCAGGTCTTGCCGTTGGCTAGATGCCAGGCGGCCAGTTGCACGACGCGTTGGCTGATGCGGCCAGTGCGAAAGGCGTCCATCAACTCGGCTACGGCCGGTTGAGAGGAGAGCTTTTCGAGTTTGATCAAGCGGTACGGAATCTTGGCGTTGGGTTCGGGCTTGCCGAATTCGAGGCAGACCGATTTAAGCTTGATCTTGACGGTTTTCTCGGGCGGGATGTTGAAGAACCCACCGGGGCCGCCGCGTCGGCCGCCGCCCGCTCCGAACATGTTGCCGCCTCCTCCGCCGAACGGATTGTTGAGACCGCCGCCGTTCATCATTCCGCCGCCGCCGCCAAACGGCCCGCCGACTCCTTGCGCAGCTCCGCCTCCACCGCCGCCGCCGCCGCCGGGAAATCCACCAGGTCCAACGCCAAAGATCGCGTTGCCGCCGCCCGGCGCCTGGGCCAGGATGGGAGCCGCCGCGAACGCCTTGGGAGGTTTGATCGCCAAGGGCTTGTCCGTGCGATTGCGGATCCGCACGGTGATCTCGGACTTGTCCTTGGCTCGCGCCAGAATCTCGATCTGCTCGGCCGCCTCGGCGGCGAACAACTCAACCTGGTCGTAGCCCGGTTTGGCCTTCGTTAGCTTGGTTTCCGCCGTGGCGGACGAACAGAAGGCGCAGGCGACGATGAGCGCGCGGACAGCCATACATTGGGGATGTGACATTGAGTTGCCTCCTCGTAGTTCCTGTCCCACATCTTTTGGATGCGGGCGCAGCCCCTGATGAGCTGGTCCGGAGGCGGAAAGAGTCGCCATTCGAGAAAGATCTCGGCCCCTGGCGTGTGTCCATCATAACCATCGGCCGCATCATCCGTCAAAGTCAAGTTTGGTTTGCCTGAAATGCCGGCTGCCGATACGATTAATTCCCCCCTTCTTACCTCAACCGCATTCGCAGCACCCGATCGATGGGTGCAATTCGGGAACGGAGGAACCTATGTGGCGGTTGACTATCGGACTTATCTGTTGGTGTTCTGCGTGCCTTGTCTCCAACGGAGCGGAACCAGAACCGGTCGCGGACGGTGAAGCTCAGGCCATCACTGAAATCCTCAAAACGGGTTGGCAGACCTCGCTCGCCGCGAAGAGGAAAACGGACGCTTATTACCGGTCTTTGGTCGTGGCCGGCAACGTGACGCCCGACATTCGGCGAGCCTATCTGCTCTCTTTGATCCGCACTCGTCGCTATCCGCAGGCGCTCCGCTTGACCGAGAGCCTGCTCGACGCGAAGCCGGGCGACGGCGAGATTCTGCGGATGAAGGTCTGGCTGAGCGTGATCACCAAGAGCTATGACGAAGCGATGGTGGACGCCGATCGACTTGCCGACTTGGCGGGCGAGATGACGACGGACGCCAAGGATCAGGTCGCCTGGACGCTGTTCCTCGGTCGCATGATTGGTTTTGTCGAGGGCCCGGCGTCCGAGTCGGCCCCGCTCGGATTGACCGATCGTCGCCGCAGGCGATTGGAGCGCACGCTCGCCATCGATCTGTTGAAGCAGTTTCAAACGGGTCGTAAGGAAGTCCTCGATCGGCACGCGGAACTCGTCGCGCGCCGCGATGGTCTGGTCGCCAAGTCGAAGGCCGACGCCGACGCCGAGCGGGAGGTGAAACTGCAGGATCTCAAAGCGGAACGCGACCGATTGCGCGATCGCAAAGACGACACGACAAAACGTCAAAGCGATCTCGAGCAAGCGTTGCAAAAACGGCTGGACGAAGCGGCCCGGCAACTCGGTCCGCTCGAAAATGAGCGAGCGCGGCTCGACGCCGAAGGAGCGGTTGTCCATCGCGAGCTGGGTGCGATCGCCATCGACATCGCGCGGCTCGAGTCACGGGCTGCTCAGATTCGCGACCCGGTCCTCCGCGAGCGCTATTACTTCGAGATCCGGCGACTCGATCGGATCGCCGCCGGCTACGAAGCGGACGCTTTCGCGTTGGAGCGCCGCGCAGGCGTCGTCGATTTGCAGCGTTCGAGCGTCCTCCGCGATCACCAAATCTCTCAAGCCCAGTACGGACAGCGGCTGAAGAAGGGCGCCGACGAACTCAATAAACTCCGCAAGCAGGAGCGCCGCGTCGATGTCGTCGAGAAACGAACGCGGCGGCCGACGCGCGGATTGAGCGGCCAGACCCGTTCGCTTAACGCCGAAATCATCGCGCTGAACACATACGTTCCATTCCCGGTGGAACAGGAAAAGAAAAAGCTGCTCGGCCGCGTCGGCGCGAAGCGGTAGTGCGATGTGAGTCCTTCATCGCATCGCGCGCGAACGCCCGACTACAATGACTTGTGGAATCCCAACAGACTTGCTCGAGGCGTTCGCGACTGCGGTGACGGAGCCGCCCAACGGCAAGCGAAGATGAGCGACATGATGACGCAATCAGCTTCATCGGTTTGGTCTCGCCAATGCGGCGCCGCGCTGCTGGTTTTGGCGATCGTCGGCTGCGGATGCGCGACTGCGCTCGCCGAATTATCCGTCAACTCTTCTTTTCCCGGCGGCAGCGGCAAGGTTGTGAGGATTGACCAGGAGAACCAGAAGGTCGTGCTCGAACCGTCTCGGCGCCCCAATCGCGGGTGGGAGTGTTGGTGGTATGTGCGGATCGACGGGGCGACAGCCGGAGCCACGCTGTTGGTGGATGTTGGCGACGCGCCGTGGGCGACGCCGGAGCGGGCGTCGATCAGCGTCGACAACAAGGCGTGGCGTTTCACCAAGCCGGGCAGTCGAGCGCGTTCGCGAATCGCCTATTCAATTGAAGCGCCGGCCGAGCAGTTTTGGCTCGCGTGGGGACCGCCGTTCACTCCCGCCGACGCCCAGCGGCTCGTCGACCGCTCGTCGAAGCACGCGGACGCCACCGCGTTCGAACTCTGCAAGACCAGGGAGATGCGCAAGGTTCCCGCCCTGCATGTACGAAAAGGGGACGAGGCGAAACGTCACGTCGTCTGGGTGCAAGCTCGACAACACGCCTGGGAGGCCGGCTCCAGCTGGGTGTGTCAAGGATTGACCGATTGGTTGATCTCCGACGAAGAACGAGCCGGGCTGTTGCGCGACCGGGCGGAGGTGTTCATTGTGCCGATCATGGACATCGACAACTCGGCGGTTGGAGCCGGCGGCAAGAATCAGATTCCCCGAGACCACAACCGCGACTGGGACGACAAGCCGTATTGGCCGGCGGTCGCAGCCGCGCAAGAGAAACTCCGTGAGCTCAACACTGAACAGCGATTGGATATTTTTATCGATCTGCACAATCCAGGCGCCACAGCTCGACATCCCTATTTCTATATCGTGCCCCGCCATCTGCTCAATCGCCGCGGCCAGCGCAACCTCAACTCATTTCTCGCCTGCTCGCGCGAGGAGATGAGCGGGCCTTTGTCGTTCGTCGGACAGACAGTTGAGTCGGGGTCGGGCTACGATCGCAACTGGAAGCGGATCAGCAAGAACTGGGTGTCGTTGAATTCGGCTCCGCACGTCGTCTCCGTGACGTTGGAGACGGCCTGGAACACACCGCACAGTGACGCGGCCGGATATCAACAAGTGGGGCGGCAGCTGGGCTTGGCGGTTGAGCGTTTCCTGCGCACGGATCCCAAGTGAATCCGGCTCGCCGAATGCGAAAGCGAGGCTGCTTTCGTTGCCAACGCGGTGGCGAGAGATTACTCTGACCGGTCCTCAACACGACCATTCTTCAAAAGGTGCGATTTGATGCGCAGAATGTTGACCATCGTTTTGGCGCTCGGCGCGATCTCGGCCGGCTCCTTGAATGCGGCCGAGAAGATTCGCTTCAAGAAGGTACAGCTCGACGCGACGTTCCGCAGCGAAGGCGTCGCCGTCGGCGATTTCAACAAGGATGGCAAGCAGGACATCGCCGCCGGGTTCGTGTGGTACGAAGCGCCGTCCTGGAAGATGCACACCGTGTTGGATAAACCTCCCGTCTATCAGCCGAAGGGATACAGCAACTCGTTTTGCACATTCGCCGACGACTTGAACGGCGACGGCTGGACCGACATCTTGGTCGTCGATTTCCCCGGCACGCCGACATGGTGGTTCGAGAATCCACAGGGCGCGGCGGGTCCCTGGAAGAAACGAGTGCTGACGCCTGTCACCAACAACGAGAGTCCCCAGTACCTGGACTTGGACGGCGACGGCAAGCGAGAGTTGATCGCTGCGTTCTCACCCGATTCGACGAAGCCGGACGGCCCCGATCGCCGGATGGCGTACATCACGCAAAAGAAGAATGTCGACGCTCCCTGGACGATTAACGCGATCTCGGAAAAGGCCTCTCCGGGAACTCGTAAATACGACCACGGTCTGGGCGTTGGCGATGTGAACGGAGATGAACGCAACGACATTCTGTGCGCGTCGGGTTGGTGGGAAGCGCCCGTAACCAAGGGAAAGGGCCTGTGGAAGTTCCACCCCGCGCCGTGGGGCGGCAAAGGGGCGCAGATGTTCGTCTACGATTTCGACGGAGACGGCGACAGCGATGTGTTGAGCAGCAGCCCGCACGCGTTTGGCGTCTGGTGGCACGAGCAGGTGGACGAAGGGGAGTGGAAGACGCATGAAATCGACAAGTCCTTCTCGCAAACCCACGGTGTCTGTTTCGCCGACATGAACGGCGACGGTCTGATGGACTTCGTCACTGGAAAACGCTGGTGGGCGCACGGCGGCAGAGACCCGGGCGGAGATCAGCCGGCCGTCTTCTGCTGGTTCGAGTTGCAGCGGTCCGCGAGCGGTCCGCGCTGGATTCGACATCAGTTCGATCACGACAGCGGACCGGGGACGCAGTTTGAAGTGGCGGACGTCAATGGCGATCGGCTGTTGGACGTCGTCACCTCGAACAAGAAGGGAGTTCACTACTTCCAGCAGGTTCGCAAGTAACGCGGCCGCGCGGCGTCTGTCCAACTGCGAGGCATGGATGTCAAACTCGAGCCGTTCCGGCGATTGGAATTCGCTCAACCAGCGGATCGTCGCCTGCGACCGTTGTCCGCGGTTGCGGAGCCATTGCGCTGAGATCGCCCGTGTCAAGCGTCGCGCCTATGAGGACTGCGACTACTGGGGACGAGCCGTGCCCAACCTGGGCGACTGCACGGCTCGTCTGCTCATCGTCGGTCTGGCTCCCGGCGCCCATGGGGCCAATCGCACAGGACGCATGTTCACGGGCGACCGCAGCGGCGATTGGCTGTTTCGCGCGATGCATCGCGCCGGGTTCGCCAATCAAACCAACGCCGACTCGATCGACGACGGGCTCGAACTCATTGATTGCGCGATCACAGCTACCTGCCACTGTGCGCCGCCC
The DNA here is from genome assembly GCA_030748485.1 of Pirellulaceae bacterium. Classification (GTDB taxonomy): domain Bacteria; phylum Planctomycetota; class Planctomycetia; order Pirellulales; family Pirellulaceae; genus JASMLW01. The sequence continues at coordinate 5,681 of JASMLW010000182.1, forward strand.
GATAACAAACCGGCCGCGGAGGAGGTCGCCAATTGTCGGCCGTTCTTCGTCGAGACAGTCGAGCTGTTGCCGGTGCGCGTCTTCCTGGCGCTGGGGCAGATCGGTTGGAACGCCGTTCTCCGCGAGGCCAGACAGCAGGGGTGGCGCACCGGCAAAAGACCAAAATTCGCGCACGGCGCCGTCGAGGAGTTTGACGATGGACGATTCCTGCTGGCCAGTTACCATCCCAGTCAACAGAACACCTTCACGGGCCGGCTGACCGAAGAGATGCTCGATGATGTCTTCGCGAAAGCTCGCGATCTGCTCGACTGACCAGCGCGCCTTTCGAGTGGACGCGTGTTGCGGCGGACGCGTGTTGCCGACGGTGTTAATTCCCGACCGTAAACCACCAGCTCTGCTGGTGAGAATTCATTAGGCTTCGCCGTTCCCGGAGCATTAAAAAGGATCCCCTCGAGGAAGGCCCCGGAGGGCACGAGAGGATCCCAAAATGAAAGACTGGCGTAGTCAAT
>JASMLW010000183.1 GCA_030748485.1 Pirellulaceae bacterium
ATCACCAAAGCGGAAGACGGCGGCATTGGCGGCGAGGGGCTGTGGCTGCCGGCTAAATCCGGATACAGCCCGGGGACGACGTCAGAAGCCAACCAGCGATATCTGACCGGCGGCTTTACCAAAATCAACTCCTAGGCGCTGCAAATGGACTACGAAAACCCCCACGCGGTTCCCAAAGTTCACCCCGCCACGCGCGAGGTGCTCCCCGAAGATCCGATGGATCTGCGCGGGTTTGAAGTCCCCGGTGATCCCGAGTTGATGATGAGGATGTTGATCGAAGACTACGCTCGCATGGGGTGGGACGCCGACGCGATCATGCGGCTCGCCCAAGATCCGAACTACCTAGCGTTTCACGGATTGTTGCGGATGCTCGGAGAAGACGGCCTGCGCCGTCGAGTTGCCGACACGATCAGCCGCTGCGGCGTGATGCGAGTCTCGTCGACCGAACGAGAACCTGAACAACCACAACAAGAACTCATGCAGATCGATCTGCCAGCGGACAGTTAAGGAGTTTGCTATGCCTCGCGTTTACAATTGGCAAATCGGCCGCGAGATGAGCTACCCGCACGAGGAGCGGCACTCGCAATACCAGTTCGCCTTCGTCTTTAATCCGAATCGATGCCTCGGCTGTCAAACTTGCACGATGGCCTGCAAAAGCACCTGGACCTTCTCCAAAGGCCAGGAGTTGATGTGGTGGAACAATGTCGAGTCGAAGCCGTACGGCGGGTACCCTCAACATTGGGACGCCAAACTCCTGAAATTGCTGGAGGAAGCGAACCCGGGCAAACAGAATTGGAACGCGCGAAAGAAAGATCCGCAATCGATGCCGTACGGGTCCTTCGACGGCATGACAATCTTTGAAGCGGCAGAACAACACCCCCGCCCCGAAGGCCAGCAGGGAGCTCTCGGCTACCTGCCGACCGACGATGAATGGCGAGCGCCGAACATCCACGAGGACACGGCGACCGGTTCGCACTTCACCAAGGAGTCGCAGTACGGCGGATCGGTCGAGTTGCCCGAACACAAAGTGTGGTTCTTCCATTTGGCTCGCATCTGTAACCACTGCACGTATCCCGGCTGCCTCGGATCGTGTCCGCGAAATGCGATCTACAAACGCCCGGAAGACGGCGTTGTGCTGGTCGATCAGAGCCGTTGCCGAGGCTATCGGAAATGTGTCGAGGGCTGCCCGTACAAGAAGGCGATGTACCGGCCAACCACTCGGACGACTGAGAAGTGCATTGGCTGCTTCCCGCGTTTGGAAGGGAAAGACAAGGAGATCAGTCCGACCGGCGCGCCGGCCGAAACACGTTGCATGTCCGCCTGCGTCGGCAAGATCCGACTGCAAGGCCTCGTTGAAGTTGAGGAGCAGGGAGGGTGGGCGAACGATCCGACCAACCCGATTTACTTCCTCGTCCGCGAGCGGCAGGTCGCCTTGCCGCTCTACCCGCAATTCGGCACCGAGCCAAACGGCTACTACATCCCGCCCCGGTGGGTCCCCCGCGGCTACCTGAATCAGATGTTCGGACCCGGTGTCGACGGTGCGATCGAACAGTACAGTTGCCCCGACCGCGAACTACTCGCCGTCCTACAGTTGTTCCGCGCCAACCAACAGATCGTTTTTCGCTTTGAGATCGAACAGGGCGAGAAGGTCGGCGAATGCGAAGTGACGATGCCCAATGGCGAAAGTCGCACACAGGAACTATTCAACGACACGGTCATCGGCTTCAACAAGCTGAATGAGGAAGTCGCCCGCGTCTCGATCGAGGAACCGACGTTCGAGCGTCCAGCCGGCTCCCACGTAAACTCTATCTAACTCAATCCGCGGGCGACGACATGACATCGACGACCACCAACTTCGACCCGGCGCTGAATTTCGCTCGCCAGTCGCTCTACCGATTCACCGCGTTGTCGCTGCTCGATCCGCGCGCCGGAAGCTGGGAACAACTCAACGAGTTGCGCGACGATCGACTGCTCCAGGACGCGGCGGAATTGATCCGCGACGAACCGGCGGCCGCGGCCGCCTCGCTGGCGGTCGGCGAGCTGGCGCTGGAGGATCTCAATCCCGCCGCCGCGCTGGCGGCCCTGCCGACCTCCCAGTCCGCCTTGAACGATGAGTTTGAGCGGACGTTCGGTCTGCTCGTCAGCAACGCCTGCCCGCCGTACGAGACCGAATACATCGACGGCAAGTTCGCCTTCCAGCGCTCTCAAGCACTCGCCGATGTGAGCGGTTTTTATCACGCGTTCGGGCTGGCTCCATCCACTCAACGCCCCGATCGGCCCGACCACGTCGTGCTCGAGTTGGAGTTCATGTCGTTTCTGATCGGCATGGAGCGCGGCGCGCTGGAAGGCGACTCAGCCGATCACCAAGAGCGGGCGGCCATTTGCCGCGATGCTCAACAACAATTCCTCCGCGAGCACCTGTCGTGGTGGGCGCCGGCGTTCTCACGACTCCTGGCCCGCGAGAATGGCGACGGGTTCTACGCCGCAGTCGCCAATCTACTCGCCGCCTGGGTGGCGGCCGAGCGCTCGTTGCTCGGCGTCGAAGCGCCTAACCAAACGGCCCAACCCAGTACGCTCGAACGTCCCGAAGAGTGTGAAGGATGCGTGCTGGCCGCCGACGCGCCAGGCGGCACGGCCGACTGATGTCCAACGCCCGCGACCGATGGCAAGCAGGTGACCGTCATCGCCGATCGGCGCAGCAGACTCGTATAAGCTACGGCGCGATTTCCGAGTAGTCGAGCGCGATGGCCATCGCCTCCCTCAGGAAATCGTCATTCGCCACCTCGTCGTGCACTCTAGGCTTTCCATCTGCGTTTCTCCCAGCCGTTCTCGACTTGGCGCGAGTCGCCGACTTGCTTACGAGATTGGTGAGTAGCTCTTTGTCAATCGTGTAGTGGACTGCAGAATCAACTACAGATGAAACATGGTCCGGTCTAACGACCGGCAACTCGGCTGGAGCAAGACTGTCGCCGACAGGAATGACGACGTGCGGCCTGACGCCATGATGAATGGCCTGTCCGTTTGGGCGATAGATCGTCGCGTAAGCTAAACAGACGCTTCCAAGCTTGAGCATTTGGTGCTCTTTGGCGCCCGAACTACTGGCTAGCCCAAAGAGCGACCGGATGGCGCCGTCACCGAAGGTGTTCTCTTCACCGACAAGGAGTGCTCGCTGGTAGTCCTGCAGCGCAGCCGCGAGAACTTCTCCTTCTCTGCGGGTTCCACGATCGGTGAGCACGACAAGCGGCCCGCCCCACGCCATAGTTGCATCATCCTGAGCGTATGATGTCGTCGGCCCATCATTTAGTTGGGCTTGCGCAATGGGACAATTGCCGAGAAGCAAACCTCCTGCTTTGACCGCCTCAGAAAGGTACCCGTTACAACAGCTACGCAGGTCCAACAGCACAACTCCAACGCCTTGAGAGTCAAAATCAGACAGTAGCTTCGCTAATTCACGTGACGCGGAGTTGCCTTGCGTTGTCTCTGCGAAGTTGTCGCTGTCCATGAAGAGACGCGAGAGGCGAACATATCCGAGCAGCTTCTGTGAGGGATGGTGGAGAGAATCGCCCTTCACGACCATGCCCACAACAAGTCGCGACGTATCGGTCTTGGTAAGGACGATACGATAGTCACGCAGGTCGGTTTCTTCTTGGCGGTGAACGACAAGACGAATGTGAGTTCCCGGTTTTCCTTTGAGATCCAGTCCGAAATTGACGGTCTGCAGTTGCGACGGGACTACGACGGTGTCGCTGCCGTCCGGTGAAAAAGCGAGGATTCGATCACCCGGTTTCAGTCGACCGTCCCGGCATGCGGGACCTTGTGGAATGACTCCGGTTATGGTCAAGAGTCCGTTTTGCCACTCCAGAAAAGCGCCGATTCCAATTTCATCGCGTCGCCAACGCGGATACAGATAACACAGGTCTTCCTCGCTGAGGTACGCCGACTGTGCATCGTACGTCCGGGCCAGTGAATCAAGCAGCAGCGCACGCACATCCAGGTGATACGCTTCATCCTCATTGGGTAGCATTTGGCGATGACGATTGACAATCTGTCGCCCAACGTCATCGGCTGGAACGCCACCTCGCAGCAGCAATCTCCGCTCTAGCATCATTCGATGCGTCCAGCGGTGGTACAACTCCGATCCGCTCGTGGCGAAACCACGGATCGGATCGTTCACTCGTAAGCCGATGGGCGGCCTGCTTTGATGTCGGTGGGACATGTCGATGATCAAATGCAGGCGATCACTGACCCGCCGAATCCAGAGATTGACCAATGCAAACGCAAATGCGGGATCTCCGCGCGCCAGACTTTTCGTGTTGGCTGTGGCATCATCATAGAATCCTCTTACATCAGCGTCGGTGAAAAAAAGTTTGTGTGGATCGAGTGCCACAATCAGTCGATCAAGGGTCCGCCGATAGACGCCTTCGTCAATCTCGCGATGAGAAACATGCAATCTCGGAAACAACTTCACCGCCAGCCGTGTCGCAAGTAGGTCATGTTCATTTGGGAGCAAGGTGCCAATGCTGTTTCCGCCGGACTGGCCCACTGCCAAAGCGCCGTGGAAGGTTGTCAGCACAAAGACAACTGCGGTCATTGCTAACGAACGCGGACGCCGAAGATATGTGGTGTCGATGGGCGATGCAGCTGGACTTTGTCGGAGAGAGTGGAGATGGCGGCGATTCATCTTGTTTCGACCTTTCTTTGCGCAACATGGACAAGACGAATTGTCGCTGAATCCGCTCCGAAGTGTCGAGTTCAAACTTGGAGTCGATCGACTGTTCTACTCCACTCCGCGACAGCACGACGGCCGGTCGTTGCGCTTGTTCGATGGTGCGGGCCGCCGACCCGGTCGATATCGGTTCGCGGCGAGAACTGTTCGTCAAACCGGCTATCTCACGTAACGGTCAAACGCTTGATTGCGACGGAGCGATCCAGCGGACGGCTGTTGCTCACTCCTCCTGCTCACTGCCCCTGCTCACACGCGAAACTCAAGTTTGCTGGGCTTGCCCGCGGCGAGATTCTCGCAGTGTTCGTCGAAGTTGAGCATCTCGAGCAGACTGACCCCCTGCGCCATACCCTCCAGCAAACGAGCTTCCTTCTCTTGCACTTGCTGCGCGATCGGGATCAGCCGAGTCACTTCTTCCGCGGACGCGACAACTACTCCATCGTCGTCGCCGAACAAGATGTCGCCCGGATTGACTGTGACGCCTCCACATGAGATCGGCACTTGAGTCTCTCCCAATGAGCTGCTTTGTCCAGGCGCGCAGGTAACCGATCTGGCGTAGTACGGAAATCCCATCGACCGCACGACGGCCGTATCGCGACAAGGTCCATCGTTGACGATCCCCGCCATGCCTCTGCGCATGGCTTCTGTGGGAAACAGGTTTCCCGTCACGGCTCGTGTGCTCTGTTGCGAATCGATGACGAGAACTTCTCCCGGCGACCCATCTCGCAGCCCTTTGATGACGGCTAGAAAATCGTCCTGGCACGACACCGTGTGCGCCAACCAGACCATTGTCAGACCGTGCGCCAAGGGCCGGATTGCCGAGGCCATCACTCGTAGCTGTCCGCCGAGCGCTTTGTTGGCGTCGCAAATCGATGCGGTGTCGAGTTCAAGCAACTGCTGACGGATCTCGTCAAAACTCATCGCATTCTCCACTGATCCAATGGTTCGATCGCTTCACACGGCGCTTCACACGGCCGTCGGTCAGCCGGCGGGCATTATGGTCCATTCACGCTTCAGCCGCAGGCACTTGTGGTGTTGAAGAATGCCAGAACGTGGAGGCGGTTCGTTTGATCGCAAGGTCACCCGCGCTGCCCCACCGTCTGGCGACGTTAGCTGCGTGAACGATTGTGGCCACGCTCGCTTTGTGGCTACGCTCGCCAGAGCGTGGAATCGATTCAC
>JASMLW010000184.1 GCA_030748485.1 Pirellulaceae bacterium
CAGAATCGGTGCGCTGTGTTGAGTGGAACGCCCATTGTCGCGACTTCGTCGCGAAGTCCTGCCCGGCAGGCAGGACCTACCAGGCGGATTAAAATCGCCGCGCTGTGTTGAGTGGAACGCCCATTGTCGCGACTTCGTCCTGCCCGGCAGGCAGGACCTACTGGCTGCGTGTCTTTGTCTTGAGGAACGCTAACAGGTCGCGTAGCTCTTGATCGGTCAGTCGGTCGGTCAAGCCGTTGGGCATGACCGAGGCGGATCGTGGGACTCGCATCTCGATCGTTTTCCGATCGATGATCCGCAACTCTCCCAGTTGGTCGGCGTACGTCTGATTCTCGCCCTGCTCTGTGACCAGCACGCCCGTGTAGACCTTGCCGTCATTCAACTCGAGCAGCCAGGGTGTGAACTGGGGCGCCACTTCGGCCGCTGGATCGACGAGCGATTGAATGAGTCGTCCGGCCACGGACGGTCCCAACGACGAGAGGTCCGGCCCCACGACTCCTCCCCGCCCATCAACTCGATGGCAAACGTAACACCGCGGACCGCGCGGGTGAAAGAACAACCGCCGCCCCCGTGCAGCGTCGCCGGCCTTCGCCGAAAACCAACCATCCCAGCCAGCCACATCCTCGCGGCGCGGTCGATCCACCGCCTTCCAATCCTTGTCCAACAGCCTTGACGCAGACATGCGAGTCCGCGTCGCCTCAGCCGCCTCCTCAACCAAAGCTCGCTCGCGATCCGTTAACGTGACATTGGCAAAGCCGTCGAGAGCTGTCGCCACTTGTGCCGGCTGCGACAGTGCGGCAATCAGCAGGCGGCGCGACGCCGGATCAGCCGCGTCGAGCCCGATCAGCGCTTCCGTGCGCACTGGCTCAGGTTGATTTCGATCACCGACCAACCCTCGCAACCGCGCCTGTGCATCGGGCAGGCGGCTTTCGCGAAGTGACCGGACAGCTTCGATGCGGACATCGATCCGCGCGTGTTTCGAATAGACGTCCATCCGGTCGCCATTCCACCAGGAGTGGTTGGGGGGAACTCGCCGCAGCGCATCGGCGAGGTTGGCGTCTTCCAGCGAAGCCAACTCGATCAAGCGGATGAACGCATCTTGCTGTTGTTTCTCGAATTCGGCGGGCGGCTGGTTCGTGTCGAGCAAGTGCAAGGCGGCGGCGTAGGCGTCGAGTAAATCGCCACTCAACCGAGTCGTTGCGATCGACTCGAGCAGCGGTTCGCGCAGTTGCTGAAAACGCATTTCGGCGACCCAGCGGACGGCGACCAGTCGAATCCGCGGATCGGGATCGCGCAACAGCCGAGCCGCGTTGGTGGTCGACTTCGCATTCGTCTCTCGTTGCAACAGCGCCCAAGCCAGTCGCGCGTCGGCGTCGGCGGGCGGAGGCGAGGACGCCAACGTCTGCGCCTGAAAGCTCGCCTGCAGCCCCCGTCGAGCCGCTTGACGGAGGAAGGGATCGCCGCTTTTCAGCAACGGCAGGGACGAAGTCCAAGTCGCGTCGCGACGGCGGCGAGCGACGGCGGCCAGCACCAACGGGTCCCGCTCACCCCCCAAGACGCCGAGTGCTTTGGCGGAAACCAACGAGACTGCGGCGGCTCGTAAATCGGCTGACGGGCTGACGAGCGCCTCCCGCGCCGTTTCGTCGTTCAGCCTGCCGTGCGACGCCAGCACGGCCAATTGATCGACGGCGATCTCGGGCTTGCCGAAATCCACTTTGCCGGAGCGATCGGCGGGAGCCGAAGCAACCTCTCTTCGAAACTGCGCCAACCGCGCTGCGCGATGAGCCGGCGGGACATCCCGGCCGCGCGTCGCATTTGGGGAAAAGCTCTTGTTCTCGATGCGCCAGACGCGGCCTTTGCCGTGCACGTTGTACGAGCGGTCGACCCAATCGCTCACGTAAATCGAACCGTCGGGGGCGAATACAAGTCCCACGGGACGGAAGTTGGCGCCGCCGCGAATCACCGTCTCGGCCTGCGACTGAAATGAGGCTCCGCGGCGTTCCAGCTTGTATTTCTGAATCGCATGATTGCCCCAGGACGTCGCCAGCAGAGTCCCCTGGTAGTCGGCCGGCCAGCCAGTCGAATCGCAAACCATCAACCCGCTCGGCGCTTCGCCCGTTTCGGCGACGAGGCCAAGCGTTCCTGGCAGCCCGCCGAACCACGCCGTGAAAGGATGCGTGCCGCGGCGGCCGTTACGGAAACGGTAGCCGTAGTCGCCGCCGTCGACGATGTGGAGCAAACGGCACGGCGGCCGCGAATCCGGATCGTTGTCGACTGCGAACAAACGGCCGAACTGATCGAAGCAGAGATGAAACGGATTCCAGAAACCGGTGGCGACCAGTTGCAGGCCGGAGCCATCGGGTTGGATTCGGTAGATGTTGCCGCCTTCACCACCCCCGGACAGCCGCGTTCCATCGGCTCCGACGAGCGCGTAATCGGCTCCCAGATTCTCTCCCATGCCGAAGTAAACTGTGCCGGCGACATCGAAGGCGAATCCCGATAGCCCGTTGTGCGGGTAGTCGCCTTTCGTCTCGAGATGAGCGATCTCAACTCGCCGCTCGGCGACGCCGTCACCGTCGTCGTCGAACAACCGAAACACTTCACGGCGAGTCGCGACGAACAGCGTGTCATCCGCATAGAACGCCATGTTCATCGTCGCGACGCCGCCTTCATAGAACGACGTCACGCGATCGGCGCGGCCGTCGTTGTCGGTGTCTTGCAACCAGCGAATGCGATCGAACTTGGGCCCGCCGTAGCCTTCGAGTGGAAAGTGCGTATGGCTTTCGATGACCATCACCCGCCCCCGCGAATCGACGGCGATCCCGGTGGGCGTAACGATCTGCGGAGCCTCGGCGAACGGCCGAATGTCCAGACGGTTGTCCAGAACTCGCAACTCGGGCGTCGCGGCTCGCAAAGCCGAATGAAGACCGGTTGCCGCGGAACAGACCAGCGCCATCGCCAGGCAACTCCGCGCGATCGTTCCCGGTCGCATGTTCAATCTCATCAAACCACGCATGTCAGTTTCACCTTCGCCGCGGAACAGTGGTTGACCTATCTCAAAGTCGCCGCTCAGCAAGCAGCGACGCGAATGCTAATTGACGCGAATGCTAATTGACGCGGACACTACGGCGCGGCCGCCAGGTCCGCCTCGATGGCCTGCCTGCGGGTCAGCAGTCGCTCGACAATATCCGGATGTTCATCCGCCACGTTGTTCGACTCGCCGATGTCGTTTGCGAGATTGGCGAGAAACAGTTTGTCCTCCTTGGTGAGTTGCCCCTTGTTGCTGCGATCCTGGGGATTGCCCAGCAACTTCCAATCGCCCTGTCGCAGCGCCCACTGAGCGCCGCCTCCGCGGCCCAGCCGCCAATACCAATCCTCGTGCGGGCTGGCGGCGTCCGCGGACTTGAGCACTTTGACGATGCTCTTCCCGTCGACCTTGCGGTTCGGCAGTGTCGCTTGGCAGAGTTCGGCGAATGTGGGGAGCCAATCGCAAGCGACGGCAAGCTGGCTGCGAACTTCGTTCTCGGGCAAAGAGCCCGGCCAGCTGGCGATCGAGGGGACGCGAATCCCACCTTCGAACAAGCACGCTTTGGCTCCACGGTATGGGCCGGCGTTGCCGCCGCCGCCGAATGTCCGCTCCTCGGTCGAGTGGCCGTGGTCGGATTGAAAAACGATCAGCGTATTCTCCCGCAGGCCGAGTGCATCGATGTGGTCGACGACGGCTCCGATCCGTTCGTCCAACGACGAGACGAAGGCCGCGTATTTGTTGCGGGGGTGTGGCAATTTGCGATATCGCCGCCGCCACTTGTCAGTTCCTTGCAACGGGTAGTGGGGCCAGTTGATCGCCCAATAGAGAAAGAAAGGATCCTCACGATGCTTCGAAATGAACGACTTGCACTCCTCGACCATCAGGTCGCCGAAGAACTTTCCATCGGGGAAAATCTCCTTCCCGTCGCGCCACATGTCGTGCCGATTGGGACCGACCCAATAGAAGAAGTGAGAGTAGTTGTCGATGCAGCCGCCCATGTGGCCGATGGAGGAATTAAACCCTTGTCCGTTGGGCATCGTCTCCGGCGTGTATCCAAGGTGCCACTTGCCGACATGCCCCGTCGCGTAGCCGGCGGCTTTGAGCATCTCCGCGATCGTCACTTCGCTGGTCGGCATCCCCGCGATGCCTCGCTGAGACGACACGTTGCCCGGAACACCCGCCCGCGGTGGAATGCGGCCTGTCAACAATCCCGCCCGCGAGGCGGAACAAATCGCCGATGGCGAGTACATCTGGGTGAAGCGGACTCCCGTACGAGCGAGCCGATCCATGTGAGGCGTCTCCAAGTCTTGGGAGCCGTAACAGTGCGCGTCGATCGAGCCCTGATCGTCCGTGTAGATCAAGACCACGTTGGGGCGATCCGCGGACAGCGCGACGGACGGGCCCCACGACAACCCGCTCAGGCAAAGCAAAACAAACCAAAACAAACCGCCGCGGTCAAACATGGGGATCTCCAGGTGGGAGGAGGCAATTCGTCTGGCAACGATACCATCCCTCAGCGGCAGTCTCAATTCACCCTCCGAACCCGAATCGCGCTTGAGTGTCCTGTGGAGTACCTGATTTTCTTCAAACGCGAGGCGAAGATGATTATCCGCGCAACTCAGTTACTCACCGACACCCCTCGACAACTCGTCGTGGCGCGGATCGCCGAGTGCGCGGATTCGCAGGATATCTCCGCCGTGCTCTTTCATGCACTTCGCGAAGCGGGCGTCGACTATCGAATGATCTCACGCGACGCTGTCAAAGAGCTCTTGGTCGCCGGCCTCCGCGAGCGCCGAGTTCTGGATTCACTCGGCGTCTAAGAGAAACGCCGCGTCCGGTGGAGCGAGTACCGGACGCGGCGACGGAGCTGAAAACGCTTCGACGACGGGCTCGAAGAAATGGGATCGGTCCACCCTACGGCGCGACGTCGGCGGCTTCATTCGCGCATTGATCGCTGTCGGAGTCGACACGCGTCACCGCGTCGTCGGGCAGGGCCTTTCTCTCCCAATGCTCCTGCCAGAACGCCACGACAAGCAGCGTGTCAAACAGGAATGCATCGGGACGACCGAACCCGCGTTCGCTGATCGCCAGTTCGTCGTGCAACTGCCAACCGCGTTCTTCGGCGATGCGGATGTGCTCCAGTGGATCTTCGACATCGATTGTCGCCTGCCGATCGCAGGACCACTGAAACGCCTTGACGGCGGCTTCTTCTGGATCGATCGCTTCGAGGATCAAACGGACGGGACCGGATTGAACGTAGTACTTCGGCATGGTGGATCTCCTTTGCGTAATTCGTTGACTTCCTTTCGCCGTTATTCGTTATCGCGGGACGGATGACACGTGAGGTCCATGGGCGGAAGATTCCGATAATTTCTTGGAATCTCTTCTCGCCCGCCGGCGGCTCGCGCGGAGCCGGAATTCAGGGGCTCTGGGTGGACTTGAGCGACCAGTGGAACTTTTCCGGCGTCTCGAAAGTCGAGTTGGCTGATTCATGCCAACTGGTCGGCATGATTGAGCGCGGTCGATTCATCTTGGCCTCGGCGGGGCGCCGATACAGACCCAATATCCGCTCAACTCGGGGGCAAGCCAGATGCCGACAAGAAATCAGACAGGACGTTCAACCAAGCGCCGCAGTGCAAACCTGCTGCCCGTCGCGGGGACTCCGCGCAGCGGGTCGCCCCGCACACCGCTCAAGGGACTGCTCCGCGAGAACACGTGTCCAGCCTGCGGACATCACGTGGCGATGAGTTTCTACGACGGCGGCGACCATCCGCTGACAACTCTGGCTTGGCCGCAGAATCGCGCCGAAGCCCAAATGATGCCGCTGTTGCCCCACGACTTCGTTCGCTGCGTCGACTGTGGGCACGTCTACAACTCAAAGTTCGACTACGCCGACGTGCCCTACTCGGACAAGCCCAACCTGATGTTCAATCGGGGCTCCATTTGGTCTGAGCACCTGGAGTCGGTGCGGCGAATCATCTCCGAGAATCTGCCCCCCAACCCGACGGTGGTCGAGATTGGTTGCGGCGACGGGCACCTGCTCCGCGCGTTGGCTGAGAGCATCGGCTCGGGCCGGTTCATCGGTTTCGATCCCAACGCCGACATCAACGACGCCGACGGGCTGATCGAAGGCCGCCCGATGCTATTCGATCCGGCCGAGCACATCGATTCGATCAAGCCCGACCTGCTGATCAGCCGGCATGTGCTGGAACACCTGCTCAACCCGCTCGGCTTCGTCCAGGCGTTGGGTTTCGCGGCAAGTTGGGCCGGCACGCCAACTCAACTCTTTATTGAAGTCCCCTGCATCGATCGAGTCTTTGCACAAACCCGGACGGTCGATTTCTTCTACGAGCACAACTCGCACTTCACGATGAAGTCGTTGCACCGAATGCTGGACAGATGCGCGACGAATGTGAGGCTAGTCGACACGTCGTACAATGGCGAAGTTCTCTATGCGCTCGCCGATTTTGGAGTCCGCGAAGAGCAGATCGCTTTTGCCCAACAGGCGCTTCAGTTCCGCGCGGAAACAAAGATCAGTCGAGTCCGGCTGCGTCGACAAATCGACGATCTCGCCAACTCCGGCCAGTCAGTGGCCATCTGGGGCGGCACGGGCAAGGCCGCTGCGTTCATCCATCAAAACGGCATGGACGCCGATCGGTTTCCCATCGTCGTCGATTCTGACGCAACAAGGCGGGTACGTTTGTCCCCGGAGCGGGCCAGGAGATTCGTACTCCCGAGTTTCTTCTCGACAATCAGGTCGACTTGGTGCTGATCGCCACCCATTGGCGCGCTTGCGACATCGTCGCCGAGATGGCGCGAGACAACATTCCTCACTCAACTGTGCTTGTTGAACACCAGGGCCAGTTGTGCGATTACCACGCCGGCAACCATCCGTTCCAGATTCCGGGAGGCGAGCGGCCGAACTCGATGAGCGAAAGCCCCTTCCGCAACTCACCTCACATCGCGCTGCCGACTGGCGGCACACGAGCCGGGTTTGTGCCCGAGCCGCCGGACGCCCCGCTGCCGTCTCCGCCCGATTCGCCAGCGACGAACTGACCTCGTTGTAACGGCTGGTCCGATCGCAGAGCCGGCAGCGGTTGTCCCCCCATCGCGCCTCCGTCACTTTCATCCGTGGCTCCGAGTTCGTCGGGTATACTGACTTTGTCGAGAACTGGGGCTTTGGCGGCGGTCGCCGCACTCGGAGAAGAGCGATGAGATGGACCAAGCGCGCGCTGGTGAGATGGATCTACGCGTCCCTGCTGTGGGTCGCCGTTTCGCCAACCGGCCTATTCGCACAAGGCGCCGAGGGCCAGCCTGACAAAGAACCCGCCAAGACGGCCGATGTGAAGGTCACAGCCAGACTGGGAACGTACGAAAAACCTACGGGCGAGATTTTCTACGCCCTCGGTTTGCGGCCGACGAAACAACTCGCCGCGCCCGGCGGCGTTGATATGGTCGTATTGATCGACACATCGGCGAGCCAAACGGGGCTGTTTCGCCAAGACGGTTTCATTACGCTTCGCGGGCTGGTCGACAGCCTCACCGAAAAAGACCTCGTCCAGTTGGTCGCCATCGACGTCAAGCCCAAGCCGCTAACCGACGGGCTGACTGGAGCGAAAGGCGAGGAGATTAGGGCGGCGTATAAGAAACTGGTCGCTCGCACTCCGCTCGGCTCGACCAACTTGCCGGCGGGATTGATTCTGGCCACCAAGACGCTGGCGAGCAGCAAACCCGATCGCGCGCGGGCGGTCGTTTACATCGGAGACGGACTAAGTCGCGCCAATTTCGTGACGACGAAAGAGATGCGGGAATTGATCACTGAATTGGCGGCGGCTCGCGTGAGCGTATACAGCTATGCGATCGGGCCCGCCCGCGATGTCGAATTTCTCGCCGCGCTCGGCAACCACACGGGCGGCGGCGTCATGCTCGACTCGGAAGGATCAGAAGTCGCTCAACTGGCCGGCTCCGCCATCGCGCGAGCGGCCCGGCGCCCCGTCTATTGGCCCCTGGAGTTCACTGTTGACGGCGGCTTTGAAACGTGGCTCCCCGATCCCGCGCCGCCGCTCCGCACCGACCGCGATTCGATCGTCCTCGGCAAGCTGAAAGAACGCGGCCGACGTGAAGTGCGCGGAGTCTATCAAGTCGGCGCGGAGAAGATTGAATTGAATTGGACGGTTGAGGTGGAGCCGTCGAACGACGAGTTCAACTTCCTTCCGCAGATAATTGAGTCGGCCGAGAACGACGGTGGAGCTCGCCTGCCCACCGTTGGCTCTGAAGGACTGCGGGAAGTTGGACGGATGATCCGCAGCGACGCCCAAACGCTCGTCAAGTTGGGCATCCAAGCGCTAAAACGAGATGATCTAAAAGCCGCCGAGAGCGCTGTCAACGCGGTCCTGAAACGCGATCCCGACAACCCCGACGCCCACGCGCTGAAGCGGGCGCTGGAAAAGAAGAAGGCCGCTCAAGAGGCGCTCAAGAATCCCGCTGACAATCCCGTGAACAAGCTCAATCAACCTTGAGCTATCTTGATTAGCGGAGCTGCCTGGTCGCGCCCCAGGTAGATCTTGTGATCGTCGTCGAATTCGACGATTACGCCATCCTCGCTGGGATTGTCTCGCAACACGCGCACCGCCTCCAAGTTGACGTAGATCGTCCCCTTTTCGCCTTTGATCGCTGCAAAACTCGCCATGGTCACTTTCTCCGATAGCCTGGAATGCGTCGCGCGAGGGCTGCATCTTGCGGCCGCTACAACGCTGTACCGAGGGACCGCCTGCTCTCCCCGCTGCACCAGGGGGGTACGCGCGTGGCAGTGCGCCGACGCACTTCAATATAGCGATGACGATTGCCCCGTGCGCTAGGTTATCACCAGCTCGTGCTGCGCGCGGCGCTCAGTTCTCACCAATTCCTTTATGTCGCGGCGACTTTGTGTGAGAACAAACGTATTGATTGGTATTGTTGTGCCCTTTCAGGGCGACGGTCGGGGGATTTCCGTACCCAGGGCGGCGCTTCGCAGCTGCGCCGCTGCGCTCTGCCCTGGGCTGACATGTTGCGGCCCCTTCGGGGCAAAAAGATGCGAGGAAGAGCATGCCAGGTGAAGATTCAGCGCAGATCGCGGGGACACCTGGTGAGTGAATCTCGCATGGCCCAATGAGTGAATTTCGCACGGCTCAACGAACTCCCCACCGTCGACGCGCCAGATTCCAGGGTGATGGCGGGTCGATCGCATCGCCGCGGGGAGTCGCAACTTCATCGCCTGGCATCGCTCCAAGCGGCCGCACCTGGCGTCTTGGGGGGATCAACCCCTAGAGTGATGGCGCGTTGGAAAATTGCTATCATGATGACCAAAGTGATTTCGTGAATACGGTTGAGGACTGAGACGATGGCGAAGTTGGTTGTAATTGCTGGTATCGATCCGAGCACATTCGCAATCGATCAGGGAGAGACGATTGTCGGTCGACACCCCGACAGCGGATTGCATTTGGCGTGCAACGCGGTCTCGGGTACACACGCGCGTCTGGTGCGCGAAGGCGACAATTGTTTTCTCGAGGACTTGGGAAGTCGCAACGGCACGTTCATCAACAACGAACAGATTTCACAGCGGATGCAGTTGAAGCACAGCGACGAGGTCCACTTTGGTCCCGTTCACGTGCGATTTGAAGGAGTGGCTCCACCTCCCGCCGCGGCTCCAGCGGCTGCTCCCGCCGCGGCTCCAGCCCCGTCATTTGGCGCGCCGGGGCAGGCTCCCGCGCCGTTCAAGTTGGATGTCGCTTCCGACGATGACGACTCGGCCACGATCACCGGAGCGCTGTCGAGCGCCGGCCGGTTTGGCGTACTCGAATCAAACGCCGAGGCGAAACTGAAGGCCGTTCTGGAGATCAGCACAGCGCTGGCGGGCAACTTGGATGTTGACACCGTCCTGCCGAACCTGCTGACCACGCTGTTCAGCATCTTTCCCAGCGCGGACCGCGCCTGTGTATTGCTCAAGGATGAAAACGGCGAGATGACGCCCCGCGCGATGCGGCACCGCCGCGAGGACGAGGACGCGACAGTGAGGATGAGCCGCGCGGTGATGAGCAAAGTACTGGAGGACAAGACCGGCGTGCTGTCGGCCGACGCGGCGTCCGACTTCAGTTCGAGTCAGTCGATCGCCGACTTGGCTATTCGGTCGATGATGTGCGTTCCCATGCTGGGGCTCGAAGGCGAGCCTGTCGGGATCATCAACGTCGACTCACAGAACCCATTGGGACAATTCAAAGAAGACGATCTCGACCTGCTGATGGCGGTGGCCGGGCAAGCCGCGTTGACGTATGAAAACGCCCGGCTTCTCGAAAGCTTCATAGCCAAGCAGAAGCAAGACAACGAATTGGAGATCGCTCGTGACGTGCAGCGCGCCTTGTTGCCCGAAGACCTCCCCAAGGCCGAAGGATGGGAGTTCTTTGCTTCCTACGATTCGGCTCAAGCCGTCGGCGGTGACTACTACGACGCCTTCGTGCTGAGCGAAGACCGCATCTGCTTGTCCTTTGGCGATGTGGCCGGCAAAGGCGTGCCGGGCGCATTGATCATGTCGCGCATCTCGAGCTGCGTGCAGAGCACGATGAAGTTCTGCCAGATCGCCGACCAAGCGTGTATGGCGATCAACGACCACATGTGCGATACGGCGGTCGAAGGACGGTTCGTCACGTTCGTGTTGATGATCATCGATCTGAAGACGAATGAGATGATGCTGGTCAACGCGGGGCACATGTCGCCGCTGATCCGATTGCCTGACGGCGGCTTCGAAGAGTTTGATGAAGAAATGGTCGGCCCGCCGATCGGTATCGTCGACGAGTATCCGTACGAAGTCGATGTCCGCGTGATCCAGCCTGGCGAGACTGTGGTGGTGGTCACCGATGGCGTCGACGAAGCGATGAATCCCGCGGGCGACCTCTACGGGAAAGAGCGGATCATCGAGATCCTCAAAGATGGGCCCTCATCGGCCGAGGACCTCGGCAAGGTTCTGTTGAGCGATGTGCGACGCCACGCCGCCGGGCGACCGCAAAACGATGACATCACGATCATGACAATTGGCCGCAATCCCGAATAACCCGCCCGGAGTTCCTTGGGATGGGCCGGCGCGGGAGATGCTTGCCGCTCAGCAAACGGCTATCATCATTCCAGATTGTCGGCACGTTACGGTCGCGCTCCACTCTTGCGAGGAACTGACTGATGAGATCGCCGCTGCGCTATCGCTGGATCGGTTGCTTACTGATCACCGCGTTCATCAACGCGAACCACGCTGCCGCGCAGGATTCCGTTGAGCTGGGCGCGTTGGCGAAGAAACTGCCTCGCCACGGAGTCTGTGTCGTGCTCGGCGCCGACGCGGAGTCGCTCTCCGATTTGGCGAGTGCGACGGAGATGACAATCTTCGCCCAATCGCCGCGCGGAGAACAAGTCCGTACGGCTCAGCGAATCGCCACTGAGAACGGGTTGATCGGCAGACGAATCTATCTTGAGGAGCGTGGGTGGGAGACGATCCCATTGGCGGCCAACATGGCGGACGCCGTCATCGTGTTGGATGCGGCGGCGGCGACTGACGACGAAGAAATGATGCGAGTGCTCCACCCGGGCGGCGTTGTTGTGAAGCGCGGAAGTACGGTCGCGAAGCCTCGCCCACCGGGCGCTGACGACTGGAGCCACCCGTACCACGGCCCCGACAACAACCCGCAGACCAGCGACAAGAACGCCCGCGCGCCCTATCTCACTCAGTTCCTTTGTGAACCGTGGTACGTTCCGATGCCGCAGGTCACCGTTTCGTCGGGGGGGCGAGTTTTCAAGGCGTTCGGTCACATCGCCTTGAAAGAGCGCGAATGGCCGTGGCTAAACAGCCTGGTCGCCATCAACGGCTACAACGGAGCGCAGATTTGGAAACGGCCACTGCAACCTGGTTTCATGATTCATCGCAGCACACTGATTGCGACGCCACAGAAGCTCTATATCGCCGACAACCAATCGTGCAAGATCCTGGCCGCCGCGACGGGCGTCCAAATCGGTGAAATCAAAATCGACAAGCAACTCGATGAAGGCGGAGCTTGGAAGTGGATGGCGCTGCGGGACGGCGTACTCTACGCGCTGATTGGACCTCAGGAACCGCTCGACACGGTGATCCGCGGCGACCGCGCTCAACCCGGTTGGCCGTGGTCTGGATTGGGCAAAGCCTACGCCGGCAAATACGAATGGGGATTCGGCTCGACGCTCGTCGCGATGGATGTCGAAACCCGGGAGATGCGCTGGTCCGCGCGGACGGAAACTCCGGTGGACAGCCGAGCGCTGTGCTTAGTGAAAGACAAGTTGTTTGCCTACAGCCATCAGAAATCGATCACCTGCCTGAATGCGACGACCGGCGAAGAAATTTGGCGGACGACCGATGCGGCGACGCTCAAGGCGATTGGCGAACACGGCAAGGCTCAGACTGCGCGGATGGGATTCTCGAGCACGGCCTACATGAAGGCAAACGACAAGGGGCTCTATTTCGCCGGTCCTCAACGCAACTCGCTGGCCGCCGTTTCCGCCGAAAACGGCTCACTCATGTGGGACTATCCCCACGGCAATTTCCAGTTGGTCCTCCGCGCTGACGGGCTGTACGCCATGGGACGCATGGAGACGAGCAAGAAGTTCGACTACCTGTCGGGCAACATACTCGAAGACCTGCAGTGCTTCCGGGGCAACTGCACCCGGGCGACCGGCGCGGTCGACAGTATTTTCACTCGAGGTTATCGGCACACGGGGACGATGCGATTGGACCTGAGCGGCAACGTCGCCAAACGAATTCCCTTGATGAGACCGGCGTGTCAGGACGGCGTGGTCATTTCGGACGGCATGTCCTATTGGGGACCGTGGATGTGCGATTGCAACCACTCACTTGTCGGGATGATCTGCCTGGCTCCGGCGGGCGACTTTGATTTCTCCACCGCGGCGACCAACGATCGGATTGCCGGTTACCCAACCGCGGACGAACAACAGATCCGCGTGGGCGATTCGGATTGGCCCGTCTACCGCGGCGCGCCGAACCGATCGGCGACCAGCTCCGCCACGATCGCGCCAGCCGTTCGCACGGCCTGGACTTACACGCCGCCGGCCGCGGAGCCGATCGCGCCGATCGCAGCGGACGGAAAGGTCTATTGGGCGGGGCGCAATGGAGTCGTTCGGGCGCTCGACGCCGCGGACGGAAAAGTCAACTGGACCGCCCACACCGGCGGACAACTGCTCTTTCCGCCGGAGATCACGGCCGGGCGATTGGTCGCCGGTTCGGGAGACGGCCAGGTCTACTGCTGGGACGGAGCGGGGAAACTGATGTGGCGTTTTCAAGCCGCGCCTGCCGAACGAAGAATCCTCGTCCACGGGCGATTGCTCTCCACGTGGCCGGTCGGCGGCGGTGTGCTCGCCCGCGACGGTGTGATCTACACGGGAGCCGGGTTGGCCAGTTACGACGGCACCCACGCGTACGCGCTCGACGCCCGCACGGGGCGAATCATCTGGCAAAACAACGACTCTGCGCGACTCGCCGGCGCCGATCGCGTCTCCGGAGTGAGCGTGCAAGGCCACTGGCTGTTCCATGACAATCTCCTCTACCTGGCGGGTGGAAATATCGTCTCACCCGCCAAGTTCGATCCCCAATCGGGAAAGTGCCTCAACTCGTTTGAGAACGAGTGGCTGAACGGTCCCCGCGACGCGAGTTTTCCGGCTAGCCCCAGCAAGGGGATGTTCCGCCGCTCACCGCGCGGCCGCGAGTTGTTCGTCGTGGACGGTCAAGTGCGCGTCTTCGACGAATTGCTCTATTCGCCGCGCCGTTACGGTCAATCCCGGTACTTTGGCGGACGCTTCTTTCAAGCTCACGACGATCGCGATGTCATTCGCGCCACTGCGGACAAAGTGGTGGCGCTGAGCTCAAAGAAGTCGCCCGAGGGCAAGCCGGTAGGCCGCTGGCAGTTTGAAGGCGTCAAGAACCCAGCCGCTCTTGCACTCTGCAAGAACGCCGTGTTGGTCGCCGGCGAAGCATCCGGCGACAAGGCTCACAACTATCGAGTCTGGGCGCTCAACCGCGAAACGGGCGAGCAGCTATGGTCTCAGCCGTTGCCGGCCGAACCCGTGTCGTGGGGAATGTGCGTCGATGCGTCCGGCCGCGTCTTCACCACTTTGCGAGATGGTCGAATGTTAGCGATCGCGCCGAAGTAGTGAGGGCACGCCACTCTTACTCTCGGCCGTCAACACCCCGGTGAACACGACACGGGCAGCGCTGACAACCATGACGCTGGCGAGCGAGAGTGCTCTTGCTTCACGCCTTCGCTAAGCTAAAGAAGATGCGCGCCTTGACGACCAAGAGAAGTGGCACGGCCACTCCTGGCCGTGAACGCGCTGGCAAACACGACTCGCGCGGCGCAAACAACCGTGACGCTGGATTCTTTGATTGCGCCAACGGTGACGCATGAAAGATGCGCGCGTTGACGGCCTGGTAGACACGATTCTGTTATCCGCTGCTGGAACCGTCAATCTGCGGATCGCGACGAATGATTCGCGAACAGCTCGCGGGGAAGCTAGGCTGTAGTCCGTTCCCGCCGCAACATCCCCGCTCTCGACGAAGTTATCGATGAACGAATACAAAGCGCCTCGCTGCCAAATCCTACCCCTTGCCGGCCACCAGGTTTCGTTTCGCATCGACGGAGCCGAGTGCACTCGATGGCATTTCGGAACCGAGTACCCGCGGCCTTTCTTCTATCCGCTGACCGGTCCCCGCGGCGACTCGCTGACGCGTGTGGGACACCCGGGCGCGGGCAATCACGATCATCACCGCAGTGTTTGGTTTGCTCACGCCAAAGTTCTCGGCATTAACTTCTGGAGTGACTTGACCGAGGCTCGCATTGAGCAGCACGAGTGGCTCGTCTATGACGAAAGCGACACGTCGGCGACGATGGCGGTCAGGCTGCACTGGAAAGATGGCCACGAGCCGCGTCCATTGCTCGAGCAAGTCTTGGTCGCCGTCGTGCGGCCGCTGGCCGCCAAACCGGCCGCAGCCGCCGCCGTCGTGCCCGATTGGACGCTCGAACTGCACAGCTCGTTTACGCCGACCAGCAAGACGCTGGAGTTGCAGCAGTCCAATTTCGGGTTCTTGGCTGTCCGCGTCGCCAAGAATCTGTCCGCGTTTTTCGGCGGTGGAGAATTGACGAATAGCGATCGCCAACGCGGCGAGCCCAACATCTTCGGCAAGGCGGCGAAGTGGATGGACTACAGCGGCCCGGTGAAGGGCGGCGGGATGGAAGGCGTCACCTACATCACTCATCCTCAAAACGTCGACTACCCATCCCGGTGGCATGTCCGCGAGGACGGCTGGATGGGTGCTTCGACATGCCGCCAGGGAAGCATCGTCCTACGCCGTGACGATCCATTGAAGATGAGATTCATGTTGCATGTCCACGGCGGCGACCTCGACGCGGATCGAGCCGATCGGCTGGCGGAGCAGTTCGCCACCGTGCCCGATTACCGCGTCGCCAAGTCGACCGCCAAACACCGACAGTACGAAATCCAACGCGGCGAACCGCAATAGCCTCCTGTCAGCACAGCTCAAGCCGCTCATATTCCCGCGCAGCCGGCGGCGCTGATTCCGACCGCGCACTGGCCGCTCCGACTCAGCCCGCGATCGAGCGGAAATCCAAACCCATCATCCGGCGAGTCGGACTTGACGCTGGCCGGCGTCGTCGAACACAAACCGCCGCCCAAACCCGCCCCGGCGACAACTCCGACAACGCCTGGCGGGCCAACGTCACCGCGGACGAACGTCCCCTCCGGCGGATCGCGACTTCCCGGTTCGCGATTGCCGGGATTACCCGGCCTGCGCGGCGGCCGCACGATCCCCGGTCGCGGTTCCATTCGCGGGCGGTAGCGCGGCTGGAGGCCCCGGACTTCGCCCTACTTCGGGAATTCGACGAAGACCTTCAGCGCGCCGTCGCGGTGTTGGAAAAACGTGTCGAAAGCGATTTGGATCTCGTCCAGCGCGAAGTGGTGAGTGACGATCGGATTCACATCGACTCGGCGTTCGGCGATCCATCGCATGGCGAGTGGAAAATCGCGTTCGAAGCTGGGCCCCACGCTGGTGTAGATGGCGATGTTCTTCCAAAAGAGCTTCTTCAGCTCAATGCCATCGACCACCGCCGGCGGCACACCGAAGAACAGCAAGTCGCCGGCCTTGCGGCAGAGATCGCTGCACAGGTTCAACACTTGCTCGCGGTGTCCAACCGCCTCCACCACCAAGTCGCACATGGCGCCGCCGGTGATTTGAGCGACGGCGTCGACCGGGTCGTTCGCGCCGGCGTCGACCGTATGGTTGGCTCCCATCTGTGAGCTGACTTCCAATCGCGTGGGATCCAGGTCGATCGCGATGATGCGTCGAGCGCCGAGGTTTCGTAGCACGGCGTTGAACAACTGTCCCATCGGCCCCTGCCCCACAACGGCCACGTCGGCGTCGAAGACCTGGGGGATCTTCTTCAGCGCGAACAGTACGGTGGCGAGCGGTTGCGCCATCACGGCCTCGACGTCCGAAGGGCGCGGGTCGACGAGGATTGCATTGTTCTCCGTGACGCGAAACCGCTCCCACAACCCAAAATGCTCAACTGGCACACAGAGCACGCGATCGCCTTCACAAAACTTCGCTCCCGACGTTTGTACCACGCGACCGATCATCTCGTGCAGTGACTGCCCGATGCGAGGAGGAAACTCCTCGTAACTGTTCTGAAAGTACGTGAGGTCGGATCCGCATAGACACGCCAACTCCGGCTGAAACAGGATCTCGCCTATTGAATCGCCCGCCAACGCTGGCTCTTCGGTGTCGACCAGACGGATTTTCTGGGGCGCGTAAATCTCTCCAGCAAGCACTTCTCACCTCATCATTACATTTGCGTTCTGCGAGATCGGCCGCGCCGCATCTCTTGCCCTGGGGTCGACGACCTAGAGTTGGCTACGAGACGATGTCGTGAGCCACCTCGCCGTGGATGTCGGTGAGTCGGAAATCACGACCGGAGTAGCGGTACGTCAAATCCATGTGGTCGATTCCCAGCAGATGCAAGATCGTCGCGTGCAGATCGTGGACGCTCATGCGGTTCTCAATCGCCTTGACGCCGACGTCATCGGTCGCCCCGTAGATCGTTCCGCCGCGGACACCGCCCCCGGCCATCCACATGCTGAATCCGGTGGCGTGATGGTTGCGCCCCTTGGCTCCTTGAGCCGTCGGCGTTCGCCCGAACTCACCGCCCCAAATAATCAATGTCTCTTCGAGCAACCCGCGCGACTTGAGGTCCTTGATCAGCGCGGCGATCGGCTGGTCACTCTTCTTCGCATCGCGTTGGTGGTCCATGATGTTCCCGTGCGCGTCCCACGGTTGGCCGCTTCCGTAGAACACCTGAACCATGCGGACGCCGCGCTCGACCAGTCTCCTGGCGATCAAGCAGCCGTCGGCGAACTGGCCGCTGCCGTACGATGTTCGCGTGGCGGCCGTCTCGCGACCGATGTCGAACGCCTCCCGCGCTTCAAATTGCATGCGATACGCCATCTCGAGCGACTCGATGCGAGCTTCCAGCGCCGCGTCGCGCGTTCGCTGTTCGAGGTGTCGCTTGTTTTGAACCTGCAGCAAGTCGAGCATTCGCCTTTGCGCTGTCGGCGACAGGCTGTTGTTGCTGAGGTGGCGGATCACGTTGCGAGGATCGATCTTCGAGTTGTTGATGTGCGTTCCCTGGTAGATTCCGGGCAGGAAACTATTCGACCAGAGAGCCGGGCCGACGACTGGCTTGCCGGGGCAGAGCACGACGAAGCCCGGCAGGTTCTGGTTTTCGCTGCCCAGACCGTACGACAACCACGACCCCATGCTCGGGCGAATCGGCTGCTGGACTCCCGAGTTCATCATGAACAAACCCGGCTCGTGGTTCGGCGTGGAGGTGTACAACGAGCGGAGCACGCAAACTTCGTCGATGCACTGGCTGAGGTGAGGAAACAACTCGCTGACGGGGACGCCGCTCTGCCCCTGCTGCTGAAACTTGAACGGCGACGGCATGAACTTTCCGCCCGGGCCCGGTTTGCCCTCCTGCTTTTTCAGCTCCGGCTTGGGGTCGAACGTGTCGACGTGGGACGGCCCGCCGTTCATGAAAAGGAAGATGACACGGGTCGCTCGCGGTTTGAAATGAGGAGCCTTCGGAGCCAACGGGTTTGCTTTGGCGGCCTGAGTCTCGGCGGCCAACAGCGACGAAAGTCCGACCATGCCGAATCCGCCACCCGCGCACTGCAACAACTCGCGTCGTGAAATCATCTCGTCTTCCGTACGTCTCGTGAATGATGATGTCTGTTCGAAATATCGCCGACTCATATCCGCAGCGCCCCGTCAATCGACAAAGGCGAACTCATTCGAGCCGAGCAGCACTAGAGCGTATTGCTCCCAGGGCGTCAAACGATCACCCTCCTGTTTGCTTTCGGCCGAAACCGTCAAAAAATCCAATCCAATCGTCACCTCAGCAGACGATGGCGATCGCGCGTACAGCAATCCAAACGCCCGCTCAATCCGCTCCTCGTCGTCGGCCGTCTCCTTGAGTCGCTCGACGAGCGCGCGGGCTTGATTCTCCATGAACTTGCTGTTCAACACGAACAGTTGCTGCAACGGGACAGTGGTCACGCTCCGCTGGTCGCTGGTGATGTTGGGATCGGGAAAATCAAACAGCCGCAACAGCTCGTTCAAGCGATGCCGACTGACAAAGCCGTAAACCGTGCGGCGACGGTTGTTGACGTCTTCAAGATTCTGAGACGGACCGCCGAATTCTCTGTCCAACGTTCCCGATACCGCCAACATCGCGTCGCGCCACGGTTCGACTTCAAGCCGCCGTCGATTCATCCGCCACAGCAATCGGTTGTCCGGATCGCGCTCCGCCAAATCTTCGCGGTGCGTCGACGCCTGTTCGAAAGTCGCCGAGAGGAGAATCTCGCGATGCACCGCTTTCAACGACCAATCGCTGTCGATCAGCAGCTTGGCGAGATAGTCGAGCAGTTGCGGGTGCGTGGGGCGCTCGCCCAAGCTGCCGAAGTTGGATGGAGTCCGCACGAGCCCGTGACCGAAGTGCCCCTGCCAGATCCGATTCACGATCACGCGAGACGTCAGCGGATTCTCGACGCTGGCGATACCAGCCGCCAGGTCGCGGCGACCGCTGCCGTCTGTCTTGAACGCCGTCCGCTCGCCATGAGTAAAGATCGCCGGCAGTGATCGCGGTGCGACGTCGCCCTGCTTGGTCGGATCGCCTTGCAGGTAGACCGACAAATCACTGCTCTTGCCTTCGATCAGCGCGTGAGCTTTGGGGATGTCGATATCGTCGTGCGCCTTCTTCTTATCGGCGAGCAGCTTTCGCAGCGCGGCCAACTGCTGCTTCGCTTCCGCGGCGAGAAACGGTTCGGCTTCCTTGGCGGGAGCGCCGAGCAGTCCTTCATCGTAAAAGAACGTCGACAGCAACACGGCCGCCTGCTGGTCTTGCTCGTTCGACGACGCCGGACCGTCGCCGGCCAACTTGGCGTCCTTGGCCGTGGGCAATGGATCGAGTTCGAGTCGCGCTCCGGAAAACACGGTGTGGTCGGAGTTGATCGGATTGTCGTCCGGTCCACCGGCTCCGGTCGCGACGAGAGTAACGAACTTGGCGTCGGCCGGCGCCTTGACGTCGAACTTGACGAACTTGCCGTCGGCCTTTAGCGGCGGCGGAACCTGGCCGCCGAAATAGTAGACCTTGTCGTTCTCTTCAACCGTCAGCGGTGCGCCGTTGACGAATCCAGAGATCACGGCGTCAAAGACGTTCTCTTTGCTGTGTGGCTTGGAAAAAAGTACGGCCATATGAGCGCTCGGAGACGCCGAGCCGAAGACGTCGTCGTTCAAGCCGGCTCGATCGACGCGGAATACGAATCGCTGATCCTGCGGCAACAATCCCGCGCGGCGGATTTCGTCGAGATCAAATGTAATCAGCGCGTTGGCGTGCATCCCGACGCCCTGCTCGTCGCGCTTTCCCGACCGGTTGGTCCGGCCCTTGGTGCTGAGCGATCCGCTGCCCCAACCATCGTTGACGACGGAACCGTGTTGGCTGCCATCGGAGCCCAACTTGGCGAAATTGAAATGCACTCCGGGAGCAATCTCCGCCGACTCGCCCCACCCCTGCACAACTCGTTGCACGCCCAAATCGTCGGACCCCGCGGTGGCAAAGTTCTTGTCGGAAACCAACGCCGCCTCGAGTGAGGTCTGCTTGCCGTCGTCGAACAAATTGCCGAGCGGAATCCAACCGGCCGAGACGGTCGCACGGTCCGCCTTGCCGACAAACGCGGCGTTCGCACCGTACTGCGCAAACAGCGCGGATCGACGCGGCTCCAACTCAGCCAGTTGGTCGCGCAACGATGCGGCCCACGCCCGCACCTGGGCCGTCGTCGCATCGGTCAAGGCCGCTTCGCGGCGCTGTTGAGGATCTTTGTAAGCCGTTTCAAACTTGCCGAGCCACTCGCGCCACGGGGCCAAATGAGGTTGGGGTTTTCGCGCACTGGGCTTGGCGAACAGATGATTCGCCCAGCGCGTGATGAGCGTCGCGCTGACGCCATCCGACATGGCGATTTCGGCTTGGATCTTGCCGCGCTTCTTCTTGTCCTTCTCGCCCGCCGTCCGTTGCTGATACTTCCAGGCGGCGACGGCGAGATCCGGAATGCGGTCGGCCAATTGCGGACGGAGCTGCTTCGCTTGCTCAGCCAGGTAACGATTCACAGCCAATTCGCTGTTCTTCTGATCCTGAGCCGCGCGTTGCTTTCTCGCCAGCACGTCGGCTCCGACAATCGGTCGCTCCTGGTATTGCGACGCCGCAAAAACACCCGCCAGCGCGTAGTAATCCGTCATCGAGATCGGATCGTATTTGTGATCGTGGCAACGAGCGCACGCGGCGGTGAGGCCGAGTACGCCGCGCATCAGCGTGTCGATGCGGTCGTCCCATTCGTCCGCTAACGCCTTCGCCTTCTCGCCGTTGTCCTGATAATAGACTGGGCCCATCGCGAACAACCCGAGCGCCGGGAGATGCTCGTGCTTGTCGGAATCGTCGGTCAAGTCCGCCGCTATTTGATATGTCAAGAATCTGTCATACGGCATGTCGTCGTTTAACGCCTGGACGACCCAATCTCGATATCGATAGCCGAGTGGATAACGTCTCGCCTTGAACGTGTGAGCCTGGTCCTCACCGTAACGGGCGACGTCCAGCCAATGGCGGCCCCAACGCTCCCCGTAGTGGGGCGAGTCGAGCAATCGGTCGACGACGGCGGTGAACGCCTGCTCCGACGAATCGTCGAGAAAACTCCGCACCTCCGCAGGCGTCGGCGGCAGCCCGATCACGCTGAAATACGCGCGTCGAATCAGCCCGCGACGGTCGGCGGCGACTGAGGGCGTCAGGCCGGCCGCCTCCAGTCGAGCCAACACGAAGTAGTCGACGCCGTTCCGCGGCCAGGAGACGTCCTTAACGCCGGGGCGGGGCGGAGCAACCACTGGTCGAAACGACCAGAACTTCAGCCCCGCCTGGTAATCGATCGAAGTCTTACGAACAGCGACGGAGCCGTCGCGCGGGTCGACCGCCCCCATCTCGACCCACCGCTCAAAATCGCCGATGACCGCCGCCGGCAGCTTTCCCTTGGGCGGCATCTCGAAATCGTCGTAGCGAATCGCGCTGATCAACAGGCTGTCGTCGATCTCCTTGGGTGTCACAGCCGGACCCGAATCGCCGCCGCGGCGAGTCGCCTCTCTGGTCTCCAAAGAAAGACCGCCCTTCAACGGCTTGCTCTGCGATGAATGGCACTCGTAACAATGCTTCACCAACACCGGTCGGATCTTCGCCTCGAAATACTCAACTTGCGCCGCGGGTAAATCCTCCTCAGCGCGGAGTTTCGAGCCAAGAACGAGAATCGAAGTTGTCGCGACCGAGAGCGCAATCGCGCACCGAATTGAGCGGGAGCGTGCCATGGCGGCCTGCCGGAGGTGGGACATCGGGGGATACTTGAAGACGCTCGATTATAAGCGATCGCGATGCGCGACGATACGCGTTTTATCCGCTGGCCCGCTCGTTAGTTACGACAATTGCCCGCGTTAGAAACGACAATTGCCCGCGGTCGACAACGCAGCGGACGCGGCGGCGGTTACAATGTCGCGTTTTCCCCGTCGCGTTTTCTCCCTGCCAGAGCATCGTGCGCGTGAACGAGTCGCAATCGATCGACGCAGTCCAACCTCCGCAGAGTGACTCGACCAGAATCGACCGAACCGTGCTGCTGTTGGCGCTGTTGGTCGCCACCCACTTTGTTGTCGACCTCTTCGCGACCGTGGTAGTCCCGCTGTGGCCAAAGCTGGAGGACCAGTACGGGTGGCCCGGTGGAGACTTGTACCTCTACGTCGTCTGGTCGTTGACGACGTCGTTCTGCCAACTGCTGTTTGGCGGACTGAGCGATCGGTTTGCACTCAGATGGGTCGTCTGGGTCGGTCCGGCGATGGCGATCATCTGCCTCAACAGTTTGGGGCTCACCGAGTCTCCTTACGTGGCGGCCGCGCTGTTGGTGTGCGGTGGACTGGGCATCGCCGCATTTCATCCGGAAGCAGCGGCGACCGCCGGGAGCTGCCTGGGAAGCCGCCGCAGCCGCGCCATGTCGCTGTTCGCACTCGGTGGTTATTTGGGGCAGGCGATCGGCCCGACGTACAGCGGCGCTCTGGTGGAACAGACGTCGCTCGCGGGGCTCGTTTGGGGAATTACCTGGGGCGTCCCGTGTATCTTGGTGATCGCAGTGTTGCTGGCCGGCGCTCCGCGGCCCGCGGCGGGAAGCAGCGGCAACGGCGGACACGGACAACTCGCCCTCCACGCGCCGCTGATCTTGTTGCTGTTGGCGACGGGCGCGACGCGGGTTGTGATGGCGATGGGCGCGCCGTTGGCGATCGGCTATATCCTCACCGATGAAGGAGTGGGGACGGCGGCGATCGGCGTGCTGCAATCGTCGTTCATGGCCGGCATTGGCGTCGGCGGTTGCGTTTGCGCGGCGGCGATGCGTCCGCGGTGGGAACGACGAGTGCTCTGGATCGCTCCGCTCTTCGGGGCCGTGTTCGTACTGATGATTCCTCACTGTCGCGGCTGGCTGCAGTTTGCGCCGACATTCTCCGCCGGTCTCTGCACGGGAGTCTCGATGCCGGTGCTCATCGGTTACGGCCAGCGTTTGCTCCCGCACGCGCAGCGCGTCGCCAGTTCGCTGACGATGGGAGTCAGTTGGGGTTTGAGCGCCGGCGTCGTGGCCATCACGATGCACTACCTGAAGCGGGCCGCCGCGGTCGAGTTTTCGTTTACGATCTTCGCGCTCGCCGCTGTGATTTCGGCCGCCCTGGCTCCGCTTCTCCCGAAGCCGGAAGAAGAGAAATCCAGCGCCTAGCCCGGTTCATCCGTCTTCTAGTTCGGCATCACGCGGAGCACGAACACGGAGGTCTCCTTCTTTGACGGGGCCGCGCCTAACACGACGAAGTGCCCGAACTTGGCGCTAATCGATGTCTCCAAGTCGGCCAGGGATGTTTGTCCCCGCACGCCGACTTGTGTCAGCGAAGCCGTCACGCCAAGCGTGACGCGGTCGTGCTCCGTCTTCTCGACTTGTCCATTGACCGAGATTGAGATCTGGCTCTGTTCCTTGTCGTCGCCAGTCACCGAACCGTTCACGGTAAACGAACCCGTCCCGTTTGAGTTGACCAGAAACTGCCCGCGCATGCGGAGGTCGCGAATGCCGATGCGTTCCAGCTCGGTCACGACCTCTCCCATATCCTTGGGCGGCGGCGGTCCGCCGTCCTCGGAGCCGGCGGCAAGCCAGACGAATCGGATCCGCAAGGATTCCGCGGCCGCCGCCGCCTGCACGGGAACGTCGACGGCTTCAATCAGCGACTCGATCTTAGCCATTTCGTCCGCCGACGACGCGGAAACGATGAGTCGCCCGGCGACGTCGTCAAACGCCGCCATCAGTTGTTGACGCGGCGAATGCATTTGCATCCACTGGATCGCGCTCATCACCGGATCCGAGGCCGTCGGTCGACGCAATTGGAAGACGCGCACGACTCGCTGCCTCCGTTCGTCCACTCGATCGATCACGCTCAACAACTCGTCGACATGCTTCAGTTCATTCGCATCTCCTTCGACAATCACCGAGTTGGAGCTGACGACTGCGCTAATATTCAGATCGGGCATCAGCGTCCGTAGCGTCAACAGCACCTCGGACGCCACGGCATTCTTGACGGCGTAAACACGTAGCTCTGTTTTCGGGTCTTGCTCGCGATCCTTGACCGCGTCGCCGCCTTGTTTCGCCGGGGTCCTCTGTTGAGCGGGTGCGGTTGCAGCAAGTGTCAAGAAAACTGCCGCGCAGGCAGCCAGCCAAAGAACGGATCGTAAGGGAATATGCTTCGTCATCGGGAGACCTTTCGAAATGAGTGAACGGTGATCAGTTGTCGCCGACAGACAGCTTGGCGACACTCTGAGGTTGGTAGAGAAAGAAGATGGAGACGTTGGGCGACTCGGAGGGGACTTCGTGAACCAGCAGCGGCTTGCCCGACCTGGCGATGACTTCGGCCTTCGGGCGCTGAGGCTTCGTATCAGCCAACTGTTCGCCGTCCGGAGCTCCTGACGCGTCGTCAGTCGGCGTCTGATCTTCGACGACCGATTCCGAATCCGGTTGAGCATTCACAATCTGCTGCTGGTCGCGCAGTTCCGCCGCGCGATCGTCGCTTGGATCTTTCGGATCAGCGACGTCCGCGTTGTTCTCTACGGATTGGGCCGCGTTGTTCTCTGCGGATTGGACCGCATACCACACCGCGGCGGAGACCAGGGTCAGACTGAGGGCGGTTGTGGCGATCGCAACCGTCCGCCGAAATCTTCCCCACTGGATGACCCGCTCGACACGCTCAACCACGGCGCTCGGCGCGGACTCGGCCGCCACACCGGCGCGCAGCGCGTCGTACGTCTCGACGTGATGGGCGACCTCGGTCTCGCAGTGTTTGCAGAATTCCAGGTGGCGTTCGAACTGGTCGCATTCGACCCGGTTGAGATCGCCGTCGAGGAAGTCGTCGAGGTATTGGCATTCGCGCATCATGAATCTCGTCTACCACAGGGCTCTGGTTCGTCGTTGTTCGTCTCGCGTTGGGAGTGCAGCTGACGCATCCGCTTGCGAGCCACAGCGAGGCTCGACTTAACGGCCGAGTGAGAAATCTCCAGCACTTCAGCGATCTCCGCCAAACTCAAATCCTCACAGGCGTGCAGGTACAGAACTTGTCGTTGCCGATCGGGCAACTGATCCATCAACCGGACCGCCCGCCGCAACTCTTCACGGGCGACGACCGACGATTCGACGCTGGGCTGGGAATCGAGCAGGCGAGCTTCGTCGATCGACTCGTTCTCAGCTCGCCGCCGCAAACGATCCCGCCAAACGTTGGCTACGATCGAGAGCAGCCAGACGGCTGCTTTCCGGTCATCGCGGAGATCATCTCGCCGACGCCACGCGCGCAGCATCGCCTCCTGAACGACTTCTTCGGCGGTATCGCGATCCCCGCACATTCGCACGGCGAAGCGATACGCTCGATCCAACAGCTGTTCGAGCAGGTGTTGCACGCGAAAACTCGGGTCGCGAATTCTGACGATTGCTGAGGGTCGGCCGATCGCTACTGCATGTTAGACGTTGGAGACGGACGCCGGTCAAAAGAATTCCCCGGAAAATGGAGGGCGGTCCATGTCGCCCAAGTTAAACCGTCGGCTCGCAGGGAAACGCAACTACCGCAACACTAGGCCGACACTGCCGCGACACTGCCGCGACACGAGGCCAACTCACACAGAGTGAAGGGCGACATTTGCCTCCGGCCGCCGACTGGTTCAAAATCAGGGCGTGTCGACCCGTTCAGGAGCACTCTTGTGAATCGTTCATCTCGATCTCGGCGACTCTCCGCACTCCTCTTGTCGGTGGCGCTGTGCCAGGCTGCGGCCTTCACATCCCCGGCGTCCGCTCAGTGGTCGCGGTTTCGCGGGCCCAACGGAGCCGGGGTCAGCCAGACGACCACCGTTCCGGTGACCTGGGGTGAGTCCGACTTCACATTCCGCGCCGCCCTGCCAGGCGTCGGTCACGGCTCACCCGTCATCTGGGGTCAGCGTTTGTTCATGGCCAGCGGCGAGGAGAGCAGCGGCGTCCGGATCCTCGGTTGCTATTCGACGAAGGATGGGTCGGAGTTGTGGAGCCATCGGTATGAATCCGGCACGCACAGCAAACACGCGCTCAACAGCTTCGCGTCGACGACAGCGGCCGCGAACGAGCGCGTCGTCGTCTTCTGTTGGGGTACGCCCAAGCAAATCCTGATGACCGCCTTCACTCACCAAGGCCGTGAACTTTGGAAGCGAGACTTGGGTCCGTTCAAATCCGGCCATGGATTCGGCGTGTCGCCGATCATCGAAGGGAAACTAGCGATCATCCCCATCGAGCACGGCGGACAGAGCGCAGTCGTCGCAGTCGAGTTGACGAGCGGCGAGGTGCGTTGGAAACACGTCCGCGACAGCAAATTGCATTACGCCACTCCCTGTATCCGTCGCAGTGGAAAGAGCGATGCAGAAGTGATTGTCACCAACTGGAAACAGGGCGTCACTGCGTTGTCGGCGAAAACGGGCGCTGTCGTTTGGGACGCGGATGTTTTTGATAAGCAGCACGTCGAGTCGTCGATCGGCTCGCCCGTCATCGCCGGCGACTTGGTTCTAGGCGTTTGCGGATGGTTGGGTTACGGCAATGAAGTCGTCGCTGTCAAACCTCCGGCGAGTTCCACCGGTGCGGCGGAAGTGAAATATCGCATCAAACGCGGGGCGCCGCTCTGCACTACGCCGCTGGTAGTCGACGAGTTGTTGTTTTTATGGTCCGACAACGGGATCGTCACGTGCGCGAACGCCAAGACGGGAGAATCGTATTGGCGGAAGCGAGTTAAGGGAAACTACTACTCGTCGCCCATCGCTGTCGGCGGCCGCATCTACAATGTCAACACCGAGGGCCGCGTGTTCGTACTGGCGGCGAGCCAGCAATTCGAACAACTCGCCGAAAACACGATCGGCGAGTCGAGTCACAGTTCACCCGCCGTCGCCAACGGCACTCTCTACTGGCGCACTTTCACGCACCTGATCGCCCTCGGCCCCGCCAAGTGACGAGAACAATAGCATGCCCGCCACGAACAGCAACGCAACTGACACGTAACGGTCAAAACGGCGATCGGCGAGCCGCCGGTGCAGTTTTGTGCCCGCATAGATGGCGACGAAGATCACGGGCAGCGAAAGCGCGAAGTCGCGGAACACCGCGGGCACCCACAACCCTTCGTAGATGTGCACTGCGAACAGCGTCAGCAAGCAGGGTACGAAGTAGCACTGCACGCTGGCTCGAAAATTCTCCGCCGGCCAACGACGCATCGTTCCGTAAATAACGACGGGCGGACCAAACGTGTTGTAGGCTCCGCCGAGCGTCCCGCTGATCACGCCGAACAGAACGGCCAACCGCTCGCTCTTCAATTCTGTCAGCTTCGGGCGGAAGAGGTTGTAGAGCGAGAAAGTGATGATGAGCAGCGAGAGAATCACCTTCACCAGTTGCTCGTCGATGAGATGGAGGAAGAAAGCTCCGATCGGTATCCCCACGACCGCCCCCAGCACCAGTCGCCAGACCGCGGTGAAACGGACCAGCCGCCAGTCTCTGGCGAGGATAGTGAGCGCTGTTGTCCCGGCCAGCAGCGCGACGAGCGGGCGGGCGCGGTCCAACGGCAACAGCAACGACAACAACGGCATCGACACCAGTGCGTCGCCAAACCCGAGGGCCGAGCGCGTCAGCGCGGCGGCTCCCAGCACCAGAGCGATGATCAACGCTACTACTTGCGCGTCTGACAATTGGATTCCGATTTAGAAGTTCGCAGGCAAGTTTAAAGAGACAGTGCGGGTATTGATTGGTGTCTTGATTGGTGTCTAGGTCGAGGTCGGTGTTTTCTGTTGGCTGCAGCAGCGGCAGCGGATCGGACGAACGACGATGTGAACGGCGGACGGTCGTGGATGCGGCTCCACGCGGTCGTTCGCAAGCGTCAATCGGTGTAGCGCATCCGCAGCCCTCCACCGCCGGGCACCAACTGGCCGCGTCGAATTGTATAGGCGGCGACCAAAAGCTCATCGCCGTACCGATCGGCGCTGTAACTGTCGGTGAACCGGAAACGACCCGAGCGCCGTTCGAACGCCGCCACGTCGGCCACCGTTCCGACTCGCAGGGTGCCGAGATCGTCGCCGCGCCCCAGTGCCTCGGCCGGGCGGCGAGTCGACATGTCGACGACGCGGTCGAGTGGAACTCCCAGCATGAGGAACTTCGACATGGTGGTCGGCATGTCGAAGACCGGGCCGTGCAAGTTCTTGGCGTGCAGATCCGTGCTGATCGTGGAGGGCTCAAAACCCTGCTCCAGCGCCGCGTCGACGACCTCCCATTGAAAACTGCCGAAGCCGTGGCCCACATCGAAGATGACGCCGCGGTCGGCCGCTTCGCGAACCGCGTCGAACAAGCGGCCACCCGGATCGAGAATCCGCTCACCGCCACCTTTGAAACAATGCGTGATACAGTCTCCCGGCTCCATGTGCGCAAGCATTTCGGGGACCGGCATCGGGCTCTCGCCGATGTGCACCATCAGCCAGGTTTCCGATTCACGGGCGGCCGCGACAGCGTCGCGGAAATTCGCCCAGCCCTGCTCGCCCCCGCCGATGATGTGTGCGCCGGCGCGGATCTTGACGCCGACCGCCACACCTGGATTGCGGCGAATCGTGTCGATGACACCCTGCTTGTCGGCGTAGCGACGATCCATCAACTCACCGAAATGGGCGGCGACCAGGCCGATGCAAGAGAGGTTGACCAGCCCGAAAATCTGTGTGTCGGCTTGCTCGATCACGTCGCGGCGGAAACCGTCGAAGTTGTAGGACCCAGCGCTGCCCGCGTCCAAGATCGTCGTGACGCCGCCGGCGGGACAGAGTGGATCGGGGTCGAGACTAATCGGCACATGCCGCCGATAGACATGCGCGTGTAGATCGATCAGACCGGGAGTTACGAGCAAACCGCTCGCGTCGAGAACGCGACCCGCCGCGCCCGCAAGATTCTCGCCAATCGCTGCGATTTTGCCGTCTTTGATCGCCACATCGCTCACTTTGTGAAGCGATTGAGACGGATCAACGACTTCTCCGCCGCGCACCAAAATGTCCCAAGTCATCGCGACCTCCTCGGCCCTATCATAGCCGACCGCGGGTGCGATCCGGCCGGCGCGCGGCTTGCGCTGCGTTTTTAGTCGTGTTGGTTTGTCTTTTGTCGTGAACGCGTATACGAGACGGAACGGCCATTTCGACGGCGACCGAGTAGGCTTGGTCCCAGAGCCAGCTTAGCGGCGTGACTCGCAGTCGTAGGATGACGTTCGCCCTGGGGTGCGCTCGGGCTGGCGCGAAAAAAACCCGAACGTTCTCGCCCGGAATTGGTGTTGGAAAAATCCGCTCCGAACCGATGCCGGTGATTGCGTATAAACCAGCTCAGGAGAGAAGCCAAATGACGTACGGTACATGGATGACCGTGTTGTTGGCAAGTGGCGGCGAACCAACGTCCCATTTTCGCGTTGCCGCGCGTCCGCGTTCCAAAAGCCGAGAGCGTTTACGCCCTCCTCCGCCGCAGGCGGCATAGGCCCGTGCTTGAGCACGGGTGAACCAGCCGTCGCGGCTGCAACCAAACGTTCCACACTCGCGCTGCCCCGCGCGTCCGCGTTCCACACTCGCGTCGCCCCGCGCTGACGCGTTCCACACTCGCGTCGCCCCGCGCCACCACGTTCCAATAGCCGAGGGCGTTCACGCCCTCCTCCGCCGCAGGCGGCATAGGCCCGTGCTTGAGCACGGGTGAACCAGACGTTGCTGCTGCAACCAAACGTTCCACACTCGCGTGGCCCCGCGCACCGCGTTCCACACTCGCGTCGCCCCGCGCCACCGCGTTC
>JASMLW010000185.1 GCA_030748485.1 Pirellulaceae bacterium
GATAAGCTAGCGCCCCCGTGCTAGCGCCCCCTCATGACGCGAAAGTCTCAAATCACCACAACGCCGTGATAGCACCCTCATAATCCTCGAAAGAACCGAAAAAGAACCGAAAAAAATCAAAGCGGCATGGCAGTTGCGCCCATCCGACGAAACGAGTACAGGATTGCACGGATGGCAAGTGCGAACTTCGCACGATCAAGAACGGACTGGCTTATGAACAGGTCATGGTTGACCAGTTGTCTGCTGTTGCTCGCGTTAACCCACACAGCAAGTGCTCAGTGGCGGACGCCCCAATCGTCGCGGCCGGCGCCTCGCGCTGACCAACCGGCGCCAAGCTATCGACCTGCCGTCCCGCGCCCGTCTTATCCACTGCCGGGCCGCCGAACGGCTACCGCGCATCCGTACACAACGATCGGCGTTCCCACCGACGTCTCGTCGGCGCCGACGTACTCGGCTGGCCAATTGACACCAAGCGCGAATCGCGCACAGGCTCCAGCGTTCCGTCCGACGGCGTGGGTCCCTCCGACGCCGCCCCCGCAACTCGCACTCCCAACGATCCAGCCGGCTCCGGTCCGCGCATCAACGCCTCCGCGGCCGTCCGCGCCAAGCGCCACGCGTTGGCGAACGGGGTCGAGCCCGTCAGCTCGCGCCTTAAGTCTCCCGCCGCCTCCCAGCTACAACCGTTGGGGCGGCGCCGGCCAGTTGACTCTGACGCCCGAGCCGCCGAGTCCGTCCGATCGCGCAGTAAACTACTCGCCAAGAAACTCCTCGCCAAGCTTGTCGCCGCCCAGCTACAGCGGTTGGGGCGGCGCGGCGCGACGGCCGACTCCAACACCCGCGCCGACACCAACGCCGACGATCTCCAGTTTTCGGGCCGACATTGAAAGTTACGGGGAACCGTGCGACGACGGCTCGTGTGGCGAGTCCGACTACAACCTGTTCGCCACCAGCACAGCTCGCAACGGAATGTTCTTCCAGTACGATCACCTGTCTTGGTCGATCACGGGTCCGGACAGAACGGTCATCGGCGACCCTGGTTCAGAGGGTGTGTTTATCGTCGATGGGATCTCGGCCTACTACACCAATCATCTGAACACGAGTTTCATCGATGTCGAAAACGACTCCGCCGACCGCATCGAGTTTGGCCACGTGCAAGACTCATCCGGTTGGATGGCCGGGTTCATCATGGGAACAAATCAACAGTCGTTGTCGGCTCCCGGCGCACGAGTGATCCCCAGCGACCCGTACAATCTATTGAGCGGTTGGGTCGATGCGAACAATGACGGTTACGACGACGACCTGGACGGAGACAACATTCTCGGAGCCGACGGCGAAGATCAGGGCACGCCCGACGGCATGGGCGGATTCATCGCTCCGTTCGACGGCATCCCCGACAGACCGGCGGCGACCGACAACGACGACTTGGTGAGATACCTTCCCGTTTTCACCGAATTCGAAGCTCGCTACAACGTCGAGATGCAGGGATTCGAATTGATGGCAATGCGTCGTTTTCAGACTGCGGACAATAGCCACTTTGAGTTCTTTTACGGGGCGCGACTGTTGGATATCGAAGACACGTTCCAATTCTCCGGATCGGGCGGCGTGCTCGACGCCACCAACGTTTCGACATCCGTTCGCAATCAGATGGTCGGCGGTCAGGTCGGCGGCCGCTGGACAGCTGCTCGAGGTTGCTTCAAGCTGAACGTCGAAGGACGTTTCTTCGCCGCCACCAACTTCCAACACGCTCAGCAGGACGGCTACACAGCCTCGAACTTCACAGCGGGAGCCAACCTGCCGGCCGCGCTGACGCCTTCCTCGTTCAACAACTCAGTACGGCGTCAAGAGTTTTCACCGATGGGTGAATGGCGCGTCGACACGGTCTACTTGATTAACCAGTACGTGGGCTTTCGGCTCGGCTACACGGGCATGGCGATCGGCGGCTACAGCTACGCTGCTCCCAAGGTCAACTACGAAATCCCGTCCTTTGGGATGAGCGACAACGGTTCGGATGAGACCGTGTTTGTAAATGCGTTCACGTTCGGCCTCGAGATCAACCGCTAGGCGGTGCGCGCGCCAGTGACTTCGGCCTCGATACGACACACTCGCCACATACTCGCCGCACGCCAACCGGCTAGGGCGACGGACTCTCGCCCTTTGTTTCTCGCATTTCCTGCTTGGACTTTTCGGAACTGCCGGCGGCCGTCTTGTCGCCGTCGCGAATCGACAACTCACCCGAGTAGATTTGTTGCAACGTTGCGACCTTGTCGTATCCCAAGTTGTCGGCGATGACAGTCATCCGATCGCGATTGGCCGTATCGTTGTTGTAGTGATAAGCGACAGCCAGATTCGCGGCGATGCCCGCATGATCGCCTTCGAGTTCGTAACCCTGCATGGCGAACTTGAGAGCATCTTCGTCTTGACCAAGCTTCAGCGCCACGACGGTCATGCTCGAATAGGCCTCCGCGTAACTGGGATCAATCTTGATGGCGGCCCGATACGACGCCATCGCATCTTCGTATTCACCTCGCTTGCGATGGATGATTCCCTGACCGGAAACCGCTTGGTAACGGTCCGGATTGTGTCGCAACGCCGTCTTAAACGACTTGATGGCTTCATCTAACTGGTCGTTTTCGATGTATGCGTTTCCCAGAATCGTCCAACCCAAATCGTCAGTAGGATGGTCGCTGAGGTAAGCGTGCAGTTGCGAAATCGCGTCGACCGTTCTGCCCGATTCGAAGACGAGCGCGATCTGATCGAGACGCGCCTGGTCGGTCGTCTTTGTCTGGGGCGACGCGTCGCAGCCAACGACGAGGGCTACGGCCAAGCCAACCATCAAGTGCACTGCTGAAGCGGATGGAATTCCGCAATTCACGCGTTTCATATCGTACTCCGATCCGGACCCGCCGGCCGCGAACTATCTCCCACCAAATCACCCGATACAACTCAGAATTCTACCTCACCGGCTCGACCAGGAGCGGATTCTGCATCGCCTGGGGACTTGTCGCCGCGGAGATTTGTGGGGGAAAGAAGACGAAGTGCATCCAAAACCGCAGATTTTTCGTGCGGCTCGTCGCCGGGACAAACGTCCGCCGCACGTCGACCCGCCCGCTAGCTGTCACGTCCAGCGCGTCGCCGCCGGCAATGCCGAACTGGTCGACCGCCAGCGCCAAACATCGTTTGCGATCCATCACGTGCAGCCAGCCCTCCGCCATTTGATTGTTCGCCTGTTCGACGAATGGCGACAATGAACCTGGCTTACCGCGTAGCACGGTCCATTTCTTGGTTGGTGAGTTGGCCAAGCGGGTCGCCATGCCCGGTCGCAGTGCTAGATACGCCGAGCCGCCGGCTCCCCAATCGACGAGAGTCGGTTGCGCGTTTGTCGGCGAGTCGAGATTTGTTTCGAGCAAACTTCCCGCTCGCCTGACAACGCCGCGCGGATCTTCGATCTTCCAGGCGATCTCCACCCAGCTCTTACTCACCGGGAAACTCATCTCCAATTGGCATTTCACACCGGGCAGCTGCGGATCGGAGATCGCCCATGTGAAACGCAATTGAGCCGCCAGCGGTCCCGGTTTGATGATCTCGGCCGACGACTTTCGAACGTCCAACTTTACGGCGATGCGCTCACCGTTGGTGGACTCCAACCAAAGCCCGAGCGATTCGGTCGGAGACGGCCGCACGTGTTCGACTGGCCTGAACTCCACCGATCGCAGCAATCTTTCTAACGAACGCGGAACACGCCAAACGATGTACGGCTCGTTGGCGATGACAAACAGGTCGTCCATTTGTGAAACTCGGTGCCCGCGCCGGGGCGGAGGTGGCGGAGCAATCTTCTCACCGTACGAAAGCGCGAATCTGGCGGACTCGAACGGACCGAGGCTGGTGTTGAAGTCGACTTCCACCGTGGATTTGTCGACGCGTGTGAACTGGGCGGTCACGCGATCGCCGGCTCGACGCAATTCGAACTGCGCGTCTTTCTCAACCGCTTTCGGGAAGTTGAGAGTAGCCGTCACGGGAAAACTAAAACGACGGATGCCGGCGGCTTCGGTGACGGTGAATTCCAGTCTGTCGGCGGCCGCGGCTATCGCGAGCAGAGCGCTCCAAGCCGCGCAGGTCAACGCCGCGCGCAGCAGTTTCCGCATGGATCCAGCCTCTCAAACAAACTCGATCGGATCGCCGTGATAGATACGCGTCGGGCGATCGAATTCATCATGCCAAGCCGCCGTCGAAGGGATTCCCAGCGCGTGATAGATCGTGGCTCCCAGATTCTCCGGTCGTTGCGGCGCGGCGGCCGGATAGCCCCCCTCGCGATCGGAGGCGCCGACAACGACACCGCCGGGAACGCCGCCGCCGGCGATGAACACCGATTGCACGGCTCCCCAGTGATCTCGGCCGGGAAGCTTCTCATTGATCTTCGGCGTTCGTCCCATCTCGCCAAACATCACGACCAAAGTTTCCTCGAGCATCCCGCGCTCGGATAGATCGTCGAGCAGCGCAGATACGCCGCGATCGGTTGGCGGCAACAGACAATCCTTCAGCAACGGAAAATTGTTGTCGTGCGTGTCCCAGGTCTCGTTGTTGCCCAAGTTGACCTGGACCAAATTCACACCCGTCTCGACCAGCTGTCGCGCCATCAGCAACGACCAACCAAACGCGTTGCGCCCGTACCGATCTTGAACTTTGGGGTCGGCGGCGTGGACGTCAAACGCCCGTTGGACGCGATCATTCATCAACAGCGAGATGGATGCCTGTCGGCGCCGATCAAACGCGGCGACCTCAGCCGCCCCTTCGAGCTCGCGGGACTGCCGGTCAAGCAGCCGTCGCAATTCCGCGCGACCGGCGAGCCGTCCGCGATCAATCCCCTGCGGCAAACTGAGATTGGGGGCTTCGAACTTCAGAGCCTTGTTTTGCTCGCGGCCGCGAACGAAATGAAATTCATAATCCGGATAGGCGCCGTAGGACTTGGCGTTGAAAGGCGATGCTTCCACAAACCAAGGGTCGCGCCGCGATCCCATCTGCCCGCCGAATTGACCCGGAATGATTCGCCCTGTCCGATGAATCAATCGCTCCGGCAGCGCGACAGCAGGGGGCAAGTTGTTGTTGCGAACGGGCAGGGCGTCGCCAACGGTCGACGCGATCGACGGCCAGTCCGTTGGCTGAGGCTTACTGCCATTGAATCCCAACGGCAGCGGCGTGCGACCGGACAGCATCACCATGTGGCCTTCGGAGTGCCCGTTGTACGGCGTCGTCAACGACCGAATGACGCTCCACTGACGGCTGCGCTCCGCCAACATCGGCAGATGCTCACAGATTTGCAGCCCAGCCGTCCTCGTCGCAATCGGTTTGAACTCCCCGCGAATGTCAGCGGGCGCGTCGGGCTTGGGGTCAAAACTATCGTGTTGGGTCAGACCACCCGAGAGGAACACGATGATGACCGACTTGGCTTTGCCGCCACGCGCCGCGATCTGACCGCGGTCAGCCGCGCGCAAACCGGCAACATGATTCATCCCCAAGCCGAGCAATCCAACCGAGCCCGCTTGGATCATGGTGCGGCGAGTGAGAATGAGGTGTTGAGGCGTCAACATCGTCATCTCCCTGGCAAAATGTTCGGCGGAGGATCGTTTTTTAACAGGCGAGCATTTGTCGTGGGTCGATCCGCGACCAACGCAACAGAAACAGGATATCGAACTAGCTGGGACCGCTCAATAAGAATCCGCTGTGCGAGCGTTGAAGGGGCGGCCTCAGGTCGCCGCCGCTTTGCTCGCGGCCGACTCAAACCGAGCCACGACGGCGCACCCGCACGAGTCGCTCCAAACGTTGACGCTTGTGCGGCACATGTCGAGCACTCGATCGACGGCCAAAATGATTCCCTGCATATCGAGCGGCAAGTCGACAGCTCGCAGAATGATCACCATCATCACCAAGCCGGCGTGGGGGATGCCGGCCGCCCCGACGCTGGCCAGCAGCGCCGTGAAGGCGACGATCAATTGTTGCGAGATCTCCAGATTGTGGCCGTGATATAGCTGGGCGATGAACAGCACGGCGACCGCCTCGTAGAGCGCCGTTCCATCCATGTTGATAGTGGCTCCCAGCGGCAGGACGAACGAGCTGACGCGGTTGTCGACTCCCGCCCGCTTCTCAACGCTCGCCATAGTGAGCGGCAGCGTTCCATTGCTCGACGCCGAACTAAACGCGGTCACCAGCGCCGGGCTCATCGCGCGGGCGAACTCGATCGGATTGCGTTTCGCCACGAAGATGAGGATGAGCGGCAGGACGATCAGAGCGTGAATGACCAACGCGCCAAATACGCTGAGGACATACCAGAACAAGGCTCGGAAAACATCGGGGCCTTGCGTCGCCGTGACGTACAACATCAAGAACAGAACGCCGAGCGGCGCGAGCCTGATGATCGCCATGGTCATATCCATCATCACATCGAATCCGGCGGACGCCAGCTCGCGAACTCGGTCCGCCGTCGCTCCGCCGCGCCGCAAGGCGAACACGCCAAACGCAATCGTGAAACAAATGATGGCGAGCAA
Organism: Pirellulaceae bacterium; assembly: GCA_030748485.1. Classification (GTDB taxonomy): domain Bacteria; phylum Planctomycetota; class Planctomycetia; order Pirellulales; family Pirellulaceae; genus JASMLW01. Next base: position 6,540 of record JASMLW010000185.1, read on the forward strand.
ACTGGTCGATGCGAGGGCGTTGAATGGATTCTGCGGGATCATGTTGTTGACTTGCCCCCACAACACGTCCGAGAGATTGTCGCCGACCGACGGCTTCTGCTGCCCGGCGGACTGCTCGCCGCGCAAACCCGGTCGGATCGCATTGACCATGAATAGACCTGTGCAAATCGCCAACAGACTGGTCGTCAAGTAGTAGGCCATCGTGCGGCCAAACATCGACTTCAGACGACTCGCGCTGCCCAATCCCATGACACCGGTGAGCAACGATGTCACGATCAGCGGCACCGACACCATTTGCAGCATCCGCAGAAAGAGACGGCCAAGTCGATTGGCCAGGTCACCCACGCGCCGCGCCGGCGAACGCCCGAACAGGAAGAAGACGTCATGGGCGTCTTGGTCGGACGCCGCGAGCAGTTTGAGAGTGGCGACCGAATCGGGCGTCTTGCGCGATCCGTCAACGACCAAGGTCCGCGGTTTGTCGCCCTCGATCTTAATCTCGATCAGGTCGGGCGAATCGAGCGTCGTCACGCTCGTCATGCCCGGCGGCAACTTCGTTTGCGATGTCGATGACCAGCGGCGCTGGCTGACGGTGGCGTTGAGACTCAGTCCAACACCGGCGCCAATGATCATGCCCAGAAAAATCTGCCAATGCAGAGCCAGTCGCATGAACAACTCCCTATCGCGAATTCCGGCGGCCCGCCAAGGCGCTCGCCTCAGCGCTCAAAGGTTATAGCCGCTGGAGGAATTCCCGCATAGAGAACGGCCATCATACGATGGCCTTCCAAGGCCGTCGTACATCGCGTCCAGGTCCGTGAAGACCGTCCAGCAACTGCGCCGAAAGTAACCAAACCAACCGATCGGTGTTTGGTTGAGTTTCGTTAGATCTCCCCCTGCGCCACCGCGTTCCACACTCGCGTCGCCCCGCGCCACCGCGTTCCACACTCGCGTCGCCCCGCGCCTCCGCGTTCCAAAAGCCGAGCCTGTGACATCTGTTCCTACGGCTCGTACTCCGGTGCCGCGCCGAACGAGAAGATCACTTGGTGCAAACTCGATCGCGAAGCGCCGAGTTTCATGATCAACTCAGACGCCTCCATCGTCGCACCGCTGATCTTCGCCTACGTCCTGGGCCAGTAGGTCCAGCCGCCGGACTGCGCGACGAAGATCGGACCAAGCAGGAGCCAGATTGGCATCTGATGCTAAACCACGTCTTCGGGTTGGCGAGCCCCATGAAGGATGCGAAGCACGTGAATCCCGTTCTCGATCGGCCGAAAATAGATGACGTAGTGGCCAACGGACGAACGACGCACGTCTGGAGCGATGTAGGGCACTGCTTCGGCAGATTCAGGGATGGTGGCGAGCATCGCTAGGCGCTCGTCGATTCGATCAATCAACTCGTCCGCGGCGACGTGGTTTCTCTCCGCGATGTACGCCCAGATCTGCACGGCGTCCGTTTTGGCCCGTCGAGTTCGCTCGACGTGCGGCATCAGGCAGATCGTTCGTTCTTCAACTGCCGTCCGGCAGCCTTGATTTCATCCGCATCCCAAGCAGCGACATCACCGCGATCCGCTTGCTCAATCCCCTCTTGGACGTACCGCCTAACACGCATCGCCTCGTCAGTCATCACCCAATAGGTGGCGCCGTTGCTGCCTTCGATTTTGGCGGCGCCACCTGGGGAGGCGGCGATAAATTGCTCGACATCGCTGGAGAGTTTGGGAATCATGGTTGGTATTGTAGCACACATCGAGTTCTGGCGATAAAGTCAAAACGCAGCGTGCTGCATCCAACGATCCAATCTCGTGGCGCCCGCGCTCCAAAAGAGGCAGAGGGCGTTTACGCCCTCCTCCGCCGCAGGCGGCATAGGCCCGTGCTTGAGCACGGGTGAACCAGACGTTGCTGCTGCAACCAAACGTTCCACACTCGCGTGGCCCCGCGCACCGCGTTCCACACTCGCGTCGCCCCGCGCCACCGCGTTC
>JASMLW010000186.1 GCA_030748485.1 Pirellulaceae bacterium
GCACACCAGGCGCGACGTGCGAGCTAGCGAGGGACCGCAGTACAGGGGTCTTCACCTGCCGATACCAGACGCGACTGCGATACAGCCGCCGCCCCTCGCTTGCGCAACGGGCTGGTGTAAACGACCGCTGCGCACACCAGGCGCGACGTGCGAGCTAGCGAGGGATCGCAGCAGACGGGTCTTCAACCGCCGATACCGACGCGACTTCGATACAGCCGCTGCCCCTCGCTTGCGCAACGGGCTGGTGTAAACGACCGCTTCGCACACCAGGCGAGTCGCGCTGGCGATGGCCGAGACGAGCGGACGCGCAGAGGCCTTTTCCCGTCTTCACGTCCATAGACACGAAAATCACTCGACACGATCTCGTCGCGTAGGCTATCTTGGGCGGCGACGGATGGGGCATGAAGTGAAACGTCCGCGTCAATCTGTGAATCCAATCAAACCGGGCACTATTCATGAACGATTTTGAAATGAACCGACGGCAGGCTCTTCTCGTCGGTGGCATGGGGGCGCTCTCGTTAGGCATGCCGGGGATGGTGATGGGAGCCGATGAGCTGGACGCCGACGGCAAGGCTGTCGCGTCCGAAAAGTCGTGCATCTTCGTGCTGCTCTGCGGCGGACCGAGCCACGTGGATACTTGGGATATGAAACCCGACGCGCCCGACACGATTCGGGGACCGTACCGACCGATCTCGACCAAAGTGCCGGGCATGCGCATCAACGAGATGCACACGCAGTTGGCGAAGCACACCGACCAGTTTACGCTCATCAACTCGATGACCCATCCGGGCGGCATCAGCAATCACTTCGATGCGATGCATAACTTGCTCAGCGGCGCATCGACGAAGCGAGTGCAACAGGGCGTGACGAATGACCAGCCCTACCTCGGCTCGTTCGTCGCCAAGTACAAGCCGAGCAAGCGGAACATCGTTTCCAACGCGTGGCTGATCAAGTGCGTTGGACCACCCGTCTTTTGCGCGCCGAACATTGGCATCGGCGGTTATCTTGGCTCGGCGCACGCGCCCGTCTTCGTCGGGTCGGCGAAGAATCATCCGGCGATGGACAACTTCGAGCCGCCGCGGATTTACCAACTCGGCGACCATCAACGCCTCGCCGAGCGCCGCGAGTTGCTCAGCAGTATTGAGAGCTCCGCGGTGGCCAGGGATGCTCGTGGGGTGGACTGGGCGAACTTGCGTGAGAAGGGTTACGAGGTGATGACGCGGCCCGAGGGGCGGGATGCGTTTGAACTGGATCGCGAGTCGCCGAAGATGCGCGACCGCTACGGTCGGCACCCGCTCGGGCAGAATCTGCTGCTCGCCCGACGCATGGTGGAAGCCGGCGTGCGGTTCGTGACCGTCAACGGCTGGGCCGGGCAGGCTCCCCACGACACGAAGGGACCGCCCAGCAGCAGTTGGGATATGCACGGCGGAAATATGGGAATGGGCGACGCTTTCGGCACCGGTTCGTACGGTATGGGATTCTGCTTGCCGCGACTGGACCAGGCGCTGGGCGGACTCTTCTCCGATCTCAAAGAGCGCGGCATGCTGGAAAACACACTCGTCGTCGTCACGGGCGAATTCGGCCGCACTCCCAAAGTGCTCACTCAGAAACCGCCTGGACGCCAGCACTGGCCCAAGTGTTTCTCCTCCATCCTCGCCGGTGCGGGTATTGCCGGCGGCCAGGTCTACGGCAAGTCCGACAAGCACGCCGCCTACGTCGCCAGCAATCCAATTCGTCCCGAGGAGATGGCTGCAACCATCTATCACGCTCTCGACGTTCCGCTCAACCAACCGCTGAACAATAACGCCATCTCGCGGCTGCCCACGACCGGCAAGCCAGTAATGGAATTGTTCGGGTAACCGCACGGGGTTTGCCCCGTGCCCGGATGGTCACTGCGGATTGGCGCCTTCGGGGTGGCGATCGCGACGTAACGGGGGATTCTCCGCGCATTTGCGAAACGGAGCCCGAGTGTCGACAATAGTGTCTGCATTGAACTCCCGGTCTGAGCCACTTTGAATTGAAGTCATGAGAAGAACTGCACTCACTGCCTCCGCCGCGCTCGCACTGCTGGCCGGCGTTTCTTCCCCGTCAACGGCCGCCGACTCGGTGGCGGCGCTCCGGTCGGCCTTCGTTGCTCATTGCATCGAGTGTCACGGCAAGGGCGACACGGTCGAGGGCGAAGTCAACCTCCTCGCACTGAAGACGGGCGTTGACTTGCAGTCTCGGCCCGAGTTGCTCGAGGATCTGATTGGGGTGCTCCGCGACCGCGAGATGCCGCCGAAAGACGAGCCCGCGTTGTCGCAGGAGCAGCGGAAGCACATGATCGGAAATCTCCAGAGCGTGCTTAGGGAGGGGTTGAAGACATATCCATTTGAGCGAACGCCAATCCGGCGGATGAATCGTTTTCAGTACAACAACGCCGTTGTCGATTTGCTCGAGTTGGATCGCGACATCCTGCAGCTCAACGAGCGGTTACTGCGTCGCCGCGACGACTATTTCCGGCCGGAGACCGGGAAAATGCCCGCTCGCGTGCGGGTGTCGAGTCGGCCGCTCAGCAAGGACATCGACAATCAACGGCCCGAAGGCTTTCGGGGCGTCGCGGCCTTTCCGCAGGACCAACGCGCCGAGAACGGCTTCGACAACCGCGCGGACCACCTGACGCTCTCGCCGCTGTTGATGGAGTCGTTCTTGACGCTGAGCCAAACCATTGTGGAGAGTCCTGACCTCAACGCTCGGGAGTGTCGCAGCTGGGGTCGTCTGTTTGCAGCGCCGGGAACGCCGACTCAGAGCGGCCGATACGAAGCCGAAGGGGATACGCGTCTCAAAGTTAACGGGCGCCCTAAAGGTCGAGCAGCTCCGCAAAACATGCAGGGCGCCGGCGACGACTGGAGCGGCGACGCGCATCTGTTCTGGCAGTGTCCCAAAGTGGGCGTGGAGCTGACGTTGTCGATCGACGTCAAAAAGGCGGGCGACGGTCTTCGCTTGGCCTTCACCAAAGCTCGCGACTACGGCCGGTTCGAAGTGTACCTGGACGACAAAATGATCGGCTCGACTGTCGATCTCTACAATCCGAAACCCCTTCACGTCGAGCAGAGTGTCGCGGGTAAGATCAGCCAAGGTCTTCATGCTCTGAAATTCAAATGCGTCGGTAAGAATGAGGGATCGACGGGACATTTCTTTGGTCTGGACTACGTCGACGTAACCGGTGGAGAGAATGATCCACAACCGGGCCGCCAGATCGCCGAGGCCGGGGCGATTCGCGGACGGCTGCAAAGATTGTTGCGACGGGCGTTTCGCCGACCCGTCGATCCGGAAACTCTCAACCGCTTCACGAGATTTGCGGAGAGTCAACTGGCGTCGGGAGTTTCGTACGAAGAGACGATGCGCACCATCGTCGGAGCGGTCCTCGCGATGCCCGACTTTCTCTATTTCTACGACGGCAGCGGAGCTAGCGGGAAAGGCGACGGACGCGCGCCGGTGGACGACTACGAGCTGGCTTCGCGGCTCGCTCAGTTCTTCTGGAGCAGCATCCCCGACGATGCGTTGCTCGATTTGGCTGAGTCCGGAGACTTGAGCGATCCGAAAGTGCTCGGCAAGCAGATTGATCGCATGCTGAACGACCGGCGGTCGAGTCGGTTCTGCGACAATTTTCCCGGCCAGTGGCTGCAACTGGATCGATTGGTCACCTCGATCCCGGACCGCGAGAAGTTCCCGTACTTCTACTATCACGGGTACCGCACCAGCATGCACATGATGTCCGAGCCGCTGTTGCTGTTCGAGACGGTCTTTGTGGAAGACCTGTCAGTGATGGATTTGATCGATCCGAAGTTCACGTGGCAAAGCAATATGTTGCGTCAGAATTACGAAGGTCAGTCCAAGTCGGGCCACGAGGTTCAGGTGCAGGTGTTTGCGCGAGTGGCGGTGGAGGACTCGCGGCGCGGCGGTGTGATTACGAACGCGGCGGTGATGACCATGACCTCCACGCCCACCCGCACGCAACCGATCACCCGCGGCGCGTGGTTGAACACTGTGATATTCAACGATCCTCCAGAAGCGCCGCCGGCTGACGTTCCCGGGCTCCCGGAAATCGACAAAGAGGCGCTCGCGAAACTCACGATCCGCGAACGCCTGGCCGTCCATCGCCAGCGGGCCGACTGCGCCGGTTGTCACAACAGGATCGATCCGCTCGGATTCGCCTTGGAGAACTATGGACCGACGGGAGTCTGGCGCGACAAGTACGAAAACGGCCGCGATGTGGACGCCAGCGGCGTGCTGTTTAATCAGCACGAGTTCAAGACCGTGGTCGATTTCAAGCGTTTGATCGTGCAAGAGAAACAACGCTTCATCCGCGGATTCGTCTCTCATCTGCTCAGCTACGCTCTCGGCCGCGAGCTCGGCCCCGCCGATTGGCCCGCGTTGGACGAAATGACGGCGCAGGCGATGGCGGGCGACGACCAGTTGCGAGCTGTGCTCAAGAGTATCGCGATGAGTGATCCGTTCCTCTACAAGAATACGGCGGATCCTGTCGTAGCGAACAAGGCGAAACAGTAACATCGGACAACATCACTCCAGACATTTGACAGTAGCCAACATGAAGAGTAACGATCGAGTCAGCAGCGCCTCGCGACGCCGTTTTCTGATCGGC
>JASMLW010000187.1 GCA_030748485.1 Pirellulaceae bacterium
CGGCGGTGACGTTCATGGATGCGCAGGTTGGCCGCATCCTCGACGAACTGGATCGGCTGAAACTTCGCGATTCAACCGCAGTCGTCTTCCTCAGTGATCACGGCTACCATCTGGGCGAGCACACGTTTTGGCAGAAAGGGAACCTGCACGAGGAAGTGACGCGCGTGCCGCTTATCATCTCCACGCCCGGTTACAGCCCGGGGCGCACGGACTCGATCGTCGAGCTGATCGACTTGTTTCCCACGTTAGCCGACTGCAGTCGATTGCCGGTTCCCACCGGCTTGCACGGCGCGAGTCTTGTCCCGATTCTCAAAGACCCCAATGCGCGAGTGAAGACGGGCGCCGTCTCATTCGCCAAAGGCAGTTCGTGGCGAACGGCCGATTGGTCGTACATGCGCTACACCAACGGGACCGAAGAACTCTACGACATGCGCAACGATCCGCGGCAGTTCACCAACTTGGCGAAAGACGCTCGCTTCCAACAAGTCAGGAAACGGCTCGCCGGCGAATTGGCCGCCCGGCTCAAGGCGACCAAATAGTCTCGTCACTTCCCGACGACGCCGAACTCGGCGATCGAAGCCCACGGGCCGTTGTTCACTTCGCTCAGCGCGGTGATCTTCACGTAGCGTCCGGAAACTTCGTCACACTTCGCTTCCTGAGCAGTCTTGATCTTCTTGAATACCGTGCGCACCACCGGATCGCCGAACCGCGCTGGATCGTCGCTGACCGAAATCTCGCATTTGGCGACCGCTCCGTTCCAACCGCCGTCTTGTCGAGCCAGGTAGCGAAACCCGCGGATCTCGCGAGTTTGCCCGAGGTCGATCACCAGCTCGTGCGGGTGCTTGGCCAACTCGGGTTGGAACTGGGTATGCCAGTGAGTCCGCGGGTCGCCGTCGAAGACGCGAGCGGCCAAACGACCGTTGCCTTTGGCCTCACTGCTGACCCGCGCGATTTTCCAACCACGTGTCGACAGCAGACCTTGTTTCGGCAGCGAGTTCACTTTGCCGGCGGGTCGGTTGGGAACTCGACCGCCAAACTTCGCGCGGCGGTCGCGCTCATGGATGTCTCGGTCGAAAAACTCACCCTCTTCAGCCGGCTCGTGGGCCGCTTTGGCGTAGCCTTGCAGCTTGGCCAGAACGTCCGGTTGCTCGCCCGACAGGTCGCGGGACTCGCTGACATCCGACTCCAGATCGTACAGCTCCCAGGGGCGATTGGCTCCGGGCTGAATCGCCTTCCAATGGCCCGCGCGGACAGCCGTTTGGGCGCCGATCTCCCAATACAGGTACTCGTGTTTCGCTTGCGGTCGGCCGGCCGCCTCCGCGCCGAACAACTCCGGCGCGATCGAAATCCCGTCGCAGTCGGACGGCGTTTCCGCACCGGCCACCTCGACGACCGTCGGCAGTACGTCGGGGAAGTACCACAGCAGATCACTTACTCGGCCCGGCTCAATCCTGCCCGGCCAACGAGCCATCATGGGTATGCGGAGTCCGCCTTCGTAGAGGTTGCCTTTACGACCGCGGAACTCAACGCCAGTTTCTGGATGTACGTTCGCGCCGTGGAAGCCGCGAGGGTGGTCCTTGTCGCGAAAGTAATCCGCGCCGCCGTTGTCGCCGCAGAAAAAGACGAGCGTATTTTTCTCGAGCCCCAACTCGGCCAGCAGGTCCAACACATCTCCGACCTGCCTGTCGACCATGGTCACCATCGCCGCATATCGTTTTGCCTGTTCGGGCCACGATTCGTCGCGATAGAGTTTCCACGCCGGATCTTCATCCGGGATGTCGAAAATTCCGTGCGGCGGAGTGATCGGCATGTAGCAGAAGAACGGGCGGTCCTTATTGTCGCGAATAAACTTCAGCGCTTCTTCGACGATTACGTAGTGCGAGTAGGTCTCGCCATCGCTGCCGCCGCGATTGTTCTTGAGCGGAACTTCCTCGCTGTTGCGGACGATGTACGGCGGATAGTAACTGTGCGCGTGCACTTGATCGTAGTAACCGAGGAAGATGTCGAAGCCGTGTTTCTCCGGCACGCCCGTCGAGCCTCGACCGCCGCAGCCCCATTTGCCGAACCCGCCAGTCGCGTATCCGGCCGACTTGAGAATTGAGGCGACGGTCGCCTCGCCGGACCTCAGCGGAGTACCGCCGCCGTTCGTGCGGACGGAGGTGTGACCACTGTGCTTGCCCGTCATCAAGCAGCATCGCGTCGGCGCGCATACCGACGAACCGGCCAACCCCTGCGTGAAGCGGATCCCCTCCCGCGCCATGCGGTCGATTCGCGGAGTCTTGATGTGAGGGTTCCCCATGCAGGAAAGCTCGTAGTACCCGAGTTCGTCGGCCATGATGTAAACGATGTTCGGGCGGTCGGCGGCGCTCGCCAACGGACCTACGAAAAGGCAGGCGAACAGAGCGCCAAGAGATAAACAAACAGCAACAATGGGTTTCATCGGACGATTCCTCGTGGGTGCGAATGGCCTCTGAGTATAGATCGAACACCCTCGGCTCGCCCAGATTTCCACCGGCCGGTGAGCTAGTACAATGGGGATTCCGCGAACAGAACCCGGACGCCCCCATGAAGCTGCATTCACTCGGCCCGCTGTTTCTTCTTTTCCTCGCGACCGCGTCGTCCCAGCCCGCCGTCGCGGCCGAACATCCAAACATCGTCTATATCCTGGCCGACGACCTGGGTTACGGCGATGTCAGTTGCTACAACCCCGAATCGAAAATTGCGACGCCACACGTCGACCGGCTGGCTGCGGAGGGAATGCGCTTCACCGACGCGCACACACCGTCCGCCGTCTGCACGCCGACGCGATACGGAATCCTCACCGGGCGCTACGCCTGGCGAACGCGCATGAAGTTCCGCGTTCTCGATGGACTCGACCCGCCGCTGATCGACGACGACCAGTTGACCGTTCCGCAGCTTCTCAAACGGCGCGGATACCGCACCGGCTGCGTCGGCAAGTGGCATTTGGGGATGCAGTGGACCGATAAGAGCGGCCAGCCAATTCCCTACATCCCGGTCGAGACCAAAGGACGCCCCCGCGCCGGCGATGACGTCGACTACACGCGGGCGACCAAAGGGGGGCCAACCGACCGAGGCTTCGACTCTTACTTCGGCATCGCGGCGTCGTTGAACATGTCTCCCTTCTGCTACATCGCCAACGATCGACCGGTGAGGCTGCCCGTCTTGCATCAGCCGCGGATACAGACCGAGTTCATCAGTGTCGATGAAGGAGTCCGCTCGCCCGACTTCACCATCTACGGAGTTATGCCGCGTTTGGCGGGCGAAGCCGTGAAGTTCATCGAGCAGCACGCTGAGAATCACTCGGACAAGCCGTTCTTCCTTTACGCGCCGCTGACGGCTCCGCACCTGCCGCTCGTGCCCAATGAGGAATACCGCGGGCGGAGCAAAGCAGGGCACTACGGTGACTTCGTGGTCGAGACGGATGACTTTGTGGGCGCGGTCCTGGAGGCGCTCGACCGCACCAAACAAGCCGACAACACGCTCGTCATCTTCACTTCCGACAACGGCGGGCTGTACCACTATTGGGAACCGAAAGAGGCGGACGACGTCAAGAATTACCGAGGTACGGCGCGAGGCCGCTACGTTCAGCAGTTCGGGCATCGGGGCAACGCTCATCTCCGCGGCACGAAGGCCGACATCTGGGAGGGTGGTCACCGAGTACCATTCGTTGTCCGCTGGCCGGGCCACACTCCCCGCCAAGCGGTGAGTGAAGAGTTGATCGAGCTGACCGATTTGCTCGCCACCTGTGCGGCGATCGTCGACATCGACCTACCGAGCGGGGCGGGTGGGGACAGTCGCAATGCGCTGCCCGCGCTGCGAAACGTCAAGCCCGCTGCGGCCGTTCGTCAATACGCCGTTCATCATTCGCTTTGGGGAACGTTCGCCATTCGTCGCGGCTCTTGGAAGCTCGTCGCCGGGCGCGGCTCCGGCGGGTTCACTTTTCCCCGTAACATCGACGCCAAGAAGGTCGGCGGACCGCCCGGCCAACTCTATAATCTGGCCCGCGATCCGAGCGAAACCAAAAACGTCTGGAATGACGAACCGCAGATTGTCGCGGAGCTAAACGAGCTCTTGGCTCGCGTCCGCGGCGAACAATGACAACGCCAACTGACGCACCGCCAACTGACGCACCGGCAACTGACGCACCGACAATTGAGGCGAACATGAATACGACACGCCAAAGCAGATTGCGAAAACCGCCGCCCAGTACGCGGTCTCGCGTTTCTCGACCTTCCTTAGCCATTCTTCTGGTCTGCTCGGCGAGCAGCCTGTTCGCGGCTGATCCGCCCAACATCATCCTCTGCATGGGCGACGATCACGGCTGGGACGAAGTCGGCTACAACGGCCATCCGCACGTGAAGACTCCCGTCTTGGACGAAATGGCGCGGACCGCCTTGCGATTGGACCATTTCTACTCTGCCCACCCTTCGTGCTCGCCGACGCGAGGGAGCATCATTACCGGCCGCCATCCGAACCGATACGGCACGTTCACGCCGAACTGCTCAATACGCCCGGAGGAAATCAGCGTCGCTCAACTGATGGCCAAAGCGGGTTACGCTTGTGGCCATTTCGGCAAGTGGCATCTCGGCCCAGTCAAGCTGTCTTCGCCGACGAGTCCTGGAGCGATGGGGTTCGAACACTGGCTGTCGCACGACAACTTCTTTGAATTGAATCCCGTGCTGTCGCTAAATGGCGCGGCTCCCAAACGCATCGAAGGCGAAAGCTCGCAAGTCATCATCGACGAGACGATTCGCTTCATTCAAAGCTCGCGGGAGCGGAAGAAGCCGTTCTTCGCCGTCGTCTGGTTCGGCTCACCCCATGAACCGTACAGCGGATTGGCGGACGACTTGGCTTTGTACGACGATCTTCCCAAACGATACCCCAAACCGCTCGTCAAACTCACGTCGATGAAGACCGGCCTGCCGACGCGACGACCGCTCGGCGACGTACTTCGCGAACGCTACGCCGAGATCACGGCGATGGATCGCGCGATCGGCCAATTGCGCGGGTTCCTCACCGACAGCGGACTCAAGGAAAACACGATCGTCTGGTATTGCGGTGACAACGGCGTGCCCACCAGCGGGCGGCTGGTGACGCCGTTCCGCGGCCAAAAGGGCTTGGTGTACGACGGGGGCATTCGCGTTCCCGCCGTCCTCGAGTGGCCGGCGCGCATCGACAAACCGCGGGTCTCGAAAGTCAACACCGTCACGACGGACACGCTGCCCACACTTTGCGAACTAGTTGGCCAGCCTCTGCCAAAGCGACCTCTCGATGGAATCAGCCTGGTGTCCCTGATCGATGGCAAGATGGCGCGGAGGCCGCGGCCGATTCACTTCTGGAGTTACAGCGGCGGACCGGCGAGTGGCGAGCCGAAACCGTACATCGCCGCCAAGCTGCAAGAGGGAACTACGCCGCTGGTCAAGCAGATGGCCGGGCGTTTCACTCGCAACTTTCGCAACTTCCACCACACCGAGATCACCGACAACGACTACCACGGGCCGCGAGCCATCCTGGACAATCGCTACAAGCTGGTCATTCACAGTCGCCCTGGAGGAAAGGCAACGACGGAACTCTTCGACCTCCGCAACGACATCGCCGAGAAAGACAACCTGGCCGAATCGCGACCGGCGGTCGCCAAGCGATTAGCGACGGAACTGCGCGGCTGGCAAACCTCCGTGCTCGAGAGCCTCACCGGCGCCGACTACCGCTGAAGATGGGATCCTCGACATGACGCTCGACCGCTTCGCGAACCAAATTGAGGAAACCCCGCGACTGAGAGCTTTGATTGGCGAGCCGAGCGAGCTGGTGATCAAGAAGGAGCTGGCCGAACTCGATCGACACATGCAGTCGTTCATCGCCCAAGCCCCCTTTGCGCTGCTCGCGACGGTCGATCGTGAAGGTCGCTGCGACGTCTCGCCACGCGGCGATTCACCCGCCGTGGCAACAGTGCTCGACTCGAAACACTTGTGCATCGCGGAGCGACCGGGCAACCGCCGCGCCGATAGTTTGCGGAACATCCTGCAAACGGGCCGAGTCGGATTGCTTTTTCTCATTCCCGGCGTAGGTGAGACGCTGCGAGTCAACGGGAAAGCCTGTCTGTTTGAAGATCCCCAGTTGCTATCTCAAATGTCGTCACACGGCAAGCAACCCGCGCTCGGAATCGGCGTCGAAGTCGAAGAGTGCTATTTGCAATGCGCCAAGGCGCTCATTCGATCGCGACTTTGGGAGGATCCCGCTCAACGAACGACGCCGCAAGTGGCAGTGCCACACACAGAGCGAGCTGCCGCTCGGTCTTCATTCGTCCGCTCCCGTTGGTCGCTGGAATCGATCG
>JASMLW010000188.1 GCA_030748485.1 Pirellulaceae bacterium
GACGTAGTTCAGCACGTCGGTCGCACTCTCCTCGTCGTACCCGTAGTCGCGGATCAGCCGACCCTTGACCACGTCGATCTTCTTCTGCGTCTCCTGATCGACGACATTCGACACCAGGCTGGTCAGCTTGATGGAGTCCTTTTGGTCTTCGAACAGCTTGAGCTGCAAGGCGCGGTGCAAGCGCTCGTTGGTCTTGAAGTCGAACGTCTTGCCGTCGATCGACAAGGCGCCGATGTAGTTCATGATCTCGCGGCGGAAATCGTCCTTGCGGCTCTCCGGGATGTCGATCTTCTCCTCGATCGACCGCATCAGCCGCTCGTCCGGCTCCTCGTACTCACCGGTGAATTTGTTCTTCACTTTTTCACGTTGGGTGTAGGCTTTCACGTTATCGATGTAGTTTCCGCACAGCCGCTTCAAGGCGTCTTCGTCCGCCGCGATCGCCTGCTGCACCTCGTTCTTGACGATGTTCTCGTACTCCTCCTTGACGACGCCGAGCAGCTCGCGGTAACGCGCCCGCGTCTCCTCGCTGGTGATCAGAGAATGATGCTTGAGACCCGCCTCCAGCTGATTCATCACCATGAACGGATTGACCGAACGAGAATCCGGATGCGCCACCAGGGCGTTGGAGATCTTGTCTTGGACGTAGCGCGGCGAGATGCCCTGCATCCCCTCGCTGACCACTTCCTCGCGGAGCTCCTTGACGTTCTCCTCCGTGAAGCCGGCGAGCGTCTTGCCGTTGTAGAGCTTGAGCTTCTGCATCAAAGTCAACCCGGCGTTGTTCGGCTCCTCGAGCCGCGTCAGGATGGCCCACATGGCGGCGACTTCGATCGTGTGCGGAGCGATGTGCTTGCCGCGGATCTTTCGCTCGTTGTAATCCTTCTCGTAGATCTTGATCTCGTCCTCCAACCGCGTGACGTAAGGGACGTCGATCTTGACCGTGCGGTCGCGGAGCGCCTCCATGAATTCATTGTTCTGCAGCTTGCGGTACTCCGGCTCATTCGTATGCCCCAGGATCACCTCGTCGATGTCCGTCTGAGCGAACTTCTTCGGCTTGATCCGATGCTCCTGACTGGCGCCGAGGAGGTCGTAGAGGAAGGCGACGTCCAACTTCAGCACCTCGATGAACTCGATGATGCCGCGGTTGGCGATGTTGAATTCGCCGTCGAAGTTGAAAGCCCGCGGGTCGCTGTCGCTGCCGTACTCGGCGATCATGCGGTAGTTGATGTCGCCGGTCAGCTCGGTCGAATCCTGGTTCTTTTCGTCCTTCGGCTGAAACGTGCCGATCCCCACGCGGTCCTGCTCGCTGAGCACGACGCGGCGGACGCGGACGTCGTCGATCACCCTCGTCCAGTCGCCGTCGTACTTCTTCAGCCGCTCGGCGTACATGAAGCGGCAGAACGGGTCGAGCTCACCGCGAATCCGCACGGGCCGTTCGCCCTCGACGAGACCCTCGTTGAGCTGCGATTCGACGGCGCCGCGAAATTCGCTCGGCGCCAGGTGCAGAGGCTCCTCGTTCATCGGGCACCATTCCACTTCGCCGTCGTCGCCACGCCATCCCAGCGTGTAGAGCGCGCCGTCGTCGGTCGCCGAATAACGTTCGAGCCCTTTCTTGACGAGCCGCGCGATCGTGCTCTTGCTGCTCCCGACCGGGCCGTGCAACAGCAACACGCGCTTCTCGATGCCGTATCCGCGAGCCGCGCTTTGCAGAGCGTTGACGAACATGTGCAGCGCTCCGTCCAAACCGTAGACGGCGTCGGCGCCGCCGTGGTTGGGGTCGTCAAAGAAGCGATAGTGCACCGTCTTCTCGCCGCGAGTCGTCTCACAAACGTCGACTCCATATGACATGATCATGTCATATACGCGCTGGAACGCGTTGCGAGTGACGCGGCGGTCGCGGCGGACCAAATCCAGATACTCCTGGAATGAACCCTCCCAATTCTCCCGTCGGAATTGGTCGAGATTCTGCCGTTGGGCCACCAAAGAAATGATCTCCTGACCACTCATCGCGTGCCTCCTGGGCCGCGCCTGTGCGGTCGCGGCCTTGATCATGGTCCGTTGGTTTCTGTCTCCAGAAAGATTTCCACGTGTCGCTGTCCTGCTCCCGCACCGATCAGCGCGCACGACCAACCAGCCAGAAGTCTGAAAAAGCCCCAACAGCTTGTTGAGACAAACCCGAGCTGGCGCTGAAGTGCGAGCTGCGCCTGGCCGAGAGATTGAAAAAGATCGGTCGGGAAGTTGAGTGCGAATGGACGGCCGCTGTTTCTCGTCAGCCAGCTATTGACACCAATTAAACAGTAGCTCGACCCGTCGACCCGGGTCAAGACTAATTTACCCAGTTTAGCTATCTTGCATTCATGGCAGTGCTATGACATTGTCGGTAAGATAGGATTTGCAAACAGGTTCTGTTCAGAGTGGCCAGTTGGATCGCGGACTCCAGAAATATCCCATCCACCCCATTCCCCCTGCCGATGTCCACTAACTTCGGACGCTCCAGCGGAACCCTAAATTGCCGTTGGCCATTGTTGTAATCATCTCACCTCGCCCGATAATCAAATCTACGACCTTGAGCACCATTGATGAGCCCCCCGTTGGGAAGGAAGAGTGAAGACTGATGAGTCAGGATGCTGGTGAGGCCAAACGAATTCTGCTGGTGGACGACGACGCCGAGATCGTGGAGGCGATGCGATACGCGTTGGAGGCCCAGGGACACTCCATTCTCATCGCCCGCGACGGCAATCAGGGCCTGGCGATGGCCGAGCGTGAAGATCCGGACCTGGTCATTCTCGACATGATGATGCCCAAGCGGAGCGGATTCCTCGTCTTGGAGAAGCTGCGCCGCACCCGCGAAACGCCGCTCCGCGTGATCATGATCACGGCCAACGAGGGCAGTCGCCACAAAGCCTACGCCGAAATGCTCGGCGTCGACGACTATATCCGCAAGCCCTTCAACATGGAACGGCTCGTCGATAGCGTCGCCAAACTGCTCGACTGAAGAGTGACTCACGACGAGAATCTGTCGACGAGCAATCAATCGATGACGAACGACCAGCCATTAGTCACTAGAGGCGGTTTCAAAACCTTGTACGATGGCCTTCCAAGGCCGTCGATTTTGGAAATCCTCGGGAAACGACGGCCTTGGAAGGCGCCTTGGAAGGCCATCGTACGGCAAGATATCGGTTTTGAAATGCGCTCTAGTCATTAGTTAGTCATTAGCCATTAGTCATTTCTCATTCCCCTCCTCGTCCGGAGAATTGAAAACCGGCCCACAGGTAGATCGGCAGTTGGCCGTTCTTGAGATCGACTCGTTCGATTCGTTGAACGATCGGGCCGCGCAGCGAGGACGCCAGTTTGGCCGCCTTGGGTCCGCGGAGCAGGTCGAGCTGTGTTTTGCGAAAGGCGTCCAGCGGGGTCAACTTGTCGCGCCACACGTAGGTGTAGAACGATTCCATAAAGGCCGCGGTCGCCTGGTCATCCACCTTCCACAGCGACGACACGACGTTGCGAGCGCCGGCCAGGTGGAACGCTTGCTGCAGTCCGAACACACCGTCGCCGTAGGCCATTTCGCCGACTCCCGTTTGGCAGGCCGACAGCACGGCCACGCGCGCGTTGAGCGACATGCCGGCGACGGCCTCACCGGTCAGCACGCCCGCGCCCCGTTCGCGATTGGCGCCGGCCAGCACGAGCCCCACGTCGAGAAACGGCAGCGACTCACGGTGCAGCAGGTCGTCTTCGTATTCGGCGTCTCCGTCGCGCACGAATCCGTGCGTCGCCAAGTGGATCCAACCGGCGTCGGACAGCTCCTTGCTGAGCCGCTCTGGGGTCGCCGCCCGACCTTGAACGAGCACCGTGCGTTCGCCGTCGACCAGTTTGACAATCTGATCGGCTTCGCGTTTCGTTCCCGACAAGGGGGCCCAACGGGGCAGGGCGGGCGGGGGCGCTGCGCCGAAGTCGATTCCGCCGGCGACCAGCACACGATTGGAAAACTTGCGATCCTTCTCGGGTTGCAGAAAGAACAGCGACGGCGTCACCGAAACAGCGCACTTTTCGACCAGTCGCTTCCCATCGCCGATCGGCAGAGCCGCCCAGGGGATCCGCCACAACCAGCCCGACGGCCGCACATAGATCCGCTCCACATCCGCCGGCAACAATTCGGCCACCGGCCGCCACACCAACCGCTCCAACTGCTCCTCCGCCGCCGACAAATCACCCCCGTTCACGATCCCATCGAGCCAAGCCTGGATGGCCGAATTGACCAAATGCGCCTCACCCAACTCAATCCGCCGCACGACACCACCCGACGCCACAAACGCCGTCAAGTGACGGGGATTATGTCTTGAATCCACTCGGTGGTAATGTTCGAATTGGATGAAACCGACACTGCTCTCGCGACTGAATGCCAACTCACTTGAGAAGGATCGCACAGCCAGTCCAGTCGATGCTGCAATCTGCTGTTCGATGTCCACCTTTTCTTCTCGCAGTTTCGTAAACCGCGCGCTGGCTGTTTCGTTGTTACGTCTTATTCGAGCCAATTCTTGGTTGACCGCGAAGTGTCGGTCGCGGAGCTTGGCGACACTGGCGTTCGGTTGTCGCTCGTCTCGCTTGCGACGTGCAAACTCAGCAAAGTAGATTGCTCGACGTTCTGCAAACGTTTGAAGCGTTTCTGCTGGATTCTGCCCCGGAATAGTGAGAACAATGTGGTCGACAACGACTTGCCCCAGCGTTCTACGTAGATCTGCCACTCTCAAGCTGACCGCATTTGCACGAATCTCTTCGAGCGACTCTGCTGCGACTGATTCTATTAGCTGGTTGGCTTCCCCCATCGCGCCGTTTCGGTACAAGTAGTACGCCAGAAATGCCGCAGGCTCGGCCGACGCCGACTTGTGAAGTGGGGCTTCAGAAAGCTGCCGGCGTCGAACGTTCAGCGCTTTCCTCCCGAACTCAACAGCCACAGAGAACTCCTGCTTCGCCGCCGCTGACTCAGCTATCAACGACAACAAACGATGGTCCTGGCCCGTCGAACTGAGGTTCCCGTTAGATGCGAGGCGATTGAAGCCACCGTACGCTTCGTTGGGGTAGCCTGCACGGAAGTCCAATTCCACAAGTTGCAGTGAGTACTTGTCAATCGTTGACGCTGGT
>JASMLW010000189.1 GCA_030748485.1 Pirellulaceae bacterium
CGGGCAATCAGATGAAGACGATGACCGATGGCGGCGTCGAATTGGGGGCCACGACAACCGATAGAGCGCTAGCCCGAGCTGCTCACGAGCTGGACAGCATGGATGTTAAGCAGGACGCGTCGTATGGTTCGATGGGCGGCGCGCTGTTGATGACGCTCCTGTTGGTGGGTGGTTCGCTTGTCGCGATCGTGCTGCTCTATGTGGGTTTCAAGGCCGTTGACAATTCGGCCAACCCGAGCGGAGCAGCCGCAATCGTGATGATTGTGGGGGGCTATGGAATGATTGTCATCGGCGAGATCTGGATTAAGGTGATCGCCTTCATGGAAGGCGCCCTGCACGGAGTTTTGTGTTTGGTTTGCGAAATCTACGAACTCTATTTCATCGCCACCCATTTCGGCGACTGCTTGTTCCCGTTCGGAATGATTGTCGGCGGAAGTTTGATGGTGTCGATCGGGATGGTCACCGCGTCGATGAACGCCGGTCCCGGCGGCGTTTCGGAGATCCCAATGATGACCGAGTACCTCGGCACTTGGTTAGCGATGCAGGGCTACTCGCACGACTCCAACGCTTCGACGATCTTAGCCACATCGTAAACGCAGCCTCCCCAAGCCCCGCCGCCGTGGCGTTGTAGGGCAGCCCAGAGCCGCGTATCGTCCGGCAGTTGCGGATCGGGGCGCACGTCGCCGTGCCTGGGACGTCGGGCAAGTAGCTCGGTGGCTTGTTGCTCGTCCGGCTGCGCGTCCTCTTCCCACTCGACGGGCTTGATCAGATTCACTGAACCGACGAGTTCGTTGCGGTCGATCGTGATCTCGACAACGTCGCCGTCACGGAGCCGTCCGATGGGACCACCGGCGAGCGCTTCAGGGCCGACGTGACCTATGCAGGCTCCCGTGCTGACTCCCGAGAACCGCGCGTCGGTGACCAGCGCGACTTCCTTCCCAAACGGCAGATACTTCAGCGCCGAGGTAATCTGGTACGTCTCCTCCATTCCCGACCCGAGCGGGCCGCGGCCGATGAGAACGATGACGTCTCCCGCTTTGATTGGCGGTTCGGTCTGTCCCTTGACGGCGGCGATTGCGTCCCGCTCGCTCGTAAAGACGCGCGCGGGTCCGATCTTGCGATAGACGCCGTCGTCGTCGACCACGGATGGATCGATCGCGGTCGCCTTGATGACGGAACCTTCCGGACAGATGTTGCCCGATGGGAAACAGACCGTGCTGGTCAATCCGCGCCGCTGGGCTTCCGGCGGCGGGATGATGACGTCGTCGGGATCGATTCCGTCGGCCTCTTGCAGTCGAGTTCGCAATTTGACCCGGCGATCGGACTGCTCCCACCAGGCCAGATTTTCGCCGACCGTGCGGCCGGTGACCGTTTTCGCGTCGAGCCGCAGTAGTCCCAAGTCTCGCAGGTGCAACATCACTTCGGGGACGCCGCCCGCCAAAAAGAACTGCACCGTGGGATGATTGCGCGGTCCGTTAGGCAACACGTCGACGAACCGTGGTACGCTGCGATTCACTTCGCTCCAATCGTCGACCGACGGTCGCGGGAGCCCGGCCGCGTGCACCACTGCGGGGATGTGCAGCAACAGATTGGTCGACCCGCCGCAGGCCGCGTGAACGACCATTGCATTGTGCAGTGCATCGGCGGTGAGAACGTCGCGCATGGTTGACTCGGCGACGGCCAGGTTGTGCAGCGCGCGGGCGCTGCGAACGGCCATGTCGAGCCAGATGGGCTGCCCGCTGGGCGCGAGTGCGGCGTGGGGCAGCGTGAGGCCAAAGGCTTCGGCTACGACCTGCGACGTCGCCGCCGTGCCGAGGAATTGACAGCCGCCGCCCGGTGACGCACAGGCGGCGCAACCGGCCAGCGCGGCGTCTTCCAGGCTGATCTCTCCATGCGCGTAGCGAGCCCCGATCGTTTGAACTTTGCCCGCGTCTTCCCCTTCGGTCGGCGGTAAAGTAACGCCGCCCGGCACGATGACCGACGGCAAGTCGACACACCCTGCCGCGGCCACCATCATCGCCGGCAGACCCTTGTCGCAGGTGGCGACGCCCAGCACACCCCGACGTTGGGGCAGCGAACGAATCAGTCGCCGCATGACGATCGCCGCGTCGTTGCGGTAAGGCAAACTGTCGAACATTCCCGTCGTGCCTTGGCTGCGACCGTCGCATGGGTCCGAACAGTAGGCCGCGAAGGGAACCGCGCCGATCGACTTCAACTCCACAGCCGCCGCTTGAACCAATAGCCCGACTTCCCAATGCCCCGTGTGGTAACCGAGCGCGACAGGTTGACCATCGGGCGCGCGGAGGCCGCCTTGCGTGCTCAGCAACAAGTACTGCGGGCCGAGCAAGTCCTGCGGACGCCAACCCATCCCCGCCGCCTGCGTCATACCGAACAAGTCGCCGCTCGACCAGCTCCGCAGCATGTCGTCCGTCAACGGCAATGAACCGGACGGGCCAGCGGCCGACGTCTGCACGTCCAGCACGGCGTCGTCCGCGTCGAAAACAGCAGCCTGACGAAAGGCGTCAGTGTCACGAAAGGCGTCAGTGTCACCAGAGGCGTCAGTGTCGTGTAATGGCATCGGGGATCCTACGGAATGACTAGTGACTAAGGACTAGTGACTAATGAATGACGAAGGACTAATGACTAAGGAAGGACTAAGGAAGGACGAAGGAACGACGAATGACCAAGAGCCCCCTTTTTGGCTCCTTGGAAGGCCATCGGATTTGGAAATCCTCGGGAAACGACGGCCTTGGAAGGCGGGAGCAGAGGGGCGTTCACGCCCCAATCCGCCGCAGGCGGCATAGGCCCGTGCTTGAGCACGGGTGAACCAGACGATCCAGCTGCAACCAACGCTCCATTCCCGCGTCGCCCCGCGCCACCGCGTTCCAAACAATTCGTCGCGGCTGCAACCAGCGCTCGATTCCCAAATCAAGGGGCGTTCACGCCCCAAGCCGCCGCAGGCGGCATAGGCCCGTGCTTGAGCACGGGTGAACCAGACGATCCAGCTGCAACCAACGCTCCATTCCCGCGTCGCCCCGCGCTGGAGCGTTCCAATGATTCCCGCGCCGCCCCGCGCCACCGCCCTCCAACAATTCGCGGCGGCCGCAACCAGCGCTCGATTCCCAAATCCAGGGGCGTTTACGCCCCATTCCGCCGCAGGCGGCATAGGCCCGTGCTTGAGCACGGGTGAACCAGACGATCCAGCTGCAACCAACGCTCCATTCCCGCGCCGCCCCGCGCCACCGCGTTCCAATGATTCCGTCGCGGCCGCAACCAGCGCTCGATTCCCAAACCCAGGGGCGTTTACGCCCCAATCCGCCGCAGGCGGCATAGGCCCGTGCTTGAGCACGGGTGAACCAGACGTTCCAGCTGCAACCAACGCTCCATTCCCGCGCCGCGCCACCGCGTTCCAATGATTCCGTCGCGGTTGCTAACGACGTTCCAATGCCGCGCCGCCCCGCGCTACGGCATTCCATTCTGACGTAGGCGGCCGCAACGCGCTCGGCGACATCGAATTGGATCATTGGTTACAGCCACGACGAAATGTTGGAACCGTCAGCGCGGGGCGACGTGAAATGTGGAACGCGGTGGCGCGGGGCGACGCGGGAATGGAACATGGGGTTGCAGCAGCAACGTCTGGTTCACCCGTGCTCAAGCACGGGCCTATGCCGCCTGCGGCGGATGGGGGCGTAAACGCCCCTCTGACTCTCTGACTCATTCCAAGCCGTACTCCCACACAGTGTGATAGCTGTCGCGCCGTTCGAAGTGTTCGAGCATCTTTTGGTAGAACGGCCGCCCGCCGATGGTGGCGCTGTCGCCGATGACGATTAACTTTCGGCGCGCGCGCGTTAACGCGACGTTGATGCGTCGAGTATCGCCGAGAAAGCCGATCTCGCCGGCCGTGTTCGACCTCACCGTACAAACGACGATCGCTTCTTTTTCGCGGCCTTGAAAACCGTCGACGCTGTCGACCTCCAGCTGTTCGATGTCGAGTCGTTCGCGAAGCAGTCTCACTTGCGCGGCGTAGGGAGCGATTACGCCGATCTGTTGCGCCCGCACACCCGCATCCAAGAGCTGATGCACGACCCAAACCGCCAACTCAGCTTCGCCGGGATTCAAACGACTCTCGCCGTCCGGCTCTTGTTGTTCATCCAGTCCGCCGCCCGCCGTATCGATGAAGTGC
>JASMLW010000190.1 GCA_030748485.1 Pirellulaceae bacterium
TATCCAGTCGCGACACCAGCCCGACGCGCCAGCGAGGGGTAACAGCTCTAACGGTTTTCCAACAAAGGAATGCGACGTGAAGTCGATGCAGCTGTTGTCCCTCGCTCGCGCTGGTGTTGTTTGGGTTGTTGCTGGAATCGATGCGACGTCGATTCCGGCGTGTCGTGTCGTTGGAACGGGTCAACGAGATGCGACGTCGGAATGGATCGTTGGTTGCAGCAGCAACGTCTGGTTCACCCGTGCTCAAGCACGGGCCTATGCCGCCTGCGGCGGATGAGGGCGTGAACGCCCTCTGCCTCTCCTTGACTCGCGCCATCAACAACACCGGGCACTTGCCAACCACAGGCTCATCCATGTACCGTACGTCATTTGGCTGGAAGCCAGGTTTTTCCAACACCAATTCCGGGCGAAAACGCCCGCGTTTTTCGCGCGCCCGCCGGTGTATTCGATGGGAGAGTCATCCTGAGCCTGGTTCATACAATCCACGCCATCACGGAGAGCACTACCATGTCGAGGTCAAGCCCAACAATAGGACTTGGAACCAAGCGAAGAAGCATGGCGAAATCCAGAAGATATCGCGAGACGATTATCAAATCGGGCAGGGAACCGGTTATTTACCAGGAGAGAGATTCCCAGGATCGAACTGATGGAACTCAAAGAGTTAACCATTTCTGACGGCAGCATCGAGGCGATTCGCTCGTCGCTGAACGAGTTCATCGTTACTTTTAGAGATTGGCAAGAGCAACAATGGGAGATTTCGTTCGAGAACTTCATCGGGGTCGAGAATTTCAACGTCGAGGGTGAGGAACTTGATGGCGTTGTTGAGGAAACGGCTTCCGACTTCATCGTTCGATCGCGCATTCTGGCAAAGGAACCAGATGCACCAATGAAGTGCTATACGTTCCGCTCACCGTGGAATGACGAGCCGTTGCTGCGCATCGTCGCAACCGGATGTGAAGTAAGATCGTTGGCGTAGTGTCAGAAAACTGAAATGAAGCAGTCATTTGGTTGTCATCTCATTGGACGCGGCGGATCTGAGCTGAAATGTTACGGGCCGAATCGTGATCTCGCATTTTTGGCCGAATTATCACTGTAGAGATTGCGGTGGTTTTTGGCGAGTTGGCCGAATTGTTGAGAATTCGTGCCATGATGCACCTTTCTGTTTAGCCCTTAAAGAATAGGGATTGTTGCTGTGGATTTTTAGGTAGCGGAGCGTTTCCGTGCGTTTTGATTTTTCGGACGGTCGCTGTTACGGGCCGAATTGTGATCGCATTTCTGGCCGAATTATCGCTGTAGAGATTTGAGGCGGTTTCTGGCGAGTTGGCCGAATTGTTGAGAATTTTGGAGGAGTTTGCGCGCGCTGATCGGATGCGGCCGGCCAGGGTGATCGGCGCAGTCGTCCTCGTGCGATCGCAGAGGGCGATCGGTGTCTGCAACTGCGTTCGTTGGACCGGGCAGGCCGTCCGGTTTCGTTATCTACTCTTGGCGCGTGCGATGCTCCTGGTGAGTTTGCAGCCATGGCTCGAGACATTCGACGGCCGCGAGAAAGTCGTAGCCGAGCGACATGAGCAGGTCGATATTGTTGAAGTTCTGGCCACAGCTGAAGCAGTGCGCCAGATTGTTGCGGGGGTTGACCGTCGCTCGAAGTTCGCCGCAGCCGGGACAGAGGAAGCGATAGTAGCCCTCTACCTGCTTGGCGGGCGGACCCTGCCGACCGAGCCGCCGAATCGTGACGCGCATCGGCAGGTCGTTGCGAATGGCGCGTAACAGTTCATCGGAGATCATTGTGCGTTCCCTCGATGGGAGAGGTCTGGTCGTTCGCTAAAAGTCGGTGATGTCGATTTCCTTCCGCCAATGAGGCTGCAGCAGGACGCGGTTGACCAGGTCGATGTCCATCGTTCTGCCGGACGAAGCGCGGACGGCTTCCAGCATCGTGGCCAGACAGAGGTTCCGGCAGCGGCGCAAGACGCCATCGGCCGAGCGAATAATCAACTCGGTCGCGCCCTCGGTGAACGTGTTGTGAGCTAACCCCAGACGATCTAGTTCGCGATGCAGGAAGTCGCGCATGCTGTCGGGATGAAGCCGCTTGGTGATGACCGAGAAGGTCACACGGCTCTTGAGATCCTGATTAACCGCCAGGTTGAAGCTGGTGAGCAGATCGGGCTGGCCGATCAAGATCAGGTTGTGATTCTTGGGGAAGTCCTCGAACAGGAGGCGGACCTCAACTTTCGCAAGAGGTGGTCGCCGGACAAGATGCAATCGCGACCAAGCAATTTCGTTTTCAGCAGATTTTTCGCGTCGAGTGACCAACAGGTGTCATAGGCTCGGCTTTTGGAACGCGATGGCGCGGGGCGACGCGAGTGTGGAACGCGGAGGCGCGGGGCGACGCGGGAATGGAACGTTGGTTGCAGCTGGATCGTCTGGTTCACCCGTGCTCAAGCACGGGCCTATGCCGCCTGCGGCGGAAGAGGGCGTAAACGCCCTCGGCTTTTGGAACGCGGTGGCGAGGGACCGCGCGAGTGTGGACGGCGGAGGCGCGGGGCGACGCGAGTGTGGAACGCGGAGGCGCGGGGCGACGCGAGTGGAACGCGGGGGCGCGGGGCCACGCGAGTGTGGAACGTTTGGATGCAGCCGGAACGTCCGGTTCACCCGTGCTCAAGCACGGGCCTATGCCGCCTGCGGCGGAGGAGGGCGTAAACGCCCTCGAAGACGTAGAGCAGTTGTCCCCAATCGTTTGCAATAAAAAACAGAGGACACACAAACCGTAAACTGCCGCGCGGCGAGATTCATCAGATTCTCGCGGACGCGTTTGCGCGATTTGGCGGCTTCGGCGGGGGTCTCTCATGAGATCGGCCCGTGGATTCGCCGGCGACGGCGCGCCGATGGGTGGTTGGGCGCGGACGCTGAGACAGATGGGAGTTTGTGCGCGTCGAGATTCACCGCGGCGCGGTCACAACGGGGGCGGCCGACTTGACGACGGACCGGGCTCATCGCCGCTTCTCACCAAGTTGGCGACGGCGGAGACAACCGACGCCACGAATTCGTTGACGCTCGCGCGGATGGAGCCCGCCGTCATTTGCCACTCGTCGCTCGTTGTCTCGAGCGCGTCGATCGCATGAGCGATTGGCGACCACTCGGCGCTCCCTGTTGTGGCGCCCTTTCAGGGCTGATGGGTCTTCATCGATCGGTAACCCAGGGCGGCGCTGCGCGGCTGCGCCGCTGCGCTCTGCCCCGGGCTATCATGTGATTGCCCCTTTCGGGGCGGAAAGAAGTTACTTGGCGCCGCTCAGCCTCCTTCTATTCCACATCTTCACCTGACCTGCTCCCCGCCTTCTTTGCCCCGCAGGGGCCGCAACATGTCAGCCCAGGGCAGAGCGCAGCGCCGCCCTGGGTACGGAACCCCCCCCGGACCCCGTCGCCCTGAAAGGGCACGACAATACCGATTCATCCCAAACATGCCGCGTCATTGAATTCGACGGCTCCTGTTGTGGCGCCCTTTCAGGGCTGATGGGTCTTCATCGATCGGTAACCCAGGGCGGCGCTGCGCGGCTGCGCCGCTGCGCTCTGCCCCGGGCTATCATGTGATTGCCCCTTTCGGGGCGGGAAGAAGTTCCTTGGCGCC
>JASMLW010000191.1 GCA_030748485.1 Pirellulaceae bacterium
GCGGCCACGAGGTGGAGTGAGTGGTGTCCACGGCTTGGACACAGTTGTTCGCGGCGTCTACATCGAAGTCGCTCCCGGACCGGCTGGAGGCGAAACACTTGACCGATTCGTTGGACAAGAGGATCCGCCCCTGCTGGTGGAGCGCGAGGTCGGCGGGCTGGAGATCATCCTTGAGGGCAAACAGCGGTACGGAGTCGACAGCGGTTCGCCGGTGACCTATCGCGGACTGCGGGTCGGCCGGATTGTCTCTGTGCGATTGTCCAGCGATTCGAGCGTGGTCGAGGCGCGGGCCTACATCGAGCCGGCGTTCCGCGGTCTGGTTCGCGAGAACTCCGTGTTTTGGAGCACGAGTGGAATCGATGTCAAAGTCGGCGTCACCGGAGTGCGGCTCGACTACGACACGCTGGCGACGATCGCCGCGGGCGGAGTGAGCATGGCGACGCCGCCCGCGGGAGGCGAGCCGGTGAGCACGGGCAAACGATTCGACCTCGAGCCGAAGGTGAAGGATGGTTGGCTGGAGTACACGCCTCGCATTCCGGTCGGCAGCGCCCTGTTGCCGCCCGGTGTCTCGGCTCCGCAGGCGCTGCGAGTTTCGTTGCACTGGCGAACGGGGTCCATCGTGCGCCGCAATCGCGATCGCTTGGGATGGGCGTTGCCGCTGACCGGCAACCGACTGTTGGGTCTCGCCGAAGTTCTTCACCCCGATCCGGAAGCGGAAAAGGCCACGGCCGGATTCGAACTGGAGATCGATGGGAAGCGGTTGCCACTCGACCCGCAGAAGTCCAAAGCGCTGGCGTCGCTAGCCGTCCTGGCGTTGGCCGACGCCTTGCCGACGGAGCAGTCGGTCTGGCCGGACGATCGCATTCGCCGGCCGAGTGAACCCGAGGAGTGCTTGATCGCGCCGGGGCAGACCGATCTGGCACCCTTGACGGTAGCGCAATTGCAAGCGGGGGACGGAGTGTGGCGAATCGACCCGTCCATTGCCCTCAACGACGATTGGCACGGAGCGCCGGTCGTTTCCGCGTCCGACGGCGCAGTGATCGGATTCGTCACAGTCAGCGACGACGGCGCGCAAGTCGAGCTAGCGCCACAGCTCCAGTAGGTCCTGCCTGCCGGGCAGGACTTCACGACGAAGTCGCGACAATCGACGTTGAATCAAGTCAGGTCCAGTAGGTCCTGCCTGCCGGGCAGGACATCGCGACGAAGTCGCGACAATCGACGTTGAATCAAGCCAGTAGGTCCTGCAGTAGGTCCTGCCTGCCGGGCAGGACTTCGCGACGAAGTCGCGACGATCGACGCTCCATTCAAGCGTATCTTTGTCTGGAGGTACTTCGCGGCCGGAACGCCATTACGAATCCCTACCGCGGCGGCCAGGCCGTGCGTCCCGCCACCTTCATGCGAATCTTCCAGATGGTCTTTCCCGCGGTAACGTAGAGCGTCTTGCCGTCTTCTCCGCCGAAGCAGCAGTTCGTCACCATATCTTCGGGCACGGGAATGTGTCCGAGGAACTTTCCACTCCTCGCGAAGACGTAGACCCCCGCCGAGTTGTCGGTATTCTGATTCGTGTAGAGTCGATTGGCTCCGGCTGTCACATAGATATTGTCTTCGATGTCGATGCACATACCGTCGCCACCGCGGCCCTTGCCGAAGTCGCGGAACTCGCGTCGCTTGCCAGTCGGCTTTCCATCGGCGTCGAGATCAAAAGCAAAGACCTTGCGAACGGGCTTCAGCGGGTGGTTGTCGACGACGAACAGGACTTTGTTGTCGGCCGAGATGGCAATGCCGTTGGGGCGAGCGATTCGGTCCGCGCCGAGAACTCGAATCAGATTCCGGCCGTTCGCATCGACGCGGTAGACGCCTTCCTGGTCAAGCTCCAACTGGTCTCGGTCGGGACCGTAGTAGGGATCCGTGAAGTAGATGCGGCCGCGGTTGTCGATGCACAGGTCGTTGGGGCTGTTGAATCGCTTCCCATCAAACCGATCGGCGATGACCGTGCGCTGTTTGGTGACGACATCGATGCGGGTAAGCCGCCGACCGCCAAGACCGCCGCGCTCGTTTCCTTCGCACGCGAGCAGATTTCCTTTCGCGTCAAACATCAGCCCATTGGCGCGTCCACTGGGGCGGAGAAAAGTGTCGGCGTCGACGGCTCCGGGAGCCAATCTCATGATGCGATTGTTGGCGATGTCGGTGAAGAAGACACTGCCGTCGCGGTGGTAGGCGGGTCCTTCGGTGAAGACCAACTCCGTGGCCGACTCAACGCGTTCGCCGGCGACCACGCCGGGCAGTTCGTCGGCGGTTGAGTGCGAAGGACAAAACGGGGCTAGTAGAGCGCAAATGGTGATGGCGAATCGCAATGTTTTCTCCTCGCGTTTCTCGTGTATCTCGTGTGTCGTGTTCGACGCTTCTGCGCAGCAGCACAGCATCATTGGCCGCTGGAGGGGCGTCAAGTGCCGGGACCGACATCGAGCTTATCCCGCCGTTGACAGCTGAAGATGGCGGCAACTGTGGTCCGTCTCACAGACGGACCAAGGGAGGTGACCCATCATATGTGTGCGGTTGGCGATTGCTGACTGCAACAGATCTGGCCACCCGCGGGGGCGGCTGCTCGAAGGACCACGGGTTGGCGGTTTGTTTCGGCCGATTCGGATTAGGGGATCGGGTCCTTGACGGCGGCCGCCCCCGATTCTTTTGGACCAGCTCGTATTTCTGGCACAACCGGACCTGGCCGACCGCTGCTTCTGGTGACGTATCCTTGCGAACGACATCGGTCGGATTCAGTCGTTCCAGGTAGCCGAGCAGTCAGCGGTCTCAAATGGCGAGCGAACAAAAGAAAGCGGACGCGGGCCTGCGGCGTCAACTGGCCGCCGCCCTCCCCTTGCTCACTTTCGCCGCGGTCGTCATCGGGCTCTACCAGTGCAGTCCCAATTTCCGTTGGGAAAGCGGTGCGGGGGCGAGTCCCTACGCGGGCGATTTCCTGCAGGAGTGGATCGGTGGGTACGTCGTTCGCCACGGCGAGTACGATCGGTTCTACGACGTGGGCTACGTCGTCGACCTGCAGCACTCGCCTTCCATCGTCGGTTTCCAATGGAATCGCGCGGCGTACTTGCCGCTGGTCTACCCGCCGTTTTACTACGCGCTGATCAGTCCCCTTTCGGCGCTGCCGTTCAGCATTGCGGCGGCCGTCTGGTCGGCCCTGCTGGTCGCCGCGGCGATCGTCGCGATCTGGGTGACACAAGCAATCGCTCGGCGCTCGACGAATGACCTCGACGCCACGTGGCGCTGGGGGCGCTGGATGCCGGTCGCGGTCGCCGTATTCGCACCCTTTGTCGAGAATCTCAACAGCAGCCAGAAGGGAGTCGTCTGCTGGCTCATCCTCGCCACCACTCTGGCGCTGTTGCAACGGCGAAGATCTTTCGCCGCCGGGCTGGTGTTCGGTCTGTTGGCGTTCAAGCCGCACCTGGCGCTGCTCATCGCGGTGGCGATGGTTTGGAAGCGGCAATGGCCGTTCATGTGGGGCGGACTCGCGACCGGTTGCGTGCTGGCGGCCATCTCGCTCGGCATGGGAACGGATGTCTGTCGGCAATACGTCGACTTTTGCACCGGAGCGGCCGACTACGTGCGGACGGGTGGCTACGACTTGTCTCGAGCTCACAGTTTGTACGCGCTATTGCACTCGCTGTCACCGAACGAATCGATTGCCAAGTGGCTGTTCACTCCACTCGCCCTGGCAGTGGTCGTCGCCCTGGCATGGTGCTTGCGTGGTTCGTTGGAAGTCGATAGCCCCCGCTTCATCGAACAGTTCAGTGCGATGACGATCGCCACTTTGCTGCTGAGCCCCCATTTGCTGACGTACGACTTGACCATGTTGCTGTTGCCGATTGCGGCGCTCACATTTCCCGGCCTGGCGACGCGGCGCTCTTGCACTATGGCCGCCGCGCTCTACTTCGCCTGCGTCGCATCCGCGCCCGTCGCCGCCGCCATTGGCGTGCAGCCATCCTGCGCGCTGATGATCGTCGCCTTTGTCGCCATTACGACTGGCCAACTGACAGTGCGCGGCGAACGAGTGATCGAGCCGAGCGTCGCCGCCGGCTAGTGTTTTCGGCGTCCGCCAGCTCGTTGCGTTCCCGACGACCGCGTGCTACAAGCACCAAGTCGACAACATCGAGAGCGCGCGAACGAAGGCCGAGCGAAGCTCGCTTACTCCAATGTAAAGGATCCGCCATGGACTATGCAGCCAAGTTTCCGGCCGGGTTGGCCTACGCTGAATTCCTCCAAGAGTTTGGTACGGCCGATCACCGCGAGCGGTGGGCCGGCGTTCACGAACGCATCGCCCTGACGGATGATCAGCGCACCGTGTTGGCCGGGTTTCGCCGGCGAATCAATGTCCTGTGTATGGCGGGAGCCTGGTGCGGCGACTGCGTTGAGCAGTGTCCGATCTTCGATCACTTCGAGCGGGCCAGCGACCCGATCTCCGTCCGATTCTTCGACCGAGACGCCCATGCCGATCTGCAAGAGACGCTGACGATCTGCGGCGCCGCCCGTGTGCCTCAGGTCGTCTTCCTCAATGAAGATTTCCAACCTCTCGGCCGCTATGGAGACCGCACACTGTCCAAGTACCGCCAAATGGCCGCCGACAAGTTGGGGGCCTTTTGTCCGACCGGTCTGATTCCGCCGGGCGAGGCGCTGATGGCGGGAGTCGTACAAGATTGGCTCGATGAGTTTGAGCGAGTTCACCTGATCGCTCGACTCTCCCCCCGACTGCGGGAAAAGCATGCCGATTGAGCCATCGGTGGCGAGCGGCAATGTTGAACTATGCCGATTAGGCGATCGTTAACAGTGGCTTGTGGGTTGCGCGATCAGAAAGAGTCTGATCGTGTGAAGAAGATCCGATTATTCGGACGATACCGAAATTACCGCATATCCCACCCCACTCTCCCACCCAGTTTGCCTCACCCAGGAGGTTGCCATGCGTTGGAATAGCGCACTTGGCGTGTTGCTCGCCAGTTGTCTTCTGCCGATCCTCGGCCACGCCGACGAAACACGCATCAAACTGCTCCCGGTCAGCGCTAGTCTCTCCGACGACGAGCCGGACGCGGCGGCTCCCCGGTTGCCGAAGGTCTATCAATCAGAGCGCGAGTATCTCGAGAGCCTTCCCAACCCGCCGCACCTGACCGTCAACGCCTACTCGGCGCAGTACGGCTACATGCCGAACTGCCAGTGCGACGAGGCGCAGTACGCCGCGGGGCTCTGGGCGGGATACTGCGAGAACCGCAGGACCAGCTGGTACGAGCGCTGGTTGTTCGCCCCGTTGGGTTTCCGCGGCAAAGCGTGCGGCTGCCACGACTGCAGCAAAGGCAAATGACCGCTGAGTCGCGCCGCCGCGTGTGTTGAGGTTTCGGGAGTTCTCTCGATCGATAGCTTTGTAGCTACGTTCGCCAGAACGTGGAGGCGATTCGTTTGATCGCAAGAACACTCGCGCTGTCCCACGGTCTCAAGATTGTCCTTTGAATCGCGTCTGCCGGTGAGGATTCGCGATTCTTCTCTGGTGTTATTTCAGCGACCAACGGGAGCGGGCGAACGCCAGCGGCATCCTTGTAGCTACGTTCGCCAGAACGTGGAATCGATTCACCACTTCGCAAGATCACCCGCGATGTCGCACGGTCTCAAAATCATGTCGGGTTTCTCTGGACAGACTCCGGCGATAACTGGAGCGGACGAAGGAGATCCGAAAGGCAGTTCGCCTAGTGAGCGGCACAGCCACTTTCGCGGTCGGGAGCACTTGTTACATTGGACCGCCGGAGAGCGGCCCATCGGTGCGCGACGGCCGCACTATCCGTTGGCGAATCGCAGACTGCGATGCGTTGAGCGAACAACGACGACATGCGAGGGGGCGAGCCGATGAAACAGGGCTCCGGAAAATACGTCATCCGCAACGGGCTCATCATCGACGGCACGGGGGCTGACCCGATTCCGGATGGCGTGGTGTTGGTGGACGATGGAGTGATCACGTTCGCCGGAACGGCGGCGGAGGCGCCCGAGGTGGATCCGGCGGCGACTGCCATCGACGCGAACCGCGGCACTATCCTGCCGGGGTTGGTGGAAGCTCACTTCCATCCCACCTATTTCAATGTTCGCGAGCTCCAAGATCTCGACATCAAGTATCCGGTCGAGTACGTCACCATGCTGGCGTCCGTCAACGCCCGCCTGGTGCTGGAGTGTGGTTACACGGCGGCTCGCAGCGGGGGCAGCTTATTCAACGTCGATGTATGGATGAAAAAGGCGATTGAAAACGACCTCATTCCGGGGCCCCGTTTTGCCGCCAGCGGCCGCGAGATTTGTGGAGCGGCTGGGCTGATGGATTGGAATCCCGACTTTCGCAAGATCGGGATGGAGGGACTCGTTCTCTGCATCAACGGCTCCGACGAAGCCCGCGCGGCTGTCCGCACGTTAGTGAAGGACGGCGTCGAGTGGGTGAAGACGTATCCAACCGGTGACGCGGCTGCGCCGAATGTCAACGATCACCACACGCTTTGCATGACGTACGAGGAAATGGAAGCCGTCGTGACGACGGCCCACAACCACGGTGTCAAAGTCACCGGTCATTGTCGCGCGACCGAAGGGATCAAGAACGCGCTGCGCGCGGGCTACGACGCGATTGAGCATGGCACGTTCATGGACGACGAGGCGCTGGAGCTACTGCTCGAGCGAGATGTGCCGGTTGTCCCCGCGCTGCAATTCGAATTCGCCAGCATTCAGTACGGTCCTGAATTGGGTATGCCGCGGAGCGTCGTGGATGGGCACCAGGAGACGCTGGACGGCGGCGCCGAGAGCGCTCGACGGATACTCGAAGCGGGCGGCCGCTTGGGGATGGGCGGCGATTATGGATTCGCCTGGACTCCGCACGGCACCTACGCCCAGGAATTGACGTTCTTTGTGAACTACGTCGGATTCAGCGTGGTCGACACGATCAAGTGCGCAACCAAAACGGGAGCCGAGATCATGGGCCGCGGCGACGAGTTTGGCACGCTCGAGGCCGGCAAGCTGGCCGATGTCCTCGTCGTCGACGGCGATGTGCACCGCGACATTCGTCTGCTCGAAGATCGCATGAATCTGATCGCCGTCATGCAAGGCGGCATCGTCAAGGCGGGCGCGCTGGCCGAGTATCAACAGGTCGCCTTGGGCGGCGTCGGACGGGAATACTGAGCGCTTCGACTCACAGCA
>JASMLW010000192.1 GCA_030748485.1 Pirellulaceae bacterium
GTGGCCGTCCCCCATCAGTTGTCGTCTCACTTCGGGAGGAGTTTTTAATATGCGCAGTCCGGAAACGAATCCCCCACTTGGGACTCCTGGATGCGTCTAGTGAGCCGTTGCGGCAGTGGACTGCGGCGCACTATGATCGAACGTTTGGCGAGCGAACTGTTTTCCTCTTCACTCAGTTGAGTCGGCGATGGCGAAGACTTTCAGCGGATGCGTAATGGCGGCGACCGTGTTGATCCCGCTCGTCGCTCCTGCCCTCGGTCAAGTCGGGGACGAATCGGACTCGCTGTTCGATATGACCAGCATGGTCGACGTGCATTTGTACTTCACTCCTGAGGAGTGGAAGAAACTACAGCCGCCCGAGGGCGTGAACTGGGATTTCGGCAAGGCGTTGGACGGTGTTCGTAGAGACGCGGCCGCGGGGCGGAACTTTCATAGCAAGAAATCGTCGCGGCCAGGCGTGGCCGGGTACATCGGCGTCGATCATCAGTACGGGATGGCGGATGTCTCTTTTGGTGACGAGATGATCACGGACCTCGGCGTCCGCTTTAAGGGAAACGGTACATTCTTCGCCGGCCACGCGAACGAGAAGTACTCGTTCAAGATCGACTTCAACGAGTATCGCAAAGGGTTCGATTTTCGCGGCCTGCGCAAGGTCAACCTGAATAACAATGCGACCGACCCATCCATGTTGCGCGAGGCGCTGTCGTACGAGTTGTTTCGGGAGGCGGGCGTGCCGGCGTCGCGGACCGGCTGGGCGAAAGTCTACCTGACGATCACCGGTGAAGCTGATCGCAAATACGTCGGGATCTATCTCATCGTTGAGCAAGTCGACAAGCGCTTTCTCAAACGGGTCTACGGCGCCTCCGACGGCCTGCTGCTGAAGCCGAGCACGTTTGGCACGTTTCGGTACTTCGGCGACGATTGGAATAAGTACGAGGCTGCGTATTTTCCCAAAACCGAGCCGTCGCCCGAGCAGAAGCAACGACTGATCGATTTTGCTCGACTGCTTCACAAAGGGAACGATGCGGAGTTCAAAGCCCAGATCACCGACTACCTGGACATGGACGAGTTCCTGTCGTTTCTGGCCGTCAATGTCATCCTCTCGAACCTCGACAGCTTCCTCGGCGGGTCGCAGAACTACTACGCGTATTTGGAACCTGCGACCAACAAATTCCAGCTGCTGCCCTGGGATCTCGACATCTCGTTCGGCGCTTTCAGCATGTTGGGAACGCCCGAGTCGCGTCGCGATCTCAGCATCGATCGACCTCAAGTGGGCAAGGGAAGCAATCGATTGATCGAGCGAGTCCTGGCGATTCCCGAGCATCGCCAAGCTTATCGCGATCGAATTGAACAATTGACCGACTCGATGTTTGACGAGGAGAAGATGCGTTTGCAGATCGACGAAGCGGCCGAGTTTCTGCGGCCCCACATCGCCGAGCTGGGCGACAAAGAGCTGCGGCAATTCGAAGCTCACATCGCAGAAACACCTGAATGGCATTCGCCGCACGCGATGAAGTACTTTGTCAGCGAGCGCCGCAAGTCGATCGCCAATCAGTTGGCGGGACGCTCCACTGGCGAGCACCATGCGTGGAACAAAGGGCCGGGCGCGGAAGCCGTCTTCAAGTGGCTGGCGTTCGGCGTCGCATTTTTCGTAGTCTCGTTGATCAATTGCGCCGCGTGGATCAGCGGCGCGATCGCCGGATTTCGCGATAGCAACCGTTGGGGAATCCTCAACTTACTCTTCTACCCGCTCGCGCCGCTCGTCTTTGGCTTTGGTCTGCGGAAGGCCCGTGTGGCCGCGTCGTTCGTCGTTCTGTCCATCTCCATGATGATCGCGCTAGTAGCCGTGATGTTCTCGCTTGCCTAAAGCTCGATCCATGCCGAGTCATTCGCCAGTAGAGTTTTCCGGTCCCCTCGTCACGCCGCGTCCGTTCTACAAACAGTGGATGCTCGCCGGCAATCGGGCGGTGTTCTTCGACCGCCTGGTTGAGGATTGGGGAGACTTCGTTCACTACCGAGGCCTCTTCAACTTCTATCTGATCAATCACCCCTCGCTTGTGAAACGAGTCTTGTTGCGCACCGGTCACGAGTTCGACAAGAAGACGATCATTTACAACCGTTTTCGCAACGTGTTTGGGGGCGGCCTTGTCGTCGCCGATGGCGACCAGTGGAAACGACGCCGCAATTTGCTGCAGCAGGTCTTTGGGCCGACTACGGTGAAGCAGTTCTTTAGCGTCATGGTCGACGCGGCGGCGGGTCTGGCGGACGCCTGGGAAACTGGTCGGCGAGATCGCTCGGTCTTTGATATCTCGCGAGACATGAATCGGGTTACTCTCGAGGTGGCTGGACGTGCGCTCTTTCACGACGCGTTCGGTGATGTCAGCGAGCAGATCAGTCGATGGACGCACACGATCAACCGGTACAGCGCGAAGCCGCCACTGCCGATTGTCCGCAGCTTCTGGTTTCCATCGCACGTGAATTACGGGGTGAAGAGAGTCTTGCGGGAGTTCGATTCATTCCTGCAATCGATGATCGACGACCGACGAGGCGTTGGCGAACGCGCAGCTGGCCCAGACGATGATCTGCTCTCCATCTTGCTGCGGACGAAACACGAGGAGACGGGGCAGTCGCTCAGTGACCGCGAAATCAAAGAGGAAGTGTTGGGGTTGATCATCGGCGGCCACGAGACGTCCTCCGCCGCGTTGACCTGGGCCTGGTACGAACTCCACCGCAATCCCCTCGCCCAGCAACGCCTCTGCGAGGAAATCAATGCGGTTGTCGGCGACGACCCGCTGACGCTGGATCACATACCGCAACTGAACTACGCCCGGATGGTAATCGACGAGACGATTCGCCTGCACCCGCCGTTCTGGTTCGAGAATCGCAATGTCGCGGAGGACGTGGAGCTGGGCGGCGCGCTGTTGAAAAAGGGATCGCTGGTCGCGTTCAGCCGTTACTCGCTGCACCGCCATCGCGACTTCTGGGCGGAGCCGCACAGATTCGATCCGGATCGCTTCGAGCCCGGGAGCGAGGAGAACTCGCACTCGTCGCACGCCTTCATCCCGTTCGGAGGGGGCCCGAGAGTCTGTATTGGCGTTCACTTCGCCACGCTCGAGTTGGTCGTCATGCTATGCAGTCTTGTCCGCCGTTACCGAGTTGTCGTCGACGAAAGCGATCGACACCAGATGGCGGCCAATCTGACCATGACGCCGGCGTTCGGTCTTCAAGTGCGCTTGGAACCGAGGTAGCGCAACAAGCGGTACGTCCAATCGAGCGGCTTGAGCGCCAGCAAAAGCAGGATCAGCGACGCCGGCATGTAGACCTTGGCTCTGGCAACCGCGTCATTGGTCGCGTCGTTGGTCGTGTCGATGGCTGGGTCGCTGGCTGGGTCGCTGGCTGTACGATCGCTGCGGTAGTGCATCGTCGTGGCGGGTGTGATCTGCAGTCGCCACCACTTGCGCAACGATCCGGCGGACTTCGCCGACGGGAACGCGTTGAGGAGACGGGCGATGCGATCGCAATACGGAAACATCTCGACGGGGATTACCGCATCCATGTCCAGCGTGCGGTAGCGTTTCTTCTGTTGGGTCAGATCGATCTCGTGCAACTCCGCCACATTGTCTGGTCGAGCGACTTCGCCGGAAATGTAGCCGCACACGAGTCTAGCCTGCATTTCGCTGATCGACGGAATGTTGCCGATGATCGGCCGCGCGAAGCCGACGAGAAACAGGTTCGGGTGGCGCACGTGACTGCAGCCGAGATAGAAGTCCGGCACGCGGACGGCCCCATCGGACAATTCGCCCAGCTGGGCTCGGAAGCCGATCGCCGGTACGATCAGGTCCGGGTCGATCGTCTCTTCTCCGTCGGCGTCAAACGAGGCGAACCGCCGGCAGTCACTGTCGATGGGCCGGCCGACAATTCTAATCCGTTGCTCGCCAACCGCGTTTAGAAAGTCGTCACTCTTGTTATGAAACATGTTGAAGAGGTCATCTTTAGCGGCCTTCGTCAACTTGTAGGCCCACTCCTTTCGGCGAGCGACGATCTCGGCCGCTGCTTGTTCATCGCTGCGTTTGAGCGTGTCGGAACTCGGGTACGCCCGTTCGAATCGCTCTTGATGGCGAATGCGAGCTTCGACGAAACGCTGCCCGATCCAATTTCGAATGTCGGCGTGAATCGACAGCATCAGCCGGTTTCTGAGGAAGTCGGATGGCACTCCTCGAATCGGATGGTAACGGGGGCTGACGCGGACGCCGGAGTGCAGCGAGAGATAGACTTCGTTTTGAAGTTCGGGGCGAGCGAGGCGATCGGCGAAGTCGACTGCCGACTCGCCGCCGCCAATCACCACGATGCGCTGGTTCGTGACGGTCTCCAAACCGTTCGGTCGCGTCATGTCGGCTACGCTGAGCGTCTTGACGCCACAATCGAGCGGCTTGGCGGCGGCGGCCAAACCCGTACAGAGGATGACCGCATCGAACGCCTCCTCCGTCGTTTCAGTCGGCCCAACTGGTCGCCCGGAGTCTGCTCGACTAGAAGAGTCCAATTGGGTTAGCGTCAAGATCCAACCGTTGTCGGACTGCCGCAATGAAACGACTCGAGTCCGCAGTGAGATTCGCGGCGACAAGGAAAACCCGTTGGCGAAGTCCTGCAGGTACTCGCCATATTCTCCGTCGCGAAAAAACTCCTCGCGACTCGCTCCGCCATCCGCGCTCACGCCGGCGTCGAAGCGTGGGTGGCAGGCGAATTGTGTGGCGTATTTGGTGGTCGTGGAGACAAATCCGGGATAGGGGTTCCCCCAAACGCCGGTGATGCGATCCGATTGCTCGAAGCATTGCACGTCCCAGCTGGGAAGTAGATCAATAGCGTACTTCAGAGAGATCAGTCCGCTGCTGCCTCCGCCAATGATGGCCAGGCGCCTTTTCTTCTGTGGGAGGCTGGCCGATAGAACGTTCATGGGGCGCCCGCGGTCAGGCTGATCAAGACGAAATTGAACTGTCCCGATTCCGGCACGAAGAGCAGCATCCGATCTCCGTCCGACAATTCGCGGCGCTCGAGATATTGGTCGAGCATGACGAAGATGGAGGCGGCTCCCGTGTTGCCCGCAGTTTCTAGATTAGTCCAGTAGGGCACGGGGTTGGAGTCGTCGCTGCAGCGTCCAGCTATGACTCGCTCCATTTTTCTGCGGAAAAAGAACGAAGACATGTGCGGCAAAATGATCGTGTGCGAGTCGATCGTGTCGTCGTGTGTTTCTAGAGCGTGGTCGAGAAACTTGTCGGCGGTGGGAAAAAGATGAGTCGACAGCACGGACAAGTCTTGACTCAACAGAGCGGATCGACAATCCAGTTTCATGCAGAGCGGCGCTTCGTTGGCGAAAGACATCGCGTGCGTCCAATTCACTTGCAGCGACAGGCGATCCGGATCGGGGCGATCTTGCAACAGAAACGCGCCTGCGCCGTCAGAGAGCATGAATCGCAGGAAGACGGACATGAACCAACGACTGTTGCGAACGTTGACGTGGTCCGCGCGGTCGTCGATCGGTCGAATAGACTTCGCTTTGAGCACGTCCGAGGCGTGCTCGGCGCCGACGCACAGAGATGATCCGTGATGGCCGCCGGCCACGGCGCGGATCGCCGCGACCAGTGCGGTCGTCGCCGAAGAACAGATGCCGGCGTGCGAGCTGATCTCGACCGGTTGGGCGAGCGCGCCCGCGGAGCTCAACCGCTCATGCAGGATGGACACGAAGCCGGGGCCGGCCAGCGGGGCGAACGTCGTCCCACCCACCAGCAACGAAATCGCCCTCGTGTCGACGTTTTGTTCGAGGCACCGCTGCGCCGCGAGTGATCCCAATTCGTATACGTCGTGAGTCGCTTGCTGATGTTGATCTTGGGCGTAGTGCCGCAGACGGATCCCATTCATCGACAGAATCTTCTCGCGCACTTCCTCCTCACCGTTGAGTTGGCCGAGTCGCTGACAGATTTCGTCGTTGCTCACGGGAGAGCCCGGCAGATACGAGGCTGTCCGCGTGATAAAGCACCGCATGAGTCTCAACCGTCCGATTTGTTTGGCGGCGCATTCATCAGCAAATGGTAAACCACTTCGTTGAACACGATGTGATAGTACAAGTATTGGCTGGGGTTGGAGAAGAATGCGCTGTTGTTGTAGTGCCCGCGGTTGGCGACCTCTTGCATGAAGAAATCCAGGTCGACTTGAACTCGTCTGTTCTCGGCGTAGATCTGCTTGACGCACCAGAGCACGATCGAATCCGAGCCGAAAGAATTCAACGCGGTAATCGTCGTGCGCAGGTCGCCGAAGATCGTGATGGAGGCGACGATCAGCATGACCACGTTCGTCGCTCCCAGCAGCTGAAACGAATGCTTGCGGTTCAGCTCCAGTACGGACTTGCTGAACTGTTCGTGGTCGCCCGGCTTGCTGGAGCGGATCTGGTCGATGTTCTCGAGAAACACTTCTTTGTCGAATCGCTCGACCACTTCGTACGCCAGGCGATCGTGGCCCAGCGTCATTTGGTGGCGCAGCAACGTGCTGATGTCGTCAAGTCCAAAGTCGCCGTCGATGCCGTTGAGTTTGGTTCCCGTTTCGGTGGCCGGCGCTTCGCCGCCTTGAAGTATGTGCCGGTACAGGAGCGGCTCGATTTGTATGTGCCGCATGAACAACTCGGCCGCCTCGTAGCGCGCCAAGTACTTCATGCCGAAAGCCATGGAGCAATCGATCAGATACGCTTCGAATCCAAACGACCAGCGGTGCAGGATGAACTTCAGTGGGAAACTGACAAACCGGAGAAAGAAGTACAGCACCAGCAGGATCGGCCGGAGCAGAATGAAGTCCCACTGCGTCCGCTCCTTGGCGAACACTTCATTCACGTACGGAGTAATGTAGGGAAATCGTTCCATCGATCCGTTGTGCT
Source organism: Pirellulaceae bacterium (assembly GCA_030748485.1). Classification (GTDB taxonomy): domain Bacteria; phylum Planctomycetota; class Planctomycetia; order Pirellulales; family Pirellulaceae; genus JASMLW01. Next base: position 6,920 of record JASMLW010000192.1, read on the forward strand.
ACGGGAGTTTTCGCCGGGCGTCAGCTTACTCACCCAACAGGGCGGCCAGTTTCTCTTCGATCGATGTGGCCCAGATCGTGTAGCCGCCTTCGCTCAAGTGGAGCAGGTCCGGCATGATCTCTCGGGACAGCGATCCGTCGTCGCCCAGAAACTTGGCGCCGATGTCGAGGTACTCGACGTTGTCGTCTTTGGCCAACTTGGCCACGATCGCATTGCTCTTCTCGTTCACTTGCCGGCGCTTGTCGGCGGGAGTCGCGCCGCGGGGAAACGTAGCGAGCAAGAGAATCTTGGTCTTGGGCGTTTTCTCCTGCAGCTGGCGGACGATTCTCGTGACTCCTTCCGCGATCTGCTCGGGGGAGTTGCCGCCCGAGTTGTTCGTGCCGATCATGATCACGGCCGCCTTGGGCGAGATTCCTTTCAGATTGCCGTTATCCAGCCGCCAGATGACGTGTTGGGTTCGATCTCCACCAATCCCCAAGTTGACGGCGTTTCGCTTGCCGTAGTATTTCGCCCATACCTTCTTGCCGCGGCCCTCCCACCCTTGGGTGATCGAATCGCCGATGAACACCAAGCCGACGTTTCCCTTCGCCACCCGCTCGTTCATCGATTTGTGCCGGTTCATCCAACCGCCGCCGCGGGGAACCGGTTTGATTGCGTCGTGAGGCGGTTGTTTCTTGTCCTCGGCGAACGAGATCGAGGAGACCGCGAGGAGTGTCAGGCAGAGACTGGCGGAGCGAATAAGTGAAGACTTCATGATGGGTTCTCTGAGCGGGCTGTGGAGTGAAAAGGCGTCAGCGTCAATCGCAATATCATCGCAGATTCGTCGCGGATTTGGGATGGCCCGGCCGCCGTCGCCAACGCCCACCCAGATCTGGCCGCGAGCAACTCCGTCGAATTGGCGAGAATCCACGTCAGTTACACATTTCTTACAAACAAATGACAGCGATCTGACCACTCTTTTCGACGGAAATCGTCTAATTCCATACAGGCTGTCGGCGGGAGTTTTCCACTGGCGGTTTTCGTTCACATTCATGTCCGATGCCGGGAAGAGAAGGAGATCAAACATGTTCAAATTGAAGCCGTATGCAGCGGCCGCAATGATCGTCGCGCTGTTGGCGGGGCCGGGACTAGCGAGCCAAGTGCAACTCGACGTTTCGATGGCGAATCGCATGTTGCTCGCAGGGAAGAAGCAAACGACGTTTGTCAAAGTGGGGCTGCGGGGGTTCAAGATCAAGAACGCCAAACACCGCGCGCCCGTGAATGTCGCCATTGTGCTCGATAAGTCCGGCTCGATGTCCGGACAGAAGATCGCCGAAGCGAAAGCGGCGGCGATCGCAGCGGTCGAGCGGTTGGGCAGGCAGGACATCGTCTCCGTCGTCGCCTACGACTCGACGGTGCGCGTGGTGGTGCCCGCCACTAAGCTGTCGGATAAGCAATCCGTGATCAACAAGATCCGGCAGCTCGACGCGGGCGGGTCGACGGCGTTGTTCGCCGGCGTCAGCAAGGGCGCCGAGGAAGCCCGCAAGTTCATCGACAAGAGACGGGTGAATCGGATCATCTTGCTTTCGGATGGGCTCGCGAACGTCGGTCCCAAGTCGCCCAGCGAACTGGGCAGGCTCGGAGCCACCTTGATGAAAGAGGGTATCTCGGTATCCACGATGGGCCTCGGCTTGGACTACAACGAGGACCTGATGACGAAGCTCGCGCAGCAGAGCGGCGGCAACCACGCTTTCATCGAGGGAGCCGAAGATCTGGTGCGAATCTTCAACTACGAGTTCAATTCAGTGCTGTCCGTCGTGGCTCAAGAGGTCGCGATCAACATTCGCGCAGCCGAGGGCATTCGCCCAGTTCGCGTGTTGAATCAAGACGCCGAGATCAACGGCCAGCAGGTCATCGCCAAGATGAATCAGCTGTACAGCGATCAGGAAAAATACGTTCTCTTGGAAGTGGAAGTTCCGCCGAACAAGAACAACAAGACGATTGAAGTCGCCGAGGTGCGAGTCTCTTATTCCAACATGGAAACCGAAACGACAGACCGTCTTTCCAGCGTCGTCAGCGTGAAATTCACCAACTCGGCCGCCGATGTCGAAAAGAACCTCAATACCGAAGTTTCCACCGCTTGTGTCCTGCAGATCTCCAACTTGCAGAACGAGCTGGCTACGTCGCTGCGCGACAAGGGAGACATCGACGGAGCCCGCCGCCTGTTGATCGCCAACGGCAAGTACCTCGAAGACAATGGAAAGAAGCTGAATTCGGCGTTCCTGCGAAAGCGAGGTTTCGACAACCGCTACCAGTCAGGTAAGTTGAGTGACAAAGATTGGGCTCAATCGCGCAAAGCGATGCGAGAACAGCAGTTCTTTGACGCCAGTCAGCAGATCTACAGTGGAGCGAAACCGAAGCCGCAGAAGTAGCGCGGAGCCGGCGGCGGCGTCCGCGGCTGAGCGGCGCAGCCAATCCGCGAACCCAAAGTCGATTCGTGTCAACGAAACAGATCGTCATCTTGACGCTCATCGTGTGTTTGCCGCTCGCCTTGCTGGGCAGGCTGGGCGTTCGGCTTGCGCACGATGAGCAGGCGATCGTGCGTCAGAACGTCAGTGATTTGTTGGCCGAGCAACTGCGGGAGACAGATCAGACGATCGTTGGCCACTTTCAGCGTCTCGAGTCTCAGCTGCTCGAGATGACGGAATTCTCGTCGTACGATCGCGAGCATTTGCGGGCGGTGGTGCGTGACGAGCCGATTGTCGGACAAGTTTTCGTATTGGAGTCAGACGGTCGGCTGCGGCACCCGGATCCGATGGCTCCGCTCAACAACTCCGAGCGCGAGTTTCTGGATCGCGCCAGCCCATTTCTGCAGGACAAGGATCTGATCCGCGCCGCCGCGTTGGTCGAATCGAAGGCTCGGTCCAACGAAACTCGCGTTACGACCAGCGGTGTTCGCGACTCGGCCGCGCAATCGGGCGGCCATGGTTGGTACGTTTGGTTCTGGGAGCGCGGCGTCCATCTGATCTTCTGGCGACGAGGAATCGAAGGCCATATCGTCGGCGTCGAGTTGGTCAGGCCTCGCTGGATGGCCGATCTGATCGTCGAACTGCCGCAGACGCCGTTCGACGAATCTCACTCCGCCCAAACCCGAATCCGTTTGGCCGATTCAAATGACAACACCGTCTACCAATGGGGCCGGCTCGAACCGAAAGACGATGACGAGCCGTTCGTCGTGCTGCCGCTCAGCGCGCCGTTGACCAGTTGGCGATTGAAGTACTACGTGGCCGACGAGCACTTCGCCGCCCTGTCGGGAAGGAGCACCTACTTCAATCTGCTCAGCGGACTGGCCGCGCTCTTTCTGGCCGTGGTCGGGCTGGCGGTCTATTTCTACCGCGAGTCGTCGCGCGAGTTGCGCGAGGCGGCGACGCGCGTTAACTTCGTCAATCAAGTGTCGCACGAGCTCAAAACGCCGCTCACCAATATTCGCATGTACGCTGAATTGCTGGAACGAGATCTGGCCAACGAGGGTGAAACGGGGGTCGGCAATCCCAACGACCGGCTGCGAGTCATTCTGTCGGAGAGCGCGCGGCTGAGCCGGCTGATCGGCAACGTGCTGACGTTCGCCAGTCAACAGAATCGACAGGTCAAGCTCAACTATACGACGGCGACCGTCGACGCGGTCATTCGCAGTGTGCTCGAGTATTTCGAGCCGACGCTGCGCGAGAAGGGTGTCGTTGTTGAATTCGACGGCCAGGCGAGCGAGGCGGCGGAGTTCGATCAAGATGTGTTCGAGCAGATACTGGTCAATCTGATTAGCAACGTCGAGAAGTACGCGGCGGCTGGCGGCGTGTTGCGAATCGAAAGCCGCCAGGCCGAGCAACGCGTCTTCATCGTGGTGGCCGACGAAGGGCCCGGGATTTCGGCTGCGGATCGCGGCCGGGTGTTTCTGCCCTTCCAGCGAGGCGCCGATCGGCTCGAAGGCGCGGCGGGTGCAGGGATCGGCCTGTCGATTTGCCGCAGTCTGGCCAGGCTGCACGGCGGAGATGTTGTGCTGGTCGACGCCGAACGTGGAGCGAAGTTCCAGGTCGAGTTGACGACGCGGTCCCCCAAGCAATCCAGCGCGTAGCGCAGAAGGATGCGGATGAAAGTTCTGATCGCCGAAGACGATGCACTGACTCGCAACGGTCTCGCCGAAGTCCTGCGGTCGGAAGGTTACGGCGTCGTTGTCGCCGAAGATGGGCAGTCGGCTCTCGAAATGTTCGAGTCGGAGTCGCCCGACCTGGTCTGCTTGGACATCATGATGCCGGAGGTGAACGGTTACGATGTGTGTCGCCGGATGCGGGCGACCCGGCCGGCCATCCCCATCGTGTTTATCAGCGCAAAGTCGGAGGAGACGGACAAGGTCGTCGGGCTCGAGTTGGGGGCCGACGATTTCATCGTTAAGCCATTCGGCGTCAAAGAAGTCGTCGCCAGGATTCGAGCTGTCGCCCGCCGTTGTCATGCGCCGCCGGCGAACGCCGCGCCCGGCCCGTTTGTGATGGGAGATCTCGAAGTGTCTCCGGCGGAACTGCGGGCGCGACGCGGCGGCGAAACCTATGAACTCAGTCCCCGCGATGTGAGTATCCTGGTGCTGTTCCACCAGTCGCGGGGACAGGTGCTCGACCGCGGCACGATCTTCAACAAGTGCTGGGGCGACGACTATATGCCCAACAGCCGCTCGCTCGATCAGCATATCTCCCAGTTGCGGAAACGAATTGAAGCAGACCCCAAAGATCCGCAACTGATCCGCACCGTGCACGGCGCGGGCTACAGGTACGACGGGTAGCGAGTCGCGCAAGTTCGAAGTCAGGGAGTTGAGTGATTTCCCTGATCGGCGCGGCTTGTCGTCGTCCTCCTGAGTGGCTCCACTCTTGACGGCCACGTGAGGTCGTCCTAGTCTTGCTGCACTCCTCTTTCCCCGGTTGTCCCATGAAGCAGACTACCCTCGTCGCGGTTGCTGCGCTGTTGGCGTTGGCGGCATTTATCTTTTTCCGTCTCAACGACCGCAACGACGAGCCGCCCGAGGCGAGTGGACAGCCCAAGTTGATCACACTCCGCGGAGCGACTCAGTTCGGCGAAGACCACGCGTTCACTCGAACCATCCGCAAGTTCGAAGAACTGGTTAAAGCGAATTACGACGGTCCGGTCGAGTTCGAACTCTATCTCAACAGCGAACTGGGTCTCGAGAAGGACTACTTCGGCTACATGAGCGAGGGGATCTCGGTCGACTACGGCATTGTCTCGCCGTCTCACATGTCGACGTTTTCCAACGCCGCCCCGTTGATGGACATGCCATTCTTGTTTCGCGATGTCGACCATTGGAACAAGGTGCTCGACAGCGACGCCTTCGATTCGATCGGCCGCGAGGTCGCTGAGAAAGCCGACGTGATGATCATCGGTCACGCGGGAGGCGGAGTTCGCAACCTGATCGTGAAACGACCCGTGACAAACATGGATCAGCTCAAGGGGCTCAGCATCCGTGTGATGGGGGCTCCCATCCAGACCGAGATTTTCCAAGCGATCGGCGCGTCTCCAACCGTGATTGCGTACAGCGAAGTCTACAACGCGATGCAGACGGGCGTGATCGACGCTGCGGAGAACGAGGCCGCCGGAACTCAGCAGATGAAGTTCTATGAAGTCGGACCGGAGATCTGTCTGACTCAACACGCCATCACGGTGCGGCCGCTCTGTTTCAGCGGAAAGACATTCCGCAGCCTCCCTCAAGATCTGCAAGATGCGATCACCGCCGCGGGTCGCGAGGCGGGCGCGTACGGTCGAGAGCTCGAGTCGACCGAGGACGCGAAGATTCTCGCGGGATTAGCCGAGGAGGGTAAGTTGAGAGTGCACGCGTTCACGGCGCGCGCCGAACTGCTGCGGCTCGCCGAGCCGGTGAAGGCGGAGTACGCGAAACAAATCGACGCCGTCGAGACGCTGGCCCGCATCAACGCCATCGAGTAGCCTACGGCTTTCGTTTGCTCCCGCATCTCTGGGCGGTCGCCGGAATGAAGCGAGTATTGGACGCCTACCACCGGTTGTTGAAGTTCGTGATGACGGCGTTGCTCGCTTTCATGCTGGCTCCGGTGTCGTTCCAAATCGCCTCTCGATTCACTGGCCTTGTCCCCCGCTACATCTGGACGGAGGAACTGGCCCGTTTCTGCTTCGTCTGGATCATCATGATCGGCGCGATTGTGGCCGTTCGCGACGACACGCACTTTGATGTCGACTTGATGCCGCAGCCGAAAACGAAGCGCGAGGAAGGCGTGTCGAAGTTGATTGTGCATATTGCGATGTTCCTGATGGCGCTCGTTTTCGCTTGGTACGGCTTTGAATTTGCTCGCTTTGGCGCGAAGCAGACGTCGGAGATGAGCGGAATCGGAATGGTCTTCATCTACGTCTCGTTTCCGATCGCCGGGCTCAGTTGGCTCCTGTTCCTGGGCGAGAAATGTCTGCAAGACATCCGGGCCATTCGCAGCGTCGAGGCGGAGAAGCCCGCATGAGTGCCGGCGAAGTTGCGGCGATCATGTTCGGCGTGTTCGCAGTGCTGATCGTGCTGCGCGTCCCGGTCTCTTTTGCGCTCGGCTTGGCTTGCGTGCCGATCTTTTTCTTTGACGAGCGGTTGTCGCCATTCTTGCTGATGAACGAGATGTGGAAGTCGTACAACTCTTTCATCTTGTTGGCCGTGCCGTTCTTTTTGTTGGCGGCCAACTTGATGAACGCCGCCGGCATCACCGAACGACTGGTCAAGTTGGCGCGGGCCCTGGTCGGGCATCTGCCCGGCGGGTTGGCTCACGTCAACGTGTTGGTGAGCATGTTGTTCGCCGGCATCTCCGGTTCTTCGACGGCGGACGCCGCCGGGATTGGGTCCTTGATGATCCCGGCGATGAAGAAACAGGGCTACGACGCCAGTTTTTCGGTGGCGATCACGGCCTGTTCGTCGGTCATGGGAGTGATCATTCCACCGAGCATCATGATGGTGGTCTGGGGCGGGTTGATGTCGGTTTCGATTGGCGGGCTGTTTCTGGCGGGCGTCGTTCCCGGGCTGTTGATCGCTCTGTTGATGATGACGACGGTCGTGGTCTACGCCAAGGTCCGCCGTTATCCGATCTATGAAAAGTCGACGTGGCCTGAACTGGGGCGCGCTTTTTCTGAGGCGTTCTTAGCATTGATTACGCCGGCGATTATTGTCGGCGGCATCGTCGGTGGGTTGTTCACTCCGACGGAAGCGTCGGCCGTAGCCGTCGTCTATTCGGCGCTGCTCGGCGGACTGATCTATCGATCGATCGGCTGGCGCGAGTTCCCCAAGGTGTTCTACGAATCGGCCCGCCTGGCGGCGATCTCGCTGTTTTGCATCGGCACGGCTTCGGCGTTTGGATGGTTGCTCGCCTACTACCGGATTCCGCAAGCGCTGGTCGAGACGATGACGGCGTGGGGTACAGGCCCACTGGCGACCGGCTTCTTGATCGCGCTGGCGTTTCTATTTGTCGGCATGTTCATCGACGCCATACCGGCGATCATCGTGATCGGCACTGTGCTGCTGCCGCTGGCCGATGAAGTCGGCATTCACCCGATCCACTTCGCCATGATCGGCGTGATCTCGCTGGCGTTCGGATTGGTCACGCCGCCGTACGGGCTGTGTCTGTTGATCTCCTGCGCGTTGGGTGAGATCAAGATTGTCGATGCGCTAAAAGATGTGGGAATTGTCCTGCTCCCCATGCTGGCGCTCTTGATCGTTGTGATCGTCTTCCCCGACGTGATCATGTTCCTGCCGCGCCTGTTGACGCCGCAGTTTCTCTAACTCGACGAATCGATCGGTTTAGGACCATCAAGCGCGCCGTCGTCGTCGCGTTTCGGGTGCGGGGGAATGAACAGCAGGGTGAACAGAATCCCCAGCGCGAGGATTCCACCGCAAACGGCGAAGCTCGTTTGAAACCCCAACGCCTCGCTCGTCGCGCCGAAGGCTGTGATGTTGTTCTCTTTTATCGTCTGGGCGATCCAGCCGAACAGCAACCCAGCCTGGCCAACCGGCCCCATCGCCAGATTCATCATCACCTGGCCGCGCTTCATTTCCGATGTGCGGCAAGCTGACAACATGTAGTTTGGCGCGTAGACGCCGATCAGTTCTCCCGCGCCGAAAACGCCAAAGGCGACGAGATACATCTTGCCGGTGGAGAACATGGCCCAGGCCAGTGCGAGCACGTACAGCCCGGCCGTTACCAACACGCCCGCGCGGGGGTTCGTCCTGACGAGCAGCCAGCCCAACGCCGTCCCGGCGATCGCCTTGAACGTGAATCGCAGCAGATTCTGATACCCGGCGTACTCCATCGGATCGACGCCGAGCACGCTTTCGGAGTAGAGGTTCATGTTCGAAGGAATCGTATTGCCGACATAAAAGATCACTGTCATGACGGCGACCAGTCGCAGCAGGCGAACCGAGAGGAGGTCGCGAAAGTGAACAGCGAACAGGGCGGTCGAGACGAGCATGCAGGCGATCGACAGAGGCATCAATTCGTAGATCGCGAACATCATCGCCGCTACGCCGGCGAGTACGCCCAGGACCAAGTCGATCACCTCCGCCACTGGCCGGCGGCCTGGCTCGACGATGGGAGCCACAATCTCGAACCGGCTCGACAAGAACGCCGCCAATCCCATGACGGGCGCGATGAGTCCGAACAGCAGGGCGTAGTTCGTCGGCGAGCCGAATGGTGTCACGCGAATGTCGATCGGCCCAAACTCAAATTCGCCGGCGAGGATGAGTTGGGATGCGAGTGAGCCGAGAGCGGCGAGGATCGGGCCGGCTCCGTAGGCCAGCCCGAGAGCCACCCCGCGCTTCGACTCGTCCGTCGTGCGGCCCAACACCTCCCAGATGAAAGCGATGGCCGTGGGAATCGTCGCGCCCGTGAGCGCGCTCTGTGCGACGACGGCGGCGATCTTCGCGTTGTTCGAGACAGGCATCATCAAGGCCACCGCAGTCAGCGCCGACGTCACCGCCGCCGTGCCGTAGCAGGCGACCAACACCGGCTTGAGCTGGGCGACGCGAGGAAACGCCCAAGCCGCCAGCGCAGCCAGCGTGGCCATCACGAAGAAAGATGCTCCCGGAAGATTGGCCACTACGGCGTTGGGCGTTAGTTGACGAAGCAATGAAGCTTGCGTGATCCCCACGTAGATGACCGGAGCGGCGAGATACTGCAGACCGACGATCGCCGCGAACAAGAGTAGATTCCGCCGAGAGTGGGTCGAGACCGAGTCCGTGCTCATCACTCACCATTGCCGGCTGGCGTCTTGGGCAGCGGCAAATCGACAGCTTCCCCGATCTCAGCCGAACGCAGACACGCTTCACAGATTTCGACAGCCGCCCTGCCCTCCGCGGCCCCAATGGTCGGCGTTCGCTCTTCGCGAATGCTGTCGACGAATCCTTGGATGACGCGAAAGTGGGGTTCGAGCCGGATCGGATTAGTCGGGTCATTCGCCCAATCGAATTTGGGCGGGATGAAGACGTCCTCCCACGACTCGCCCTTTCCCAGGCGTAAGAAGTCGAAGTTTTCGAGGTCGAGCATGGCGTCGCGGCCGATTACCTCAAAGCGCACTTCACTGCTGGGAATGCTCGGCGGAGGCAACTCGGAGGTGATCCACATATGGCCCATCACTCCGTCTTCGAATTGCAGTTGAGCCATGACGCTTTGAGCCGGCGCGTCGATATCGCTGAATGTCCCGACTTGAGCAAACACGCGAACGACGTTCTTGCCGGTAAGCCAGCGTAGAAAATCGGCGTTGTGCGAGGCCATCCCGAGGAACAAGCCGCCGCTGCGCGGATCGTACATCCACTGTCGCTCGGCGAAAACGTCCTTCGTCAATGTGATGGGAAATGCCGAGAGCGTACGCATCATCCAGATCGGACCGATCGCGCCATCATCGATCAGCTGTTTCGCCTTGCGAGTGACTGAGCGAAAACGTTCGGTCTTGACAACGCCCAGTTTGACGCCGCCGCGATCGCACAACCGGCTCATCTCGTCGCATTCCGCGACGGTTGGCGCCATCGGCTTTTCGACCAGCAAATGCTTGCCGGCGGCGGCCGCCTTTTCCGTAATCTCGACACGGTGTTGGTCCGGCGTTGCGACGATCACCGCATCGACGTCGGACCGAGCCAACAGCGCGTCGACTGATTCCGCAGCCGGCACACCGAAGTCACTCGCCAGCTTCGCGGCGCGCGTCCCGCCGGCGACGCCCACCAAATGGGCTCCGTCGACGTGGGCTTTGAGGCACTGGCTGTAAGTCAAACCCATAAACCCGCTGCCGATCATCCCCACGCCAATGCTGTTCATGAGATTAACTCCAGTTGATTCGCAGGCGAGTCCAGCGGATGCCGCACGTTCCGTCTTCAACGCACCAATGTGTCGCCAAGAATGTTCCGTCGTTCAAGCCGACCGCTGTGGGGAACCCGAAGGCGAAATCCTCGAGTTCGTCGATGCCCGACTCGACGTTGTCTGATCGCTCGTAAACCGTATCCGCATCGTACATCACCGAGTCGTGGCAGACCGTCCAGTTCTCGTCGTCGAATGTCACCAGGCACATGTGGATCGCCTGCTGTCCGTGACGCTGGTTGTAGAGAACCAGCAGACGGTCGTCGCCGAGGAAGATCGGCGTCATTGTCTGACCGCGGATGCCCGTCGATCGAATCTCACCCCAACTCTGTCCACCGTCGGGCGAGATG